>JBCCMB010000011.1:0-40064 GCA_039026555.1 Pseudomonadota bacterium
TGTCTGGCGCGACCAAGACCTGGTCGGGGGCATACTCGATCGCGTTCGAGAGGCGGGATTTACCGGTCTTATTCTTACGGTCGACGCCACAGTCGCCGGAAATCGCGAGCGCGATCCGAGAAATCAATTTACTATCCCGCCTCTCGAACGCGATCGAGTATGCCCCCGACCAGGTCTTGGTCGCGCCAGACATAAACTTGGAACCATTTCGGACCGGGATAGGTTTCGGCGATATCTTCAATGGAGACCGACCCCAAGGTGGAAATTGAGTAGATCGCGCCGGCCTCGCGTGCGGCGCGGGCCACGGCGTGCTCGCCGTCGCGCGGATGAAACAACCGCGACGCGGCCGTCGGCGAGATAAAGAAGGGCAGTTTCGCGTCGACGCCCATAATACGCGTCGACATATCGATCTTGGAAACGTCAACGAGCGTTTTCCAATAGATTTGATATTCCCGCAGGCGCGCGACATTCCCTTCAAGCGTAATCTCGTCGTCCGCGCCGCCGTCGATATAGTCGAAAACCATACGCGGCAGGCGCCGTTTCGCGAGCGTTCGCAAGTCAGCAATATTAATCGCGCGCTCTAGTCGCATCGTCCTTATCCTATTCGACGGCGATCAAGACACGAAGAGGAGGGCGAGACCAGACTAGAGGACTGGTCTATGCGCGCGCTCTAATGAAAATGATGATCATTGCGACCATGCTAACCAACGCCGCAGCCGTTCGAACGCCGTGATAGAGCGCCCAATCGCCGAAGGCCGCTAGAGCCGCCGCGTCTTCAAGATTTCCTGCTTGCAGGGTTGGATTAAAGTTTGGTCCGTAGACGCCGAAGTTGAAGCCCTGGCAGACCAGCAATCCAAGGAGCGCGATCAGCCAAAGAAAGAAATCCTTGCGGCGCAATAGGATGAATGCGGCGATGGTGGTGATAATTGATCCAAGATGGACAAGCGGCATCATGAGGGAGAAGCGTCGAAAAGGTCCCGCCCACCACGCTTGAATTTCCGAACCAGAAAGCCCCCGCCAGTAGGGCACGAGACCAATCTGCATGAACAGATAAACCATCGCGACCGACGTCACGCAAAAGAAAGAAAGAATGAAAACCGCTCGTTGCGTCGTGGTCATAAGGTGCGTCCTCCCAGTTATAAACCGCGCTTTGCCGCGGGTCTCGTCGCTTTAGCGAACTTTGTAACCGTATAGGCCCCTACAACCGACGACGACAAGCGCCTTCATCGCGCGAATTTAATTGAATTGGCGAGTACAACGCGGCGGCGGCCGCTCTCCCTTGGCGCACCGCCGTCACCCAAAACTTCAATGCTTTCAATGGGTTTAAGTGGTGGGCGGTAACGGGTTCGAACCGCTGACCCTCTCGGTGTAAACGAGATGCTCTACCAGCTGAGCTAACCGCCCGAATAGGAGCGCCGTGCTATCGCATGACTGGCCGTTTAGGTAAAGCGTTCACCGCTAGGCGGACTGCGTTTCCATCAAGTCGGCGAAGCGCTTGAACACGTAGAAAGAATCCTGAGGACCTGGGCTGGCTTCGGGGTGATGTTGAACCGAAATGATCGGCTTTCCCGAGACTTTCAGACCGCAATTACTGCCGTCGAATAAGGAGCGGTGGCTTTCCTCAACCCCTTTGGGCAGGGTGTCGGCGTCCACGGTGAAACCGTGGTTCATGGACACGATTTCCACCTTTCCTGTCTCAAGATCCTTTACCGGATGATTTGCGCCGTGATGTCCTTGCGGCATTTTTTTCGTTTTGGCGCCGAGACTTAAGGCTAACAATTGATGGCCAAGGCATATTCCAAGAATAGGCAAATCCGCCGCGATGAGGTCCTGAATGACGGGAAGAGCGTAGCCCGCTGTCGCCGCCGGATCCCCGGGTCCGTTCGACAAAACGACGCCATCGGGTTTTAGCGCCAAAATATCGGAAGATGGGCTGTCTGCGGGCAGGACAGTCGCGCGGACGCCCGCCTGGGCCAGGTTTCTCAATATGTTCCGCTTCACGCCGAAATCGACGACCACGACATGAAGCCGTGCGTCTTCGGCGCGGTCAAAACCATTGTCGAGGCTCCAAAGACCGCCCTTGGCGTCGAATGTTTGGTCTGTTGTCACGCCTGCGGCGAGTTCAGCTCCCGCCAAGCCGGAAAACGCTCTGGCCGCGTTTACAAGAGCATCGACGTCTATGTCGCCATCTGGCGCATGGGCGATCGCAATGTTCGGCATGCCGCTCTCGCGGATGTGGCGGGTCAAAGCACGCGTATCGACGCCGGATAAGCCGATAACGCCGCGCCGTCTTAGCCATGCGCCAAAATGATCTTCAGAGCGCCAATTCGCCGGCGGGGTGGGGTGCGCGCGGAAGACAGCGCCGCGCGCCGCATCTGTCGCTGGGGGCGCGCTTTCTTCATGATCTTCCGCATTGGCGCCCGTGTTGCCGACATGCGGAAAGGTAAACATCACAATTTGCGACGCGTAGGACGGATCTGTGAGTATCTCTTGATAACCCGTCACAGCTGTGTTGAAGCATAATTCTCCGGTCGCAATTCCTGTCGCACCGGACCCTCGACCGAAAAAAACACGTCCGTCGGCTAACGCCAGCGCTCCGGTCGCGGACGATATGGTTTCCGTCAACGTGTTGTTAGGGGCTTGATTGGAAGTGTTGGAAGTCATAGGTGTCGCGCTCTAGAAGATGAAGAGATGGTAATTGATCTCGAACCACACGGCCAAATTGGTCGGGAAGTAGGAACGTCCGGGCGCGCGCGTCAAGCAAAGACCGCGTTAGTAAACTGAACCGAAGTCTACCTTGGATAGAAATAGGCCTCATATGCCCCTCGATGCAATGCCGTCCGAAGCGGACAAGAAGACCTGTGTGGGTCTTCGCAAATCCCTAGAGAAGGCCCTAATAGAAGCGGAATCCGCATCTGAGGAAGTCCGCGCGGCGACCCTGCGCCTGGTGATGTGTGCGGTGCGCGACCGGGACGCTGCAGCGCGCAAAAAAGATGAATGCCGGGGCTGTGAAGAGACCGATATTGCGGACATTTTGAAGAAAATGGCGACGCAACGCGAAGAATCAGCCGCCGAGTACGACGCCGCCGGCCGCATAGAACTCGCCGAGCAAGAACGCGAGGAGCTTGAGGTCATTCGCAGCTTCCTGCCCAAACCCATGGGGTGCGACGAAATCCGTCTGGCCGCGGAGCAAGTTGTCGCTGATCTAGACGCAACCGGCCTGAAAGACGTTGGTAAATGCATTGGCGAATTGAAAGCGCGCTATCCGGGACGCGTCGAAAGCGGCGCAGCGAGCGCCGTTGTGAAGCAATTGCTCCTTTGATTGCCGCTTAGAATCCGTTTTCCACAGCCGTAGGCCGTCTAAGGACGCTAGCGATTGCGCCTTTGAGCCGCTAGGGTTAACGCGTGAAAGCCCATGCGAATCTCTGACGCCTTTCTGACCGAGCTGAAATCCCGCATCCGCCCGTCCGACGTGATGGGACGGAAGGTGAAGCTCAAAAAGCAAGGCAAGGAATGGGCGGGCCTATCGCCGTTCACTAATGAAAAAACGCCATCCTTCTACGTCAATGATGAGAAGGGGTTCTTCAAATGCTTCTCGTCGGGAAAGTTCGGAGACGTCATCACGTTTTTGATCGAAACGGAGAAGCTCTCCTTCATGGAGGCGGTTGAGCGTCTCGCCGGCGAAGCAGGCATGGAGATCCCCAAGGGCTCCGAAGAGGATGTCCGCGCTTTTCAGCAGCGCAAATCTCTGCTCGAATGGATGGAAGCGGCGACGCAGTTTTTTGAAGATCAATTGCGCGCGCCGGTCGGTCGAGACGCCCGTGACTATTTGGAGCGCCGCGGGCTGGGACCCGACGCCTGGCCGCGCCATCGCATCGGTTTCGCGCCTGAGGGTTGGCGCAACATTCTCGATTATCTGACCGAGCTTGGCGCAACGCCGGAGGACATTGTCGCCGCGGGTCTGGCGATTGATATCGAAGAGAATGACAAGCCGCCTTATGATCGGTTCCGCAATCGGATTATTTTCCCAATTCTGGATCCCTCCGGCCGGCCGATCGCACTGGGTGGCCGAACCATCGACCCAGAGGGCAAGCCCAAATATCTCAATTCGCCTGAAACGAGCCTCTTCCATAAGGGTCGCGTGCTCTATCGCTATGGTCCGGCGCGCGAGGCCTTAGCGACGATCGGCACGGGTGCGCTCGCTGGGACGCCCTTGTCACGCGGCTTGGTGGTCACGGAAGGCTATGTCGACGCCATCGCTTTGGCGGAAGCGGGGATCGGCACGGGCGTTGCGCCGCTGGGTACAGCGCTGACGGAAGAACAATTGGATTTGCTCTGGCGCGTCGGCCCCGAACCTATTTTGTGTTTTGACGGAGACGCCGCCGGCGTACGCGCCGCGCATAAAGCGGTGGATCGCGCCTTACCTTATTTGGAGCCCGGGCGATCCTTATTCTTCACCCTCCTGCCGGATGGGATGGATCCGGACGACATGATCCGCCGCAATGGCGCCACGGCGATGCAGGATGCTCTGGTCGCTGCAAAACCGCTTGTCGACCTCCTATGGACGCGCGAACTCAATTTTGAGCCCCTGAACACCCCAGAGCGCCGGGCGGGCCTGGAGGCGCGCCTCAATGCGTGTGTGGAGGCCATTCAGCACACTGGCGTGAAGGCTGCGTATGGCCGAGAGCTGCGCGACCGCTTGTTTCAGCATTTTCGATCTGCGGGGCAGGGCGGGCGAAAGCATAAGGATGAACGCCGCCCTCGAGCCGGCGTCAATCGCGCAATCGGACCGGTTAAGCTGGCCGGCTTGCAGTGTTTAGCAAGAGCGATCGATTCGCCCGCGCTGTTGGAAGCCGGTTCTGATCAACTCGCGATTGCATATTTTGAAGATCAAGACATCTCTGCGCTGCGAGATGCTGTTTTAGATGTGCTGGATTCACGCGAAACGCTTGACCGTAGCGCGGTTGCGTCCCATTTACGAAGCCTTGGCCGCACACGATCCGAGAAACTGCTCAAAGAATGTTCATTGACGGAGCCCGTCGACCTCGCAACAGCCGAAGGTCGAGAATGGCTCTCCGCACTGGAGCGATTTCCGACTGTTGCGGCTCTGCGAGACGAGGCGGAGCGCACGAGCGGTGCATTCGCTTCTGCTGACGGAGTCGAGGAGCAAAGGGCGGAGTGGGCGCGGCGTCAAAGGCTTGTGGCGGAACGACAGGCCATGAAAACACGCTTGCAAGACGCGTCAGACGGCGCAGATCACACGTCAGAGGCATAGATAATTCGCGCGGCGTTTGGGCGGCCGCGACGGCGGAGAATTTGAATGAGCAAGACCGAAACGAAGCGCGCTGAAACGCCGGAGAGCCAAGATGGGCCGCTTCTGGATCTGACCGACGCGAGCGTAAAACGTTTCATCAAGGCCGCCAAAGCGCGCGGCTATGTCACGCATGAGGAACTCAACAAAGTTTTGCCGTCCGACGAAGTGAACTCCGAGCAAATCGAAGACACGATGGCGCAATTGACCGAAATGGGCATTTCCGTCGTCGAGAGCGAAGACGAGGTGGAAGACAACGACAATTCAGCCGAAGGCGAGAGCAAAGCTCTAACAACGACCAAAACCACGGCGGTCGCGGGCGCGACTAAATCCGACCGCTACGACCGCACCGACGATCCAGTACGCATGTATCTGCGGGAAATGGGCTCTGTGGAGCTGCTCTCCCGAGAGGGCGAAATCGCCATTGCAAAGCGTATTGAGGCGGGTCGCGACGCTATGATCCGGGGGTTGTGCGAAAGCCCTCTAACTTTTGAAGCGATTATGGTGTGGCGCCAGGAATTGGCTGACGAGCGCGTGCTGCTGCGCGACATCATCGATCTGGAAGCGACCTACGCGGCCGAGAATGGCGGCGTCGTCGACAACTCTGCGCGTCCGCCTGGCGAGATGCAGAACATTCCCGGCCGTCCAGGTGTAAAGCCGGTGGTTGCGGCGCCGGAAGAAGCGAGCCAAACGCCGGCGAACGACGCGCCGAAAAATCCCGACGGCGAAGACGAAGAGGCGAAAGCTGAAGGAGACGAAGAAGGCGCTTCCGAAGAGGATGAAGACGAAGACGAATTTGACGATGGCGGCGCGATGAGCATGTCCGCTATGGAAGCCGAACTTCGCGACGGCGTGACCACCATTCTCGACGGCGTTGCAGGAGATTTCCAAAAGTATCGCAGCTTGCAGGAAAAACTCGTGAAACGCCGGATCGAAGGTAATGGTTTGACCCCCAAGGACGCCGCCGATTACGAAAAGCTGCAGACGGGCATCATCGATAATTTGAAAAAGCTGCATCTCAACAACGCGCGTATCGAGACTCTGGTGGAGCAACTTTACACGATCAATAAACGCTTGATGGGCTTGGAAGGCGGCTTAATGCGTCTTGCGGAGGCCCATGGCGTGCCGCGCAAATCCTTCCTCGACAATTATTTCGGCACCGAGTTGGACCCCGATTGGGCGGAAAACGTGTCCGACATCTCGGCCAAATGGAAAAAATTCGTCGCCTCAGAGCCGACGCAAATCGATAAGATGCGGACGCAGATTTCCGGCTTGTCGCAGGAAATGGGTGTCCCGATTGATGATTACAGACGGATCGTCAACACGGTGCAAAAAGGCGAGCGCGAGGCCCGCCAGGCGAAAAAAGAAATGGTGGAGGCCAATCTTCGCCTCGTGATCTCCATCGCCAAGAAATACACCAATCGCGGCCTTCAATTCCTGGACCTCATCCAAGAAGGCAATATCGGCCTGATGAAGGCGGTCGATAAATTCGAGTATCGCCGAGGCTACAAATTCTCGACCTATGCGACCTGGTGGATCCGCCAGGCCATTACGCGGTCCATCGCGGACCAGGCGCGCACAATTCGTATTCCGGTGCATATGATCGAGACGATCAACAAAATCGTCCGCACACAGCGCCAAATGCTGCACGAAATAGGTCGCGAGCCGACGCCGGAGGAATTGGCGGAGAAGCTCGGGCTGCCGCTCGAGAAGATCCGCAAAGTTCTGAAGATCGCTAAAGAGCCGATCTCTCTTGAGACGCCGATCGGCGATGATGAGGATTCAAACCTCGGCGATTTCATCGAAGATAAGATGGCCTTGCTGCCTGTCGATGCGGCGATCCAATCCAATCTGCGGGAAACGACGACGCGCGTGCTCGCTTCGCTCACGCCGCGTGAAGAGCGTGTTCTGCGGATGCGCTTCGGTATCGGCATGAACACGGATCACACGCTGGAAGAAGTTGGCCAGCAATTCTCAGTGACGCGTGAACGCATCCGTCAGATTGAAGCCAAAGCGCTGCGTAAGCTCAAACATCCTAGCCGGTCGCGCAAGCTTAGGTCCTTCCTGGATACCTAACGCGCTAGCCCCGATTGTTCGTGAAAGCGGCAAGGGGGCGTCGCCAATTCAAATTTAGCTTTGCGCCCTCCGTCGAGGCGCGCCCGGCCTCAAGATCTTTTGAGAGTTTGAGCGCCCAGAAGATCGCCGCAGATCCGAATATGACGCCGCCAGCCGCTTGACCGATCAACACGCCGGCGGGCCCTGCGACCGAAGCGCCAATGATTACAAAAGGGACAACGCCCAGCGTGTTGCGGCCCCAATTCATAGTGGTTGAAACAAGGGGGCGGTTCAAATTGTTGAAGCTGGCGTTGGCGCAGAACAACAAGCCATTGAACACAAAAGATAGCGCCAAGGGGCCACAGAACAGATAGATGAGGCTGCGGGCTTCTCCTGTCGCCTGGAAGGCGTCGGCGATCAGTCCTCGCGTCAGGAACAAGAACGCGGTAACCCCAACTGTATACAGGAACGCAAACTTCGCCGCAGCGACGAGCGCGCCGCGAACGCGATCTAGCCGCCCGCCGCCGAAATTTTGACCAACAATCGGACCAACCGCGCCAGACAACGCGAACAAAACGGCGAATGCGACAGGTGTTAATCGCCCGATAATCGACATCCCCGCAACTGCTTCATCGCCGAAACTCGCCATCGAGCGTGTAACGAAGGCGCTGCCTATGGGCGTTGCTATATTTGTCAAAATTGCGGGACCTGCGATGCCGAATACGCGCGGCAGATCTTGTCGAAACAAGTCCAGCCTTGGCGTTGGCAGGCCGCCATAGCGTCCGAACACCAGCCAAAGGTTCAAGACGGCCAACGTCACGCGCGCTCCGACAGATGCGGCGGCCGCGCCCTCCAATCCCCATCCCAGCGCGAAAATGAAAATCGGATCTAAAACCGCGTTGACCAAGCCGGCCGTGATCGACACGGCGGTGGCGCGCGACATATCGCCATGCGCGCGTACAACGCCGCCGACGGCCATACCGCAAATCATAAACGGCATGCTCGGAACGATGATCCTCAAATAGCTAGTCGCATGGCCCAGAACTGCGTCTTGCGCGCCTAATAGCGAGAGCAAATTAGGTGTGAACACCCAGATCACCAAGGAGAATAGACACGCGAAGGCGATGCCGAGGGATAAGACATTAGTGGCGTAGAGCCGCCCGCGCTCTTGCTCCCCGGCGCCGAGCGATCTTGAGACCAATGCGCTGGTGGCGATGGAAAAGCCGATGCTAATCGCGGTGGTGAAGAACAATATCGTGCTGGCGAATCCAATTGCGGCGACCAACGCCGGATCGCCCAGCATGGAGATAAAGACCATGTCGACGAGATCGACGCCAAAGAGCACGAGCAGGCCCGCCGAAGAGGTGAACGCCATCGTGGCGACGTGCTTCATCAGATCGCCGGAAAGGAATTTCGCTTCTGCCATGAGGGGGACCTAGCCCGGCGCGCGGAGGATTTCCAATAGGCCGGGTGTATATTGATTAGAAACACCGCCATTATGCCGGCGCGCCGCTCAGCAAAGGCGCAAGTTTTTGGATGCTTGATCATGACGACATCTAAGGAGGCTTGGATCGCGGCCTTAACACGCGCTGCTTTGCCAGGCGCAGCGAAAGTCCGGTTTTCGCGAACGCCGCAACCCGATGGCGTAAGCTACGCCCTGTTCAGCCGAACCGCAGAAAATGAATCCATCGGAGATGATCGCGATTATGATCTCCTAAAAGCGGCGATGTCCCCGTTGGAGCGCTTGAGCGAGGCCGAGGAAGGCGCATTCACCTATGAATTGGATCTGGAAACCAACGCGCTGACGCGGCGCTAGCAGCATCCGCCGGCGGGCGCGGCGTCGGGAATTTCAGTTTCCGCAAAAACGTCGGGCGCACCGCAGCCTGGAAACGCGCCGAAATGCGTTTCGCCATCACCGACAACGTCAAAATAGGGTGCAAAGCGCGTTCGCTTGAGCATGGCGATGGTGTTTCCGCACGCCGGAAAAACACGGCCAGCTTCAATTTCGTGTTCGACGTCGAGCTTAAAGACGCGCTCCATGCCCGGAACACCGCCATTATAGATAACCGCTTGGCCGTAATCTTCGCACGCGGGCTCTAGAGTTTCGAGCTTCATCAAACGTGCGGTGACCGATGCGAAGCGGATCGGACGCGTCTTTTCGATCATGTCTTTGGAGACGATCTCGATCGGTCGGTGCTCCACGACGCGCGGGTCGGCAAATCCACTGGACTTTATCAACTCATTGTAATCATTCCAGTAAAGCGCGCCTGAGAGGCACTCGCCGTAGAGTTCAGGATCTGCGCGCAAAGTTTCGGGCATCCTGCGATCCGCATAGACGTCCGCAAAGTAAAGCTCGCCGCCAGGTTTGAGTAGGCGATAGGCCGACTTAAACACGGCGGGCTTGTCGACACATAAATTGATCACGCAATTTGAGATGATGAGATCGAAGCTTTCGGCGTCTAGATCCAGCGCATCCAAATCCTCCAAATAGCCTTCAAGGAAGCGTGTGTTTGGCGCGTCATAGCCAAATGCGTCGGCGTGCCAAGCTTCATGGTCGCGTGCGACCGCCAATTGCTCCGGCGTCATGTCCACCCCTACCACCGAGCCGTTGGGGCCCACCAATCTCGCAAGTGCGAAAACGTCGCGACCCGCGCCGCAGCCTAAATCAAGGACACGCAATCCTTTCAGCAGAGAGGGAATCGCTAAACCGCAGCCATAATAGCGCGCTGAAACATCCGGATGGACTTGCGACAAAGCCTCAGCGATTTCGCGCGGAGGAGCGGCGAGGGTGGAGCACGCGTCTGTTTTCAAATCGCTAGAAGATTGAAGTGTTTGACCATAATAGGCTTTGACAGTCTCGATGTTCATCGAAGCGGCTCCTACTTAACGCCAGATTTAATGTCTTGTGGCATTACCCGGCTTAGTCGGAACCGTGATCACGGCCAAGATGCGGGTAAACACATGGACGTGAGCACACGGCGAAGAGATGAAATTTCTTGATGCGGCGCCTGCGAATAGGCTAAACCGCAGCGAAAATGGCAGTTTTACGCTTTTCGAGGCGCGCGGGGCGACCCATGTCTGCGAATGGCGAGCGGAACTGCTCAAAAAGACTAGGGATTGGAGGGGTTCATGCTCCTGACAATGATGAAGGCCAAGCTACACCGCGCGGCGGTGACGCAATGCGACCTTCACTATGAAGGATCCGTGTCGATCGACCAGAACTTGCTCGACGCCTCCGGCATTATCCCGAATGAGCGCGTGGACATTTGGAACATCACCAATGGTGCACGCCTTTCGACCTACGCCATTGAAGCGCCGAGGGGATCACGCACAATTGGCGTGAACGGCGCAGCCGCTCGGTTTTTCCAAGTGGGCGACCGGATTATCATCACGACTTTCGGGCAAATCGAGGACGACAAGGCGCGTCAACACGCGCCGACCGTCGTCATGCTGGATGATAACAACGACATCGTCCCGCACGTCGCTTAAGCGGTGAGACTTACTTCACCAGCTCCAACATCACGCTAACGGACGCCGAATAGCTGACTTCGCCCGCTGAAATTGGGGTCGACGGCGCAGATTCCATGTCGGACATGCGCGCCATAGCGACCGGCATCGGGCCAGGGTTCCATCCACCGTCTTCGCTGATCGTGACAATCCGCTCGACTTGGTATCCGGCCGCCTCAGCATAGAGTTCCGCTTTCGCGAGCGCATCCTTCATCGCGCTGGCGCGCGCTTCGGCGATGGCTGCGGTAGGGTCATCCAGGCCGAAGGATACAGAGTTGATCTGATTGCCGCCGGCGCGAACGACGGCGTCCATGGCGTCGCCTAAATTTTCGAGATCGCGAACAATAACCGTCAGCTGGTTTGAGGCGGTGTAGCCTATCAGCAAAGGCCCGCCGTCCGAGTTCCGCTTGCTGGAATAATCATAGCGGGGATTAAGGCTTAAATTGCTTGTCTGCATGTCCTTTTCGGCGATGTCGGCCTCCGCCAGCGCCTCAAACACGCCGGTCATCCGGCTGGCTTGTTCTTCCATCGCATCTGTCGCCGTGCGGCCTTCAACGGTGACGCCGACGCTGATCATGGCGATGTCGGGCGCGCGCTCAACGCTCCCATTGCCGGTTAAGGAGAGCGTTGTTTCGCGTTGAATGCTTGTTTCTGCATTAGCGGTCTGCGCAATCGCGGGCGAGGGGGCGGTTGCGCAGGCGGCGCCCATAGCGAGCGCGGCGATCGCGCCGGCAATTCGTGTCATTTTCGTCTCCCTGTCGTGTCGGCGACAAGAAGGACGCAAGTTTGCGGCGCGTTCAAGGCCGAGTTTGGGCGCACGCAGCGTGGTGCGAGATATGACTTTCGTAAGATAGCGAAATGAGTATGGTGTCGCCGCGCGGGCCCGTAGCTCAACGGTTAGAGCAGACCGCTCATAACGGTTTGGTTGGGGGTTCAAATCCCTCCGGGCCTACCACGCGCGTTTATACCCCCCTTTGTTCGGCTAGAGATTGCGGGGATCCACCACGCCGCCGATGAGGTTTTGGTTTCTCAATTTGTCGTCCAGACCCCCGCGTTGGGCCTGAAGGTCCGCTGCGGCCCGATCGAGGGCGCGTTTGCGCTGACGCGCGGCGGCGACCGCATCCCCCGGCGATACGGCCGCGAACCGCACCTTATCGCCGATCCTCTTTTGCACCATGGCGTCCTGATCGGCCGAGATCAGCACGCCAATTTTAGGATACCCGCCTGTGGTCTGATGGTCCGCGAGCAAACAAATAGGATCGCCATGGCCAGGCACTTGAAGCGATCCGCGTACAATCGGCTCGCTTGGCATGTCTAGCTCGCTCCCAATCTCCAGCTTGGGGCCGGACAACCGCACGCCCATACGGTCGTAATCCGGTGTGAGCTTAAATGGCTCCGAAACGAGCGCTTCTAGCGCTTTAGCCGCGAAGAAACGCTCCTGCGGTCCTACGACCAGTCTTAACCGATCCTGTCGAAACAAGGCCTCCGACAGCTCAAACCCACGATCGAGGCCGGGCGTCGCCTGCGCGTTGCGGACCGTGAGTTCGTCGCCAGGACGAAATGGGCGGCCGCGCACCTCAGCGGGCGTATAGACCGCACGGCTGCCTAACCAAGACGATGTATGCGGGATCCCGCGAAAACCGATATAACACCAACTGCCCCAAGCTCCGGGTCGGATCTGAAGTTGTGTCCCGGTCTCCAGCGTAAAGACGGCGTTAGACGGCAGGCGCATTGTATCCGCCCGAACATCGAAAGCGCCGCCAAACACGCCCATCGTCAGAGATCCGCCCAGGCAGGTCAGCTTTAAACCGCCGATTGACGTTTCGATCGCGGCTGCATATGCCGGATTGCCGAGTGCGGCGTTTAACAATGCGAAGCTGGCGCGATCCATCGGTCCCGATTGAGACACGCCGTAACGCGAATAGCCGATCCGCCCGCGATCTTGAAGGCTCGTGAGCGGGCCGCATTGGTCGATGCGCAGCGTCACATTCATCGCTTAAGCCTGAAGCGAGGCGAGTTTATCGGCGTCGACCGGTTCAAAATGGATCTCGTCGCCAATCTCGAAAGCGAAGGGTTTGTCCGCGTCTGCGTCCAGCGGCGTAAAGGCTGCGCGGCCGATCACCCACCAACCGGTTGGCAATGTGAGGGTAGAAATCAGACATTGTCCGCCTGCGATCATCACGCTGCCGGCGGGCACGCCCCGAACGGCTGTCGTCTTACGCGGGATTTGAAGAGCCCTTGGAACACCCGTCAGATAAGCATAGCCGGGCGCGAACCCATACATTCCAACGCGATAGGTTGAGTTCGAATGCGTGTCGATGATGTCCGACGGCGCTATCCCGACGCGCTCCGACAGCTCGGAAAGGTCTGGGGCGAAACTCTCATCATAGCAGACCGGAACACGCCAAACTTCACCTGCGCTGCGCGGTCTGGCCGACGCGGACAGATGATCCCGAATGGCTGTTGCGCAGGTTTCAAACTCAGTCTCCAGCGGGTCATATCGCACGAGCAAGGACGTTAGAGCGGGGATGGTTTCCACAAGTCCAGCAGTGTTTGACGCGCTCAGCCCGCCGTCTAGCGCTCGGATTTTGTGTGCGATCGCGTCTTTGTCCGCCGCGTCGGCGAAATCCACGAGGACACCGACATCGCCGACCGGACGCAGCTGAGGCGATAAGCCCGTTTCAGACATTTGCTTGCAGAGGCGCGAAGGGCGTTATGGCTATGTTGCGCGCTTCCAGCAGCCTGCGGATCGCGCGCGCCATCTCGATAGCATTTTCGCTATCGCCGTGAACACAGATGGAATGAGCGCTGAGCCTGACATACCCGCCGCCCGCAGTCGGCATCTCACCGGTGTCGAAAAAATGCTCCAGGCGCGCGCGCGCCTCGTCTGGACGTTCGATCACAGCCTCCGGCGACCCGCGTGGGACCAGTTGGCCATCAGGCACATAGCCCCTGTCGGCGAAGATCTCTGAGAAGGTCCGACGTCCGGCGTCTCGGGCCACTTGTTCTAGAGCGGACCCGGAGATCGCCAACACCGCCATGGGCATGGGCGAGAGCGCGTCAAGCGCAGCAACAACGGTGTCGGCGACGCCCTCATCCTGCGCGGCCCAATTGGCGAGCGCGCCGTGAAGCTTAAGATAAGTTAGCGATGCGCCTACGGAGTGCGCATGCGCCGCAAAGGTTCTCACTTGCGACACAACTAGATCGTGGATCTCGTCCATCGATACATCCAAACGCTTTCGTCCGAAATTTTCCTTGTCCGGAAAACCTGGATGTGCGCCGATCGCAACGCCTCGTTTCAACGCCAGGCGCGCGGTGCGGATCATGGTCTCTTTGTCGCCCGCATGTCCGCCGCAGGCGATATTGGCGCTGGAGACAATATCCAGCATGGCCGCATCATCGCCGCAGCCTTCGCCTAGATCCGCATTAAGATCGATCGCCTGCATTCCCGTCTCCTTTTCCGCACACTTTGCGGGAGAAGACGCCCCTAGTCGAGGACGATAAAGCGCGCCTCTAAGGCTTCCAGCGCGTCTTCCGGCGTTTTCGCGTCAGCCACGAGCCGGCGCATTGAGGGCGGTGAAAACCCGCCGGCGATGATGTGATCCATCAGCTCAAAGAACGGGGCCCAATATTCATCCTCCGACAAAAACGCCATTGGCTTGGCGTGAAGCGACAATTTCGCCCAAGACAGCGTCTCCACCGCTTCTTCTAGCGTTCCTATGCCGCCGGGAAGGACGATGAAGGCGTCGGATTCGCTAAACAGCAGATTTTTGCGTTCGTGCATCGTGTCCACAATCTGGTGCGGAACGTCTTCATAATGGCCTTCGATCTGCTGCAGGAATTTCGGCATAATGCCGAGCACGTCGCCGCCCGCTTTGTGCGCGGCGCGCGCGGTTCGGCCCATCAGGCCGACATCGCCGCCCCCATAAACCAACCGCCATCCGCGTCGCGCAATGGCGTCGCCCAGCCGATCGGCAAGCGCGAGATAGGCGTCATCGACGGTGTTTGACGATCCGCAGTAAACGCAAACGGATTGAATGCCGGACATTGGCGGCTCCTCTGATGGGCGCTTCGTATAGACGTGTTCGCTCATGGTGTGAAATGACGAGTTCAGCGCTACTGCGCTAGCGGCGCAGCCGCCGACGCCCTAAATAGCGCGGATGAGTGAGCGACAAACAAACGGCGATATCGATCAAATTGAGAGCCGTGAAGCCGGCGTCGGTACGTCTTTACTTCGCATTGGCGGCATACTCGCGCGACCAGAATTGGCCCGTTGGCGGTTTCGCATGGCGCTTGCGCTGCTGTTGACCGTAACCGCCAAATTGTTCGCCGTTTCGGCGCCGGTCTTTTTCGGTGAGGCGATCAACCAGCTAGAAGCCGGAGAGATCGCATTTGCAGTAATCCTGAGCGGGGTTGGATTGTGGGTTGGCGCGCGGTTTTTATCGACGGCGTTCCCGCAATTGCGCGACGCCTTGTTCGCGCCTGTCAGCCAGGACGCGCAGCGCATAATAGCGGTCGACGCGTTTGGGCATGCGCAATCGCTGTCTCTGCGCTTCCATCAAACACGTCGCACAGGTGCGCTTAACCGCGTTGTGGAACGGGGCGCGGCGGCCCTGGATTTCTTGTTGCGCTTTTTGGCGTTCAACATTGGTCCAACCCTGATCGAACTCGCGATCGCCGCGGCCGTTCTTGGCGCAGTTTACGATATCAATCTGGCGTTCGCGGCGCTGGCCACCGTCTTCGCCTATGGCGTTTTCACCCTCACGGTCACGGAATGGCGAGTAAAACAAAGGCGTCGGCTGAACGAAGCCGACACGGAGCTAAAGGCTCGGGCCATCGACAGTTTGACGAATTTCGAGACGGTCAAAGCGTTCGCTGCGGAAGAAAGAGAAACCTCGCGATATGACGCCGCGCTTCAGTCTTACAATGTTCGCTATGTCGAGACGTCGCGCTCTTTATCTCTGATGAACGCCGGACAAGAGCTGATTATGAATATCGGTCTCCTGTCGGTGGCGGGCTTGGCGGCCTGGGGCGCTTATCAGGGCCGATTAGGCGTGGGCGACGTCACAGCCGTCGTTTTGATGTTGAGCAATCTCTACCGTCCGCTCAACATTCTCGGCTGGGCGTGGCGCGAGATTAAGCAAGGCGGCGTGGATCTCGAAAAACTTTATGGTCTGCTCGGCATGGCTGCGGAGGTGACGGACCGGCCAGACGCCAAACCGCTGACGATAGCAAACGGAGAAGTGCGATTTGAGGGGGTGGGATTTTCCCATGCCGATCGGTCAGCCGGCTTGATCGATGTAGATTTCGTCGCGCCCGGCGGGGGAAAATTAGCGCTCGTTGGAGCGTCCGGTTCTGGCAAATCAACGTTGTTGAAGCTCTTATTCCGTTTTTATGACGTGCAACGCGGCCGGGTGTCGATCGATGGGCAGAATGTCGGAGATGTGACGCAAAGCTCGCTTCGGAACGCTCTGGGCCTCGTGCCTCAGGATGTGGTGCTGTTCAACACAACCATTGCAGACAACATCTCGTACGCTAAGCCTGACGCAACGCGCGCGGAGCTTATAGAAGCGGCGCGGCGCGCTCAATTGCTGGAGTTTATTGAGGGATTGCCGCAAGGCTGGGAAACGCGCGTCGGCGAGCGCGGCGTAAAACTCTCCGGTGGTGAAAAGCAGCGCCTCGGCATCGCCCGCGCGATTTTGAAAGACCCGCCAATCTTGGTGCTCGATGAGGCGACGTCCGCTCTCGATAGCGGAACGGAAGAAGACGTCCAACAAGCGCTCAACGCGGCGTCGCACGGCCGAACCACATTGGTGGTCGCGCACCGGCTGTCGACGATTGCGGATGCGGACGAGATCATTGTTCTGGATGCGGGACGCGTGGTTGAACGAGGCGACCATCAGAGCCTCATCGCAAAAGACGGGGCGTATGCTAAAATGTGGGAGCGCCAAGCCAAAAACTCAGACCAAAGCGTCGTTGAGACGGCCGCTCAGTAAAGCCGCCTAAATATCATTTGGCGGCAGCGAAGAATCTTTGGCGTGCATCCAGCGCATAAGCGGCTTAAGCGGCAGCGCCCAGGCGACGCCAGCGACGACATAGAACACCAATTGCAGCGCCCAATGCGCGTACGCCATCCGCGAGCCCAAGCTGACAATGATCACGACATACGCCGCAAGGAAGGCGAAGAGCGCCGTTACGCCGAGGAGTTTTCGCATGCTTAAAGCCTTAGATTTGTGATCCTGGGCGGACGTCTGCGGCGTCCAGTCGCTTTTCTTTTCGTTATGAACCCTAGATAACGCGTCGATGGCAATTTCAACGGATATTTTCGTCGCACCTCGTGCGCGCCTTCGTCCAGAGACCGGCGCTAAATGGGTGCGCGGCTGGCTGCTTATCATCGCCGCGATGGTCTACGCCATGATTTTGGTCGGCGGCGCGACGCGCCTGACGGATTCCGGCTTGTCAATTACCGAATGGCGGCCGATCGCCGGCGCGATGCCGCCATTGAACGCCGCCGACTGGGCGTCCGAATTCGACAAATACCGACAGACCGCCGAATATCAGCTGCAAAACAAGGGCATGTCGCTTTCGGAATTCCAATTCATTTATTGGTGGGAGTGGGGACATAGACAGCTCGGCCGGCTGGTTGGCGTCGTGTTCTTCATCCCCTTTGTGACGTTTTGGGCGCTGGGCTGGACGAACCCCGCCTTGCGTCGCCGGCTTTGGGTGTTGTTTTCACTGGGCGGACTTCAGGGCTTTATCGGTTGGTGGATGGTGTCTTCCGGCATAGGCGAGACGACGCGCGTCGATGTCGCGCCTTATCGATTAATGACGCACTTCACATTAGCCCTGTTGATTATCGCGCTTTGCTTCTGGAATTGGTTATCTTTGGCCGAAACCACTGCACGCGGCGCCAGTCGAAGCGCGCATAGATGGGCTTGGGCGCTTTTGGGGCTTACAAGCGTGCAGATGGCGATGGGCGCTCTAGTGGCTGGGTTAGACGCCGGGCGCACCTATACCGACTGGCCGTTAATGGGCGGCCAAGCTGTGCCGGACGGCATGTGGTCGATGTCGCCCATTATTCGCAACGTGTTTGAGAACGTGGCGACAGCGCAGTTCAATCACAGGATCACAGCCTACATTCTTTTAGCTGCGGGCGTTTACGCGGCTTGGCGTTTTCGAAATGAGGCGCAAGGCGGATTCAAACTCTTCGCCGCCATATTGGGCGTTCAAAGCGTTTTGGGGATCGTCACGCTTGTACACGCTGCGCCTTTGACCTTGGGCTTATCTCACCAAGCGGTCGGCGCGCTGGCGCTGCTGCTCTCCGTCTGGCTGGTATGGCGAACGAGCGATCAGTCCGGCGCATCGATGAGCGACGCCAAATCAACATAAGTGATCCGAGGCGCGCCGTCGGCGTAGAGACCCGTGGCGGCGACCACGCCCGCTTCATAATCCGGGCCAAATCGTCCGGATTGAATGGCGATCACCGCTACAGGGTCGGGCGCGCCCACTGACATGCCGGGCGCCACGCCGAACCGCTTGGGCTCTGGCGTCGGCTCAGCGACGTTCGCGACCAAAACGTCACCCTCTTCATCCGTCCAGACTGCAACCGATGCGGCTTCTGTCATACCAAGCTCTAGCGAGAGAGGCGATGCGGGGGCTGTCAGCGCAATCTCCACCGCTCCGTCAGCAATTCGGAAAACTCTGTCACCAGCGGCCGCTAAGCCCTGATCGCTATTCCAAGCACAGGTGGTGACGACGCCATCTAAATCGTAGCTCTCCTGACGTTCGAACGTCGCCGTATCGCCGTCAATTCTCAGCGCGCCAACCAAGACTTCGTCCGAACGGCCAAGCGCCATTGGGAGGGCGTCGTCGGACATGTCGCCGGCGCAAATCGCAGTGTAGCCGCCGCCTGCGTCTACTAAGATTTCGCCGACGCCTCCGACCGAAAGATCAATGACGAGCGCGTAAAGATCGCCATTCTCCGAAAGGCCGGGCGCAATTGCAGTCGATGGGCCAAGCAAGGGCGCGCCGGCGGCTATTTTGCTTACGTCCAAACTGTCTCGTGATTGCGCGATAGGAGCGCCGTCGAGATCGTAGATGGACAGATCCCCATCCGCCGTAAGACCCGCGATATAGAGCCTTCCGCCGCCGCTGCTTACAAACGCCAGGTCCAAAAATTCGCCTGAACCTATAGAGGTTTCCCAGATTGCCGGAAGGGTGGGGCGCTCAATAAGCGAGGGCGCGGTTTCGACGTTTTCGACAGGCTCTTGAGCGGGCTCTCCGCATGCTGCGAGCGCGGCTATGCAGAAAACAGCTGCGCCCCGAGCAATCGTGTTGACAAACTGGTTGGCGGACTGTAGCCACTCGCGCTCGTTCATCAGAACATTATCTTTCTTAAAGGGGCCCCGCGAGGGAGCGATGAAAACCTATTTCGCCAAGCCGGCTGACGTCGAAAACAAATGGGTCGTGATCGACGCGCAAGACGTCGTCGTCGGACGCCTTGCGTCTTACGTCGCCAAACGCCTGCGCGGCAAGCACCGCGCGGACTTTACGCCGCATACCGACACCGGCGACCATGTCGTCATCATCAATGCGGACAAAGCGGTGTTCACAGGCCGCAAGCGTGAAGACAAAACCTATTACTGGCACACGGGATATCCGGGCGGCATCAAATCTCGCCGCGCCGAAGAAATCCTCGACGGCCGTTTCCCTGAGCGTGTTCTGAAGCAAGCGGTGAAGCGCATGCTTCCCAAGGAAAGCCCGCTCGCTCGTAAACAATTCTCCAAACTGCGCGTCTACGCTGGAGCCGAGCATCCGCACGAAGCTCAGCAGCCCGAAACGATCGATTTTAAGTCGATGAACGCCAAGAACGTGAAGGTCGCCTAACATGTCCGACGCCGTCACCAGCCTGGAAGACCTCAAAGATCTGGACAACGCCGATGCGGCTGTCGCTGCGCCGAGCGCGCCGGTCGAGCCGAAAATCGACGAGCATGGGCGTTCCTACGGCACCGGCCGTCGGAAAGCAGCCATCGCACGCGTCTGGTTGAAGCGCGGCAGCGGCAAGATCACGGTCAATGGCAAGGACCAAGAACAATATTTCGCGCGTCCAGTGCTCCGCTTGATCATTGAGCAGCCCTTGGTGGCTGCGGGTCGTCGCGACGAATATGACGTGGTCTGCACCGTTAAAGGCTCGGGCCTTTCTGGACAGGCCGGCGCGGTCCGCCACGGCATCGCCCGTGCGCTTGTCAATTATGAGCCTGATCTGCGCCCAGCGCTGAAGCCCGGCGGCTTCCTGACGCGCGACAGCCGTGTGGTCGAGCGGAAGAAATATGGACGCGCGAAGGCGCGCCGCAGCTTCCAGTTCTCGAAACGCTAGATCTTTCAGACACCAAGATCGAATAAGGGCGTTTCGTGGTTGCGGAGCGCCCTTTTTCTATGGTTCGCGCAAGTCTAAAGCGGTGGGAGCGTGCGAATGAGACCGACAGTTTTTATCGACGGGGAAGCCGGCACGACAGGCCTGCAAATTCGCCAGCGCTTGGCCGAACGCGCAGATCTCGACTTGCTTTCCATCGCGCCCGAGCATCGTAAGGACGCTGCGGCGCGGGCGGATCTTCTCAACACAGCGGATGTGTCGATCCTTTGCCTCCCGGACGGTGCTGCGCGGGAGGCGGCGGCGCTTGTCGAGAACCCCAACGTGAAGCTCATCGACGCGTCAACGGCGCACAGGGTCGCGCCAGACTGGGTTTACGGATTACCTGAGCTCTCAGCCGCGCAGCGCGAATCCATCAAGAGCGCCCCGCGTATATCGAACCCCGGCTGTTACTCAACAGGCGCCATCGCGCTTCTTGCGCCCCTGGTGCGCGACGGCGTGCTTCCTGCGGATTGGCCGATTTCGATCAACGCCATTTCCGGATACAGCGGCGGCGGCAAGGCGATGATCGCCGAATTTGAAGATTCCAAAGCTGAAAATTACAACGAAACGCCTTTCCGGCTGTACGCCCTGGCGCTGAAGCACAAGCATGTGCCAGAGATCATTGCTCATAGCGGATTGTCGCGTGCGCCGATCTTTGCGCCGTCTGTTGGACGTTTCGCTCAGGGCATGTTGGTGAGCATACCGCTTCCGCTTGACGCGCTTACATCAAAACCGACGCTCAACGACATAAAGGCGTCGTATGTGCGCGACTATGCGTCATCGGAATTCATCCAGCCGGTCGACGGCGCAGACCTAGCGACCCTAGCTCCAGAAGCCTTGAACGGCACCAATCGGATGGAGCTCTTTACGTTCGGCGACGACGCGCATGCTTTGCTGGTCGCGCGGCTGGACAATCTTGGGAAAGGCGCGTCCGGCGCAGCCGTTCAGAACCTCAATCTCGCGCTGGGATTCGCCGAAACAACAGGACTTTAGTTGCTGACCGTCCATTTGCCGCGCACGTCCTCAAGCGTCTCGAGGACATAGCTTCCCGGCGCCGGCGGCGCATCGGCAATAGGTTCGGGCGGCGGCATAAGCGCGCCGGATCGCGTTTTCAGCCAATCGCTCCAAACCGGCCACCAGGACCCTGGAGCGCTTTTTGCGTTCGCGACCCAGTCTTCCGCATCCGCGTACTCGCTCGGCGATGCGCCCGTCCAATACTCATACTTCTGCGTTGCCGGCGGATTAACAACGCCGCCAATATGGCCGCTGCCAGAAATGACGAACCGAACATCGCCGCCCAGCGCTCTCGCTCCGCGATAAACGGAGGGAAGGGGCGAGATATGATCGCTCATTGCGGCGTGGACGAAGGCGGGCAATTGCACGTCCTGCGCCGAGACACGCGTTCCCAACACTTCAAAATGCCCGGCCGAAAACGCGTTTTCGAGATAGAGTCGCCGTAGATATTGCAGATGCAAGCGTCCAGGTATGTTCGTCTGGTCGGAATTCCAAAACAGCACATCGAAGGCGTCCGGCGCTTTTCCCAAAAGGTAACTTTCCTCGACGTACTTCCAGATAAGGTCTTCCGGCCGAAGCAGATTAAAGGCGTCGATCATGGCTTCGCCGGGCATGAAACCGCCATTTTCCGCAATAACTTGCTGCATATCGGCGATCGCGGCGACATCGACCAACAGCCCCAGGTCTCCCGGATCCGCGAAATCAATCTGCGCCGCGAGCAAGGACACGGACGCCAAACGCTCGTCTTTTTGATGATGCAAATACGCGCCTAGGGTTGCGAGGAGGGTGCCGCCGACGCAATAACCGACGCCGTTGACGGGCGCATCGTGCGCCTCAGACACACAGTCTAAGGCTGCAAGTGCGCCGAGACGGACATAATCATCCCAGTCGAATGCGGCGATTTCGGCGTCGCCATTGCGCCAAGACGCGACATAAACGGTGAAACCCTGCCCGACGAGCCATTCGACAAGCGACCGGCCGGGCTGCAGGTCTAGGACGTAGTATTTGTTGATCCAAGGCGGAAAGATCAGCAAAGGCCGCTCATGCACCCGATCCGTTGTCGGTGTAAACCGAATCAGCTCGATCAGCTGATTGCGCATCACAATCTGGCCTGGCGACAACGCCAAGTCGCGGCCAACGACAAAGGCGCCGTCTGGCGTGTGCTTTGGAGACATTCGACCATTGGCGTCGGTCATCTCGTCTTTGAAACGCTGAATTCCCGCTTCTAGCGTGGCTCCCGAAGAGCCGACGAATGCGTTCATGGCGCGCGGGTTAAGGGACAGCGAGTTCGAGGGCGATAAGGCGGCCAGCGCTTGGCGCATAAAGAAGCGCGCCTTTTTGCGCTCCATGTCCGACAGACCGGGCGCCGTATCTACAAGCGACAACGCCCATTTCGAGGTTTCCATATACATCCGACGGACATAGTCGAAGAATGGATTTTCATTCCAATCGGACGCCGTAAACCGTTTGTCTTCATCCGTCGTCTCAAACGCTTCGCCGGCCGTCAGCGATCGCAATGTCTCCATCTGACGCGCATTGAGCGCCTTATGGGCGGTTTCCAGCACTTTTGGGTCGCCTGACAGCGCGTCGGCCAGTGTTTTGAAGGCGGCGGCGGCGGCCAGCGAATCAATTTGCGGCGGGCGGGCGCCCGCTGCCGCGAGCGTGGCGGCTTCTTGGATGTCGCGTCCAATCCTTGTCAGCCTTTCGGCTAATTCCCCGTCCATACCGGGGATCTGGGAGAATTTGTTATCGTTCGACACCTTGCTCGCTCTCGCCAAATCAAGCGCCGCAGCCTAGTCTGCGCGACAGTCTCGATTTCGAAACAGGCCCCAGGCTATGAACAAAACACAGCTTGTCACGTGCGCGCTTGCAATGTTCGCCGGATCAGGATGCGCGACCAATATCAGAGATCAAGTCTCTTCAGCATTCGCCACGGCGCCTGACTGGTTTAACGCCAGAGCGGAAGAAGTAAAAGGCGAGGGCTATCCAGATTTGCGGGACGCGCCAGGTCCTCCCCTGATCGATACGGATGATGAGAGCTGGAGCGCGGAGGTCGAGAAGCTAAACGCGGCCGCAGAATCTATTCGATCAGATCCAAAAGCGGAACTCGCCGACCCGCTAAATCGTGAAGATCCTGCGCTTTGGGCTAAGCGCATGCGGGCGCGGGTAGAGCAAGGCGCTGTGTCAGAACCGGCGCCGCCGGAGGAAGAGGCCGACGCGTCCATGCGGCAATAACCCTTTTCGCATCAGCGCAGGCGCGCGCTCTAGTGTCGAACGTCGTTTTGCCCTAATCCAACACCCTCGCGCCTCGGCGCAAACTCTTAGGCCTCGCAAACCGCGATACTCAAATCATCTGGTGACGATCATGCGATTGGAGTTCCACAAGATTCGGCGCTTGCCGCCTTACGTGTTCGAGCAAGTGAACCGCCGCGCCGCGCAGCTGCGTGGCGACGGCGCGGACATCATTGATCTCGGCATGGGCAATCCGGACCTTCCAACGCCTCAGCATATCGTGGACAAACTGGTCGAAACGGCCAACAAGCCAAAAACCAACCGCTATTCGGCATCGCGCGGTATTCCTGGCCTGCGAAAAGCGCTGAGCGGATACTACAAAAAGCGTTTTGGCGTGGATTTGGACCCGGAACGCGAAGTCGTTGCGACATTGGGGTCAAAGGAAGGCTTCGCGAACCTTGCGCAAGCAATCGCGGCGCCGGGCGACGTGATTTTGGCCCCGAATCCATCTTACCCCCTGCATTCTTTTGGTTTTATCATGGCCGGGGCGTCTATTCGGCATGTCAAAGCCTTGTCGCCTGAAGAATATTTGTCGGGTGTGGGCAAAGCGGTTCGCCATTCCGTGCCGCCGCCGACGGCCATGGTGATTTGCTATCCGGGCAACCCGACGGCGCAAACGGTAGATTTAGATTTCTACAAAGAGGCCGTGAAGTTCGCCAAGAAGCACGAGATTTGGCTGTTGTCGGATCTTGCCTACACTGAGATCTATTTCGACGATCCTCCGCCCTCCGTTTTGCAGGTGGACGGCGCAAAAGACATCGCCGTGGAAACGACCACGACCTCAAAAACCTATTCCATGGCGGGTTGGCGCATTGGCTTCGCGGCCGGCAATGAACGTCTGATTTCTGCTTTGGCGCGGGTGAAGTCCTATTTGGATTATGGTGCCTTCACGCCTGTGCAAGTGGCCGCCGCAGCCGCGCTGAACGGACCGCAGGACTGTGTCGACGAGACCCGCGAGATCTACCGGGCGCGGCGGGACACTTTGGTAGAGGCGTTTGGCCTGGCCGGTTGGAAAGTTCCTAGCCCTAACGCCTCTATGTTTGCCTGGGCGCCGATCCCGGAAGCATTTCAGGAGATGGGCTCGCTGGAGTTTTCCTTGCGGTTGATCAATGACGCCCATGTCGCCGTAGCCCCTGGCGTTGGTTTCGGCGAGCATGGGGAGGGGTATGTGCGCATCGCCCTCGTCGAGAATGAACAACGCATACGTCAAGCGGCGCGCAATATCCGAAAATTCCTGGACGCCGGTCCTGACGCGAAATCAGACGTGGCGAGCGCTGCAGAATGACAGACAAAACACTGAAACTCGGCGTCGCCGGCCTCGGCAATGTCGGCTCTGGTCTTGTGCAATTGGTCCAACGCCAAGACAGTTTGCGCATCCCAGGCCGTCTTGAAATCGCATGCGTGTCTGCGCGAAACAGATCGCGTGATCGCGGCGTCGATATCTCCAACTACGCCTGGTTTGACGATCCGAGCGATTTGGCGGCGTCCGACGACATCGACGTGTTTGTCGAATTGGTCGGCGGCTCGGACGGCCCGGCTAAGAAATCCGTTGAAATCGCGCTTGAGAGCGGAAAGTCCGTAGTCACAGCCAACAAGGCGCTCATCGCCGAGCATGGCCTTGAGTTGGCGGCCCGGGCGGAGCGGAGCGACGCCCATTTGTTGTTCGAAGCTGCGGTGGCCGGGGGCGTCCCTATCGTTCGCGCCATCCGCGACAGCTTGGCGGGCGTGGAGGTTGAACGCGTGTCCGGCATCCTCAACGGCACCTGTAATTACATTCTGACCGAAATGCTGACGTCGGGCGCGGCGTATACAGACGTTTTGGCGGACGCGCAGCGTCTTGGCTATGCGGAGGCCGACCCTTATCTGGACGTGTCTGGGATGGATGCGGCGCACAAAATCGTCATCCTGGCGGCGATGGCTTTTAAGGCGAAGCCGGATTTCAGCAAAGTTTCTGTCGCTGGCGTGGATCAGATCGACGCACTCGATATCTCGCTCGCCGATCGTTTGGGTTATCGCGTTCGTTTGATAGCGGAGGCCAAATTCGCCAATGGCGGCGTATCATGCGGCGTCTCGCCGGTTTTGTTTCCTGTTAATCATCCGCTTGCGCAGGTTGGCGGACCACTGAATGCGGTTTTAGTCGATGGCGACCCGGTCGGACGTCTTACCTTCACCGGACCTGGGGCCGGGGCCGGCCCTACAGCATCCGCTGTGCTTGGCGATATCGCGCGCTTGTTTCACGGGCCGGCGACCGCCCCCTTCGGCGTCGCTGCATCCACGCTGGTTGATCGTTTCATTGCGTCCAGCGATGGCGGCGCGCCGTCGGCCTATTTCATTCGCGCGCGACTTACAGACAAATCTGGCGCGATGGCGGCGTTGTCGGATGCGTTGGCGTCTAGCGGCGTTTCTATCGATACGCTGCATCAGGATTCCGGCGGCGAGAGCGGGGCGGCGCCAATCGCCCTCGTTACGCATCCGTGCAGCCGAACCGAAGCCGAAGCGGCGGTAAAAAAAGCGAAAGCGCTGGACGCAAGTGTTGACGCCCCGCAATTGATCCGTATCGAAGCGTAGAGATAAACACAAACACTCGGGATACGAGTGAGGAACGCCAAAAGGGGATTCGAATGCCGACGAGCAACGACCTAAATCCGACGCATGCCGACGCTATGGCGCGCGTGACCGAACGGGCCGCCATCGCCGCGGAAACGCTGGTCGGACGCGGCGACGAAAAAGCGGCGGACCAAGCCGCCGTCGACGCCATGAGAACCGCGTTAAACGAAATCGAGATGGCCGGCCGGATTGTGATCGGCGAGGGCGAGCGCGACGAAGCGCCCATGCTTTTCATTGGCGAGGAGGTTGGCACTGGCTCCGGACCCGCAATTGACATTGCTTTGGACCCGCTTGAAGGCACAACGTTGACGGCGAAAGCAATGCCTAACGCGCTTGCTGTGCTTGCGGCCGCGCCGCGCGGCGGCTTACTCCATGCGCCGGACGTTTACATGGACAAAATCGCTATTGGGCCTGGCTACGCAAAGGGCGTGGTTGATCTGGACGCCAGCGCCGCAGACAATGCACGGTCTCTTGCGAAAGCCAAAGGCGTCGACGTCTCGCACATCAATGTCTGCGTGCTGGATCGTCCGCGTCACCAAGAGATTATCGGCAGTCTTCGCGACGCCGGCGTTCGGATCAGCCTCATCACCGATGGCGATGTCGCAGGCATTATCAATACGACTGACCCCGAGACCGGGATCGACATGTATGTCGGCTCAGGCGGTGCGCCCGAAGGAGTGCTGGCGGCCGCCGCGTTGAAGTGTGTCGGCGGACAAATGCAGGGACGGCTTTTGTTCCGCAATGACGACGAGCGCGGCCGCGCGGAGCGCGTCGGCGTAAAGGATTTCGATCAAAAATACGATCTTAATGATCTGGCGTCGGGGGAAACCGTGTTCGCGGCGACCGGCGTCACCACGGGCGGCCTGCTCGACGGCGTCAAGCGGATGAATGGGGAGGTTTCGACCCATACGCTTGTCATGTCGTCGTTCGACAGCGTCGTCCGCACCATCCGAACCACGGTAAAAGCGAACGGGTGACGGGCCTGACCGATACCGCTTTTTTAGGGGTCGAACGCTCTTACTCCGACCGCCTTTGGCGCGCGCGTCAGGTGGATGAAACGCTCGCCGCCGAGCACAAACGCCGATTAGAGGTGCCCGACATTGTGGCGCGCCTGATCGCAGGGCGCGGCGCATCTGTCGAGGATGGAGAGCTTTTCTTAAACCCGACGCTTAAAGCCTTGTTTCCCGATCCTTCCAGCTTTGCAGACATGGATGCGGCGGCCGAGGCCCTGCTCGCCGCGCTGCTTCAAGATCGTACGACAGCGGTGTTCGCCGATTACGACGTTGACGGCGGCACATCCTCGGCCATTCTCACACGGTATTTCAGGGCGTGGGGACGACAGCTGCAGCTCTATGTTCCGGACCGGCTGACGGAGGGGTATGGACCGTCTCCGGAAGCGTTCAACGCCTTAAAGGACGCGGGCGTCGAACTCGTCGTGACGGTCGATTGCGGCGCCGCGGCTGTAGAAGCGTTAAACGCGGCCCGCGACATCGGATTAGACGTGGTCGTCTTGGACCATCATCTCATGCAAGGCGCGCCGCCGCCGGCGATAGCGGTCGTCAATCCAAACAGGCCGGATTGCCAGTCTGGTTGCGGACATTTAGCGGCCGCCGGCGTGGTATTTGTGTTGTGCGCGGCGCTCAACCGATTGGCGCGCCAGCGCGGGGTCGCCCCGGACGGCGGTCTGCCGGACCCAATGGCCTGGCTGGATCTGTGTGCGCTTGGCACGCTTTGCGATATGGCGCCGTTAAAGGGCGTTAATCGCGCCTTTGTCGCCAAAGGCCTCAAAGTCTTGGAAAGACTAGACAATCAAGGTCTGGCTGCGCTGTCGCAAATCGCTGGCGTTGAGGCCCCGAAAAGCGTCTACCACGCCACATTTATGCTCGGCCCGCGTCTCAATGCGGGGGGACGCATCGGCGATCCGTGGCTGGCGGCTAAGCTGCTGGCGTCCGATGATAGGGCGGAGGCGATTGAGTTGGCGGAGCGGCTGCACGGCCTCAACGAAGCGCGTAAGGACATGGAAGCTGATATTCTCGCCCAGGCGACACGCCAAGCCGAGGCGCACTTGGCGGAAACGCCCGACGCCGGCGCGCTCGTGGTCGGCGGCGAAGGTTGGCACCCCGGCGTGATCGGCATTGTCGCGGGTCGGTTGAAAGACAAATTCCATCGTCCGGCCATCGCGATTGGATGGGGCGAAGGCCTGGGGCCCGTTGCAAAAGGCTCTGGACGTTCAGTGGCCGGCGTTAATCTCGGCGATCTAATTGTGAATGCGGCGCGTGAGGGCGTTATTTTGTCAGGTGGCGGACACGCCATGGCGGCCGGACTTAGCCTGAAGCCTGACCAATTGGACGGCTTTCGGCGCTATATGGAACGCGAAACCGTAAATGCGACGCGCGAATTGGCGGAAGCCCGCGTGTTGGAACTCGACGGCGCGCTAAGCCCTGGCGCCGCGACCGGAGACCTCCAGCGCATGATTGAAAAAGCAGGCCCCTTCGGCGCCGGCGCGCCGGAACCGCTATTTGCGGTCGCCAATGTCCGCACGACGCACTCGAGACGCGTGGGAGCGGACCATGTCAGCTTCGAGTGCATTGGCGAAGACGGGGCGCGCCTGCGTTGCATTGCGTTTCGGTCGGCGGACGCGCCATTAGGGGAGGCGGTCTTCCGTGGTGATGCGCTTCATCTCGCCGGAAAACTGCGCGCTGACGCTTGGCGCGGCGGCGACGCCGTACAGTTTGAAGTCAGCGACGGCGCGACTGCGATTTAGCCCGTAACCTAGCCTTGCGCGGCTTTGCGGAGTTGTCTATACCCGCGTCTCCAAACAGCGCGGTCCCTTCGTCTATCGGTTAGGACGCTAGGTTTTCAACCTAGAAAGAGGGGTTCGATTCCCCTAGGGACTGCCACTGTATATGAAATACTGTGTAATGATTGCAGTTTTTTGCCATTTATCTCGCGATTTTCGATTACTATAAATTTCCGCCGATTCGGCTGCTTGGATAATACTTACGTTTGTCCCTGTCAGAGCGACCGACCGAGCTGTGACTTGATCGCCTGAGCCTTCAATGGCGACGGGGGGGTACGCTATTGATACTTGATGAAGCTGACTTGTTTTTCGACATGAAACGCAATGACGCGGGTTTATTCACCGACAAATAGTCTGCGCCGCATCGCAACGATCTCATCATGTGGCGGTTAGGCGGCGAGGGCGAAGCTGTGTGTGGCGCCGAAGTGCACGACGCGTATCAGGATCGCGTTTGAACGGCTGACTTACGCTGCCGTCAAATCGCCTTAGCCGTCGACGCGTCATTCGCGATTTCGGTAATCACGAGATCAGCAATCCTGAGCGCATCCTTCTCCATTTTCGGCGTTTCAAGGCGCAGGAGATAGTCGTAAGCGGCGTCGCAGTTGGTCGCGTGCGGGCCGGGACCTAACAGCGGTTCCAGCCGTTTGAGGAAGCTTCCACGCTGGACGCGATCGAGGTTTTGATAAGTATCGAAGATCAGAAACGGAAATGGCGCATCACCCGGCGGCGCTTCATAGGTCTGTTTGTCGACAACATTCCAGGCGCGGCGATTTTCAGCCAGAATGTCTTCTGAGGCTTCGAACACGACGGCGTTTGCTTCGCCTTCAGGGTATTTTACAGGCGGCCCCAACGGACGGTGGTTCCAGCCCATCTCCGCCATGCGTCCCATGAGATTACTGTCGGCGATCCCCAAGCATTGTTTCGCGCCGCGCTTGATTAAAAATTCCTGCGTCGCTACACGGCCGCGCGCCATGCGTCCGAACAGCTCCTTGCGCGCACGTTTGGCGTCCGCTTCATCGCTTGGGTCAAACAGAATGCGCGCAGGGTCTTCCAAGTCTTCTGGATGGTCGGGACGCATCAGTAAGCCGCCCACGCTTCTGCTGCCTTCCCAAACATCCGGTCCTCGCGGCGGTTCGTCCGCTGCGTATTTGCGAAAGGGGCCGCCTTCTTCAAGCTGGTGCGGTCCTGTGGTCGGGTTAAACCGCGAATGCCAAAAGGGAACCCCGCCTGGCAGAAGCCCGACAATGTACTGCGTCTCAGCGTGGTCGTACGCGTCCACATCGTATGGAACAATCCGATTGAGACGTGACCAGCCTAAGGTCTCTACGAACATCTGATAGCGTTGGTGGAACACCTTTTCCATAACGCCAGGATATCGTGCAACATTCTCCTTTGTGATGATGTGAGTGAGCATCGCCCGTCCTCCCAATCCAATTTTTGTAGGATGGAAGCGTACGAAACGCACGTCATAGGGTTTTCCCTAATTTTTGCGTGGCGAAGCGAATAAAAGACCCGCGGTGGCGATCATTGCGACCGCCTGGATAGTATTTTTGGCTCGGAGAATGTCGCGGGCTTCTTCGGTGCTCTTTTCGACCCATTTGGTGGATGCGCCGAGTAGCTCGGCGACTTGAGCATTGGTAGCGCCTTGAGATTTGTGCGTCATGACGGCGAGGTGTTTCGGCGTTAGCTCAACATAGGGGTCTTCGACGTCATCTAGGCGTTGCTGGCGGCTCAGATAATTGGCGCGTCCCGCCAGAAAACGAGACATCATTTGCAACATCGACCGGGAGTCCTCCGAAACATCGATATTGTCGCCGATGGCGGAGATCACCAGCGACACATTGTCCAGCGTTTCACATATCGTATGGCCATCCTTCGCGTGAAACTCTGCCGCTGTTTGTATGACCGTTTCTTCCTCTTTTGTCAGGGTGCGTTTGGCCAGCTCCTCGCTCCAAAAGAACGACAGATTCTCTTTGATCGCTGCTTGCGCAATTATATCATTCGCAATGAAGCGTTCTTTTCGGTAGATGACGCCATATTCAGGGTCGGTAGTGCCAAATCCCGCGTCAAGGAATGAGCGTTCATCGGCAGCCCAGACGACCCCCGCGTGAACTAGCTCGACGCCCAGGGGCTCGGCGTACCTCACAAAAGCGTCCGCGAGCGCGTCCAGGGTTTCGACCTGGTTGCACGCCCGAAAGAAGCCCTTTGTTTTTTCCCAATATTTCGACATCCCGGCCCTCTGGTTGAACGAAGTTATTTCAACCGCTTGCTCGGATCAATTCGAGCGTCGCGAACGCGTCCATTCCTCGCTACCTTTTCTGAAACCGAAATAGGACGCGTAGAGTGGGGCTCGTTTGGGCGGAATCAGCTAAAAATGCACGGGACAGTCACGGCTCTTGCCGACAATTAGAACTTTGTTTTTATTGGGGTAAGGCGCGTCCATAGGGGCTGCCGATTTGACGCCCTAATCCTCACCAAAACAACCAGCGCCGCTCCAGCTTGGATTTGCAGCCGCGTATCTGGCGTTCAAACCGGTCGGCGTCGGCGCCAACGCGTTTGGCTTTATCAATGAGCCAGCCTTTTGAGCGCCAGGTTCCGCGCATATAGCCGCCCGCGCCTTCATGGTATGCGAGATAATGGTCAGTATAGGCGAATTGTCCGATGCCCGCTTGTTTTCCAGAGCTGTTGACGTACCAGCCGATGAAATCCGTCGCGTCGTCAAAATCGTCTCGATCCGCACCGCCATTTCCCGTCTCGGAGCGATATCGATCCCACGTGCCGTCCAAAGCCTGCGCATAACCATAGGCGGAGGAGGGGCGTTTTCCTGGAAAGATACCGAGGAACCCGCCTTGTCGCTCAGGCTTTGCGTCGTGTTGGAATGAGCTTTCATGCTTGATGATGGCGAGCTGCAGGCCCATAGGCGCGCCCCAGCGCTTGGCCGTGCGCCTAAGAGCTTTGTACCAATCCCGATTGTCCAAAAGGATCTCGCAGGCATCTGTTTGCCGCTCCGGCGGCGCGGTGGCGCAGGAGGCGAGGACAAGCAAAGCCAAACCGATAGAGACGTGTAAGCGCAGCATAGCGCTAACCATAATCCGAGACGGTTTAAAATTCGCGAAGGCGTTGCAGTTCTAAAAGAAAGCGCCGGAACGGCGATCCGCTCCGGCGCTTTCCACGACTAGTCTCCCCCGAGACTAAACGATGATGACTAGCACTTGTAGTACATGTCGAATTCGACCGGGTGCGGATGAAGTTCGAAATTCATGACTTCCTCCATCTTCAGCTCGATGTAAGCGTCGATCTGGTCGTCATCCATCACGCTGCCCGCCTTTAGGAAATCGCGGTCGGCATCAAGGCTCTCGAGCGCTTCGCGCAACGATCCGCAGACCTGCGGGATGTTAGCGGCCTCTTCGGGCGGCAGCGCATACAAGTCTTTGTCCATCGCGTCGCCCGGATGGATCTTGTTCGTAATGCCGTCCAATCCCGCCATAAGCAGCGATGTGAAAGTGAGATATGGATTGCCCGCTGCGTCTGGGAAGCGTGTTTCAATGCGTTTTGCTTTTGGCGAAGACCCGTAAGGAATACGCACCGACGCCGACCGGTTGCGCGCCGAATAGGCGAGCATCACGGGCGCTTCATAGCCGGGCACTAGGCGTTTGTAAGAGTTGGTTGACGCATTTGAAAACGCGTTGATCGCTTTCGCGTGCTTAATGATGCCGCCGATATAGTACAGGCAGGTCTCGGACAGATCGGCGTATTGGTCGCCTGCGAATGTCGGCTGACCGTCTTTCCAAATGGATTGGTGCACGTGCATGCCAGAACCGTTGTCTTTGTACATTGGCTTGGGCATGAACGTCGCTGTTTTGCCATAGGACGCGGCCACGTTATGCACCACGTATTTGTAAAGCTGCAGGTTGTCGGCCATTTCAATCAGCGTCCCGAACACCATGCCAAGCTCATGCTGGGCGGGCGCCACTTCATGGTGCTGTTTCTCCGGCTTCAGGCCGAGTTCAGCCATAACCGCCAGCATTTCGGAGCGCATGTCCTGGGCGCTATCCACCGGAGGCACGGGGAAATACCCACCCTTTGGACCTGGGCGGTGGCCCATATTGCCGCTCTCATAGACTTTGTCGGTGTTCGCCGGCAGTTCCGTGCTGTCGAACTCATAGCTCGTTTTTTCGGGAGTCACCGACCAACGAACGTCGTCAAAGACAAAAAATTCGGCTTCGGGTCCAAAATAGGCGGTGTCGCCAACACCCGTGCTCGCCATGTATTTTTCCGCCAGCTTGGCGGAGCCGCGCGGGTCGCGATTGTAAGGCGTCATCGTGCCAGGGTTGAGGATATCGCACATAATGCCGAGCGTGGTTTGTTGATAGAACGGGTCTATCTTTGCGGTCGATGCATCGGGCATCAGAACCATGTCGCTTTCGTTTATAGCTTTCCAGCCTGAAATCGATGATCCGTCGAACATCGTTCCATCTTCGAACAAATCTGCTCCAACGACGGTTGAATCGAAGGTGACGTGCTGCAGTTTTCCGCGCACATCCGTAAACCTCAAATCCACATAAGCAACGTCTTTTTCTTTGATAAGCTTGAGTACGTCTTCCGACACCGAGTGTCTCCTTCTTCAGTAAAGCTGCGACGTCCGTGACGCCGCTCGATTTTCAGAGCCTATATGGCCTGATCTCCTGTCTCGCCGGTGCGAATTCGCACGACTTCAGAAACATCAGATACGAAGATTTTTCCGTCCCCGATTTTCCCCGTTTGCGCCGCGTTCGACACGGCTTCCAGCGCCGCTTCTAATTGGTCGTCCGCGACCACCACCTCCACTTTGAGTTTCGGAAGGAAATCAACCACATACTCGGCGCCGCGATAAAGCTCTGTGTGACCGCGTTGACGACCAAAACCTTTGGCCTCAAGCACAGTCATACCCTGCAATCCGACCTCGTGGAGGGCCTCTTTCACTTCGTCCAGCTTAAACGGTTTGATGATCGCCTCGATCTTTTTCATTATCACTTTCCGCCGCTTAGCGCCTTTTTCGCGGACTGCGCCGCGTTCGCCAAGGCCATATGCGCGATCATCGCCGACGCGAGTAGCGGGTGCTTGCAGCAAACACCCAAGCGATTTTCTTTTGCCGCGTTATTGGGCGTTGGCGCCCATAGGTTGAGCGCTTGACGTTGACGTCAGCGAGGCGATTGTCACTCTCAACGAGAAAATATGGGAGAAACATTTATGGCGACGCCCAAGCCCGCCCCCAACACGCCGGTCCTTATCGGTGCAGGTCAGTTCGTTCATAGGGGCGATGTCAGCGAATGTCCGCCATCTCAAGGCCTCCTGGAGCGCGCCGCAACTCAGGCCGCGCGTGACGCAGGCCTCTCTATTTCTTCGCTGACGGAATTGGACAGCGTCTCCGTTGTCGGCTTTACGATCGATGCGCCGGGTCCGATTAAAGATCTCCCATTCCCCCGCCTCCGCAACGCGCCTAAAACGCTCGCCGACGCTCTGAAAGCTCAACCGCGAACGCTTGAATACACTCATATGGGCGGCAATACGCCTCAAGCGCTGGTCAATGCGATCGCAGAACGGATCGCAGAACGAGACACTGAGTTTGCGCTGATAGCCGGCGCCGAATTTTTGGGCGCTTTGCGGAAGTTGATGATGTCGGGCCATGATCTATCCGCTTGGACGGATCCCGACGAGGAGGCGGAGGCGCCAAGCGTATTCGGCGATCCGCGCGACGGATGTTCGCTACAAGAAGCCGCCCATGGACTTGCGCTGCCTGTCAACACCTACCCGCTGTTCCAAAACGCCCTGCGCGCGCATTTGGGCGAGAGCGTGGGTGATCATCAAGTGCGACTGGGACGCCTGTTTGCCCCGTTCACGTCCATCGCGAAGGACAATCCCTACGCCTGGTTGCCCACGGAGCGCACCGCCGCCGAGATCGCCAATGTAACTGACGCCAATCGATATGTCGGATGGCCCTACACGAAATACATGAACGCGATCATGGACGTGAATCAATCCGCCGCCCTGTTGCTGTGTTCGGTCGAAAAAGCGCAAGCGCTCGGCGTTCCGGAGGAAAAATGGGTTTACCTACATGGGTGCGCCGACGCCGCCGAACTTTGGAATCCGCTGGATCGCGTGAATTACTATACTTCGCCGGCGATCAGCGTGGCCGCCGCAGAAGCCTTGGACATGGCCGGAAAGACCGTTGATGACCTGGATTTCTTCGACATTTACTCGTGTTTTCCATGCGCGGTCCAAATCGCCTGCAATGAAATCGGCGTCGCGCACGACGACCCGCGCGGTCTCACTTTAACGGGCGGGCTGCCGTATTTCGGCGGACCGGGGAATAATTATTCTATGCACGGGATCGCCGAGGCTGTCTCACGCGCCCGCGCTCGGCCCGGAGCGTTCGGGCTGGTTACCGCAAATGGTTGGTTTTTAACGAAACACGCGATGGGCGTTTATTCGACGACGCCGTTCGAAGGCCAATGGCGTCGTCGACCTCCTGCGGAGTATCAATCCACGATCGACGCTCAGCTGCACCCGGACATTGTTACCGAGCCGCAGGGCGATGCAACGATCGAAACTTATACCGTGGCGCATGGCCGAGAGGGTCCGAAATACGCCATCATAATCGGCCGCGACGCCGCCAACCGAAGATTTGTAGCGCGGTCGGAAAAAGGCCGGAACGACATTTGCGAGGCGCTGACAACCACCGAGGGCGTCGGTCGCAAAGGCGTCGTCGCAAGCAAGCCAGGCGGGATGACAAACACCTTTACGCTAATCTGAGACGACGACGCCGAGCGCGCCAAGATGGTCGAATCGTCGCCGCAAAGGTAGTTTGAGGTAAATGGGGAGGCGAACATGCCCGATGGACACATGTCTGCATACGACAATCGTGCGGCCGACATCCGCGACGAAGCTCCAATTCGGCCGATTATTCTCAAAGGACGAGACAACCGCCTCAAACCCCTTACCGCTTGGCGCGCGATGCGAAAACTGCTTGCCGACAACGAAGACACGAAATACGCGTTTGACATTACCTCGGCGCTTGCGGGTCGATCGCTTGAAAAAGACTTCTTCAAATTCCTAAAGTCCGAAGCGGGAACCGCCGCCATGCTGCGCGGCGAGGAATTACCGGATTTGCTAGACGATCATGCGCATCTCGCCGATTTGCCCGATGGCTCGGTTGGGCGCGCCTATCTGAAATTTGTAACATCCGAAAACTTGTCCGCCGAAGGTTTGGTCGCCGAAAGCCGACGCAGCCGATTGCGCGCGGAAAACGAAATTGAAGACGATCTGACCTGGTTTAGCCGGCGCCTGCGCGACACGCACGATTTGATGCATGTGTTGTCGGGATATGGCCGCGATCCGCTGGGCGAAGCGGCGGTGCTGGCGTTCAGCTATTCGCAATCCGGCAATGCCGGTCTTTTGTTCATCGCTTATATGGCGAGCTTGAAGATCAATCGCGCCTTGCCGTTTGGCGGCGCTTTTCAGACTGTCCGCGAAGGTCTGTCGAACGGAAAAACCGCCCGGCGCATAGCGGATCAAGATATGGCGAGCTTGCTTGGAGAATCGCTGACGTCAGCGCGAGAACGCCTGTATATTCTGCGCCCAAGCGAATACCAGCGCATTCTATCCAAAAATAATGGATTGGCGGCCCACGGAACCGTTTAGCAAAAAGCGCCACATCCGCCGGCGCAATTGTATAGAACTGCCGTCATGACGATGGAAATTCTCTCCAACGCACAAATGCGCGCGGCGGACGCCGCCGCGATCGCGGAAGGCGTTCCAGGTATCGACCTTATGGAGGCGGCGGGAGCCGCCTGCGCCGACGCGATTATTGAGCGATGGCCTGGACGTCGCGTGGTTGTGGCGTGCGGCCCCGGTAATAATGGCGGCGACGGTTTCGTAATTGCGCACAAATTGGCGACCCACGGATATCAGGTCGCTCTGGGGTTATTGGGCGATAAGAAAAATCTTAGCGGGGACGCCGCCATCGCCGCATCACAATGGAGTGGGGAGGTCTCGACGCTCGCCGATCTCGAGCTCGATGAAGACTGCGTCTTAGTCGATGCGCTGTTTGGAACAGGCTTGTCGCGACCGATTGAGGGAGAGGCGAGGGCCTTTCTGGAACGCGTGCGCAAAATCAATCCTCGCGTCCTCGCAGTCGATCTGCCATCGGGCCTAAATGGCGATGCGGCGCAATTGGGCGGAGTTTACGTTCGGGCTGATCTTACCGTGACGTTCGTCCGCAAAAAGCCTGTCCACATTCTAGAGCCAAGCGCTTCAGCCTGCGGAGCGGTCCGTGTCGCCAATATCGGAGTGCGAGATGAGATCATCCAAGGCTTGAACGTTCAGATCGCCGAGAACGATCCTTCGCTTTGGCGTCACAAACTTGTGTGGCCAAACACAGGCTCACATAAGCACCAGCGCGGGCGCCTCGCGGTGGCGACGGGCGGTGTAGGGCAAACCGGAGCGGCGAGGCTCGCGGCGCGCGCTGGATTGCGTGTGGGGGCGGGGCTCGTCACGCTTTTAACGCCGCCGAGCGCTTTGATGGTGGCTGCAGCCGCATCAACCTCTGTCATGACAGAATCCATAGCGGACGCTGACGCGATTGTTACAGCGACAAGCCGATCAACCGTGGTGGTCATCGGACCCTCAGCGGGCGTTTCCGATGCGACAAGAGATAAAGTGCTAGCGCTTGCCAACGCCGGACGATCGCTTGTGTTGGACGCCGATGCGCTGACCGTGTTTGCAAGCGATCCCGACGTCTTGTTCAGCGCCTTACCGACCTCCGCAGTTCTAACGCCGCACCAAGGAGAATTTGATCGATTGTTCCCAGGCGTCGCCACATCCGCAACCAATAAGATCGCGGCGGTGCAAGAAGCCGCGCGCCGAAGCGGCGCGATCGTCCTGCTCAAAGGCGCCGACACCGTGATGGCAAGTCCAAGCGGACAGTCGATCGTGAATACGCACGCTTCACCCTTTCTTGCGACCGCCGGATCCGGAGATGTTTTGGCGGGGCTCATCGGCGGATTGATGGCGCAGGGCGTCGATCCGTTCGAAGCTGCTTGCGCCGCCGCCTGGATGCATGGAGATATCGGCGTGCGCTTGGGGCCGGGGCTTATTGCAGAGGACCTCTGCGATGCGCTGCCGCAAACGCTCAAAGCGCTTTACGAGGCCGCCGCGGTCCCGTCGCGCTGATCTGCGTTTTGGCTGATCTGCGTTTTGAATGAGAAGCCATGGTACGGATGAGAGGACTCGAACCTCCACGCCTCGCGGCGCCAGAACCTAAATCTGGTGCGTCTACCAGTTCCGCCACATCCGCAAACTAGGTCGGTCGCCGATAAACGCTAATTTGCGACGTGTATCAAGGCGCAAAACGGGGAAGCTGGGCGCGACGCCGACTTTTCAGCAGCGATCGGCCCGACACGCAATCAGATCCGATAGACAGGCGCGTCCGCGTGTGACATAAGCCGCGCCAATCCGTTAGGTCGGCGCTTCGCAAACGCGATCCGCCGCGCTTTTTCATTTCCGAAGCCCCCGTGCCGCCAAGGCGGCGCGGCGTAGCGTTTAAGGGATCCGTGATGAACGTCACCGAGACCAAATCCGAAGGTCTGACCCGCGAGTACAAAGTTCTCGTACCTGTTTCCGAGCTGAACGAGAAGCTCGACGCCCGTATCGACGAAATTCGTCCGCAAATGCGGCTGAAGGGGTTCCGCCCCGGCAAGGTGCCGGCGGCGCACATACGCAAAATCTACGGCAAATCGATCATGGGTGAGATTGTCGAGGCGACGGTCCAAGAGACCAGCCAAAAAGCGCTCGACGAAGCGAAAGTGCGGCCGGCGGCTCAGCCCAACATCCATTTGGATAGCGAGTCGGAGAAGGTCATGGCCGGCGAGGTCGACCTGGAATACCACATGGAAATGGAAGTGATGCCGGACTTCGAGCCGTCCGACTTCACCAAACTGACGCTCGAACGCCCCATTGCTGAAGTTGGCGACGAGGAAGTCGACGAAGCGATGTCGCGTCTGGCCGAGGGCAATAAAAAATACGAGCCGCGCGGCAAAACAGCCAAGGCGCGTGAGGGCGATGCGGTTGTGGTGGATTTTGTCGGCAAGATCGACGACGTCGCCTTCGAAGGCGGCACGGCGGAAGGCCAAACCATCGTTTTGGGCGAGGGGCGTTTCATCCCAGGCTTTGAGGACCAATTGGTCGGGGCCAAAACCGGCGACGACGTTGAGGTCAATGTGACCTTCCCGGAGGACTACCCCTCCGACGACCTAAAGGGCAAAGACGCCGTATTCGCGGTAAAAGTGAATGAGGTGCGCGCGCCTGAAACGCCCGAAATAGACGATGAATTCGCCAAAGGGCTGGGACTTGAAAGCCTCGATAAACTCAAAGAATTGGTGACGCAGCAGATCGAAACCGAAAACTCCGGCATGTCGCGCCAAAGGGTGAAACGCGAATTACTGGACGCCTTGGACGAAGCGCACGATTTCGACCTGCCGCCAGGCATGGTGGACACGGAATTCAAGCAGATCTGGGCGCAGCTGGAGCAGGAACGCGAGGCGGGCCGCCTGGACGAGGACGACAAGGACAAGTCCGAGGAAGAGCTGGAAGCCGAGTACCGCAAGATCGCGGAACGTCGCGTTCGTCTGGGCCTGGTGCTTGCTGAAATCGGCCGCGTCAACGAGGTCGACGTTCAACCTGAAGAAGTGGCGCGTGCGCTCAACCAGGAAGCGGCGCGCTATCCCGGCAGCGAACAACAAGTGGTGGAGTTCTACCAAAAAAACCCCGGCGCCATGGCGCAGCTGCGCGCGCCGATCTTTGAAGAAAAAGTCGTGGATTACATTCTAGAGCGCGCGACCGTATCGGACAAAACCGTGAGCCGGGACGAGCTGTTCGCGGAAGAGGACGAATAAGACGCGAATGTCCGCGATTGTGGCAAACACCCTTGCGTCGCGGCTCGAGCGTTTAAATATTGCACTCATATGAGTCGGCCCGGCCGGGATCGACGCCAGCCATGACAGCGAGCCTTATGACCGATCCGATGGAAA
>JBCCMB010000012.1:0-36859 GCA_039026555.1 Pseudomonadota bacterium
CAATCGCGCACCCTGGGATTTATCTGGCGAACAACATTTCCCGAGCCGACATTTCGCCGATCGCATCCACCGCTTCGGCTGGTTGCGGGACCTCTTAGCGATTGGGCCCGACGGTGCGGCGCGCGCTCGGGCGCTCACCAATGCGTGGATCGACACTTTCGGCAAATGGGACGCCTTCGCCTGGCGGATCGACGCCACCGCAGAGCGCGTGATCAATTGGTTTACGGCGGGCCCGCACCTTTTCGACGAATTGGACGACAAACCTCGCAGCAAATTATTCGAGAGCCTTGTCCGGCAAACACGCCATTTGTCTGCGTCCAGTGAGGAATGTCCGTCACCAGAAGGCCGCGCGCGAGGCGCGGCGGCGTTGGTGATCGCCGGCGCGGCGCTTCCCGATCACGAGAAGATGCTGGACGCCGGATTGGCGCGGTTGGAAGCGGTTTGCCAAACCCAAATGCTGGCGGATGGCGGGCATGTAAACCGCAATCCCGAAGCACTCGCCAATTTGTTGATGGATCTGCACGCCGCCGAAGATTTGCTGCTTCGTTTAGGTCAATCTGCGCCCGGCTTCCTGTCCAAAGCGCAGAACCGCATGTCGAACATGCTTGCTTTCCTCGCGACGCCAGATGGCGGGTTTTTAGTCTCAAACGGCGGCGGAGACGGCGCGCTTGGATTGGCCGCCGCAGCCTTAGGGCCGCACGGCAGCGATGGGGGTCGCTTCGCCTTCGCGCGCTTGAGCGGATATCAAAGGATCGAAGTGGGCGAACTCGCGGTCTACATGGATACGGGCGCCGCGCCAGATGCGCCATTCGCAGGCGGCGCCCACGCGGGGTGTTTGTCGATGAGCCTCTATGACGGGTCCGACGCGATCATCACCTCCTGCGGCGCAAACGCCGACAGCGCGCCGGATTGGAAAGCTGCGGCGCGTCACACGGCGGCGCATTCGACCTTGACACTGGACGATCGCGACAGCGCTGAATTCGTCCTGGACGACACAACGGGCCGGAGCGCCTTGGTCGGGCCGGAGGCCGTCTCGGCCCGACGGTTGGAGGAGAATGATCAATTCCTGCTGGAGGGCCAGCATGGCGGCTGGCGGGAAACGGCGGGCCTCATCCATCGCCGACGCCTCTATGTCGCTAAGGATGGCGATCGCATTACGGGAGAAGACGCATTGTCCAGACCGGTCTCAGAAGCCGCGGAGGCGCCTGACGCACCCCTTCCCTATCAATTGCGGTTTCACCTTCACCCCAATGTCCAAACCGCGCCAGGACCGGACGACAAAACAGTGTTCTTGGGACTGCCAGGCCGTCAAGTCGTTTGGCGCTTTAAATGCGATCTTGGCATTCGCATCGAACCTTCGGTTTACGCCGCAAGCGGCGCGCGCCGCAGGACGCAGCAAATCGTTGTCGCCGGCGCCGCCGACCCGCTGGGCGATGGGTCGGAAGCGCCCAATCGCGTACGCTGGGCGATGTCGCGCGTCCAGAATAGCGCTTAATCTGTACACTGATTATTGGACTTCCAACAGGCTTATGGCGACGCCCGATTGACTAGGCCGAGAGCCATGCTATCGGCCCAGGCAACATCCAAAATGCCTGGAGCCCTAAATGTCCGCCATAATCATTCGCCGCGCCCTCATCTCGGTGTCGGACAAATCCGGCTTGGTGGAGCGCGCACGTAGATTAGCGGCGCTGGGCGTGGAATTGGTGTCGACCGGCGGAACTTCGAAAGCGCTTTCAGCTTCGGGACTGGACGTCAAAGACGTCGCCGACCTCACCGGCTTTCCGGAAATGATGGATGGCCGCGTAAAAACGCTTCACCCAGCCGTGCATGGCGGATTGCTCTATCGCCGCGATCTTGCCGAACACCGCGAGGCGGCCGAAACGCATGGCATCCAGGCGATCGATCTTGTCTACATCAACCTCTACCCGTTTGAGGAAACCGTCGCGGAGGGCGCGGATTTCGACGCATGCATTGAGAATATCGACATTGGCGGCCCGGCCATGCTGCGCGCCGCCGCGAAGAACGCTGAATTCGTCGCGGTTTGCACGGATGGCGACGATCTGGACGCCGCGTTGGCCGAAATGGAGGCCGAAAACGGCGCGACCAGCCTGGAACTACGCCGCAAACTCGCGGCGAAGACGTATGCGCGCACTGCCGCTTATGACGCAGCGATTTCCAATTGGTACGCCAAATCCCTAGAGACGCCAGCGCCGGATTGGCGCGCGTTCGGCGGCGGCCTCGCCCAACCCTTGCGTTATGGCGAAAACCCGCATCAATCGGCGTCCGTTTATCGGGGCCCGGAAGCGCGGCCCGGCGTTTTGTCGGCGCGACAAGTCCAGGGCAAGGAGCTCTCCTACAACAATATCAATGATACCGACGCGGCCTATGAACTCGTTGCGGAGTTCGATCCGGCCGAGACGCCCGCCGTCGCCATCATCAAACACGCCAATCCGTGCGGCGTGGCGTTAGGCGAAAGCTCTCTAGCGGCGTATCAAGCCGCCCTTGCATGCGACCCAGTGTCGGCTTTTGGCGGCATTGTCGCGCTGAATACGCCTTTGACGGGCGAAACCGCCGAAGCGATCGCGAAAGTCTTCACCGAAGTCGTTATAGCACCCGGCGCCGATGAGGAGGCGCTTGCAGTCTTCGCGGCGAAGAAAAATCTGCGCCTTTTGCTCACGGACGCCCTGCCCGACCCCGGCGCGCCAGGCCTCACCGTCAAAAACGTCGCGGGCGGCTTGTTGGTGCAGGATCGCGATTTAGGCCGCATTACGGAAGCTGACCTTAAGACCGTCACCAAACGCGCGCCGAGCGCTCAGGAAATGACCGATCTTTTGTTCGCATGGCGCGTCGGCAAGCACGTCAAATCCAACACAATCGTCTACGCCAAGGACGGCGCGACGGCCGGCGTCGGCGCGGGCCAGATGAGCCGGATCGATGCGGCCCGCATCGCCGCGCGCAAAGCCGAAGACGCGGCGGAGGCCGCTGGATTGGAGACGCCGAAAACCAAGGGCTGCGTCGCCGCGTCGGACGCGTTTTTCCCCTTCGCCGACGGATTGCTGCAGGCGGCGGAGGCCGGCGCAACCGCGATCATTCAGCCGGGCGGCTCCATTCGAGACGAGGAAGTGATCGCCGCCGCGGACGAAGCCGGCCTGGCCATGGTCTTCACCGGCATGCGCCATTTCCGACACTAGCGCGCACCCGCGATAGACGGGCGCACGCGCGACAACTCCCCAATTGGGCGACGCCTACTGGTCTCATTAAGAAAAACAGACCAGTATGCGCGTATAAGACTAAGCTGATCGTGTGCGGCAGACGAAGATCGGCACGCCTGGGGAGGCAAAAATGGAGCAATTACAAGGGATGGACGCATCCTTTGTTGCGCTAGAGCAGCGCAATGCACCGATGCATATCGGCTCAATTTTGATCTATGATCCCGCGACAGCGCCAGGTGGGTTTGTCCGTTTCAAAGATATTTTGAAGTTCTACGAAGAGCGCATGCAGCTTTCAAAAACCATGCGCCAGCGCTTGGTGAAAGTGCCGCTGAACATTGATTATCCTTATTGGGTCGAAGATGAAGACTTCGATTTGGAGTATCATGTGCGCCACATCGCGCTGCCCAAGCCCGGCGATTGGCGGCAATTGTGCATTCAGGCCGCGCGGCTCTTTTCCCGTCCCTTAGATCTCACGCGCCCGCCTTGGGAATTCACAATCGTTGAAGGGCTGGACAATGTTCCCGGCATCCCGAAAGGCTCCTACGCCACGGTGACGAAGGTCCACCATTCCGCGATCGACGGCATGTCCGGGATTGATTTGATGCAAGCCCTGCACACCGCGACACCCAGCGTCGCGCCGCCCAACGAACCGGATTTGTGGAAACCGGAAAAACGCCCCAACCCTGTCGGCACCTTCGCCAGAGGCTATGTCCGCGCCTGGGTGAATCCGCTGCGCCAGGTCGGCGTCGCGGCGCAAGCGATGCCCGGCGTTTATCGCGCCGCCAAAGGCCTCGTGAAGCGCGATTTTGATCTCTCGAGCGCCATCCGCGCCCCACGTACCCGCTTCAACACCAAGGTCTCTCCCAACCGTGTGGTGGAAGGACGGACGTTTGAACTCAAGCATATCAAAGCGCTGCGCGGCTTGTCCGAAGGCTCGAAAGTCAATGACGTATTGTTGTCAATCGTCGGCGGCGGGCTCAACAAATACCTCGCCGCGAAGAAAGAGCTGCCTAAGACGAGCATGACGGCCATGGCGCCGATTTCAGTGCGCGCGGACGAAGAAAAAAACCAAATGGGCAATCAGGTGTCGGCCATGATTGTTCCTCTCGGCACCCATATAGACAACGCCGTCGAACGTCTTCGCTACGTCCATGAAGAGACCCAAAAATCCAAAGCGATGACCAACGCCATCGGCGCGCGCCAATTGACAGAGGCGAGCAAAACCTCGCCTGCCCTCTTCATGGCCCTGGGCGCGCAAGCCTATACGCGCTTTGGCATTGCGGACGTCATGAAACCGGTGATCAACACCATCGTCACCAACGTGCCGGGCCCGCCCGTGCCGATCTATTCGGCCGGCGCGCAATTGGTCAGCATGCATGGCTTGTTGTGCCTGGTGGACGGCGTCGGCTTGGGTCATGTGGTGCAAAGCTATGTGAACCAAGCGACGATCGGGTTCACCGCTTGCCGCAAAATCATGCCGGATCCGGAGTTCTACTCGCAATGCCTGCAAGAGAGCTTTGAGGAGTGCGCAAAAGCCGCCGGCATCGTTTTGTCGCCGCCCAAACCGCGCGCCGCAACTCGGCGCAAGCCCGCAGCGCGCAAAACTACGACCAAGCGCGCACCCGCAAAGACCAGTACTGCCGCCGCGGCAGCAGCTGCGGCCAAACCCGAGACAATAAGCTCCAAAACACCCAAGACCGCTGCTAAGGCGGCTCCAAAAACACCAAGAAAAACAACGACGGCCAGGAAAGCCGCTCCTAAAAAGAAGACGCCGGCCGCCAAGGCAGAAGCCTCCCCAGACACGTCCGCCTAGCGGGCGCGAACCGCCAATCGCGCAGCCCAAACGCGTTTGGCACACTATGTTTAAGAAGCGCGCGGCCCCAAACCGCGACCGCTTTGCTGGAAGGAAACGAGAGGCAGAGACATGACAACAACAACCGCCGCCAAGCCGCCCTCCTTGTTCTGGACGCTCACCGAAGGGCGCGCCGTTTTTGAGTTTGGGTCGTTCAGCGCGCTGCGCGCCGCCATGAAAAACCTGCCCAAAGGCGACGGTCATCCGGTTCTTGTTTTGCCAGGATTTCTGGCCAGCGACGCCTCCACACGGCCCATGCGCGGTCTACTGGATGATCTCGGCTATGAGTCTTACGGCTGGGAGCTTGGCCGCAATGTTCGCTTTGATGAGATGCGCGAACAAGAAATGCGCGATCTCCTGGTCGGCATCCATGAAAGGACCGGACGCAAGGTCTCAATCATCGGCTGGAGTCTTGGCGGCGTGTTCGCGCGCGAATTGGCGAAAATGCACCCCGACGCGGTTCGATTTGTGATCTCGCTCGGCAGCCCGATCACCAATGACCGCAACCATACAAACGCGCGCCGGCTGTTTGAAGCGATCAATGGCGAAGAAACCAAACCGCAAGCGGAAGGCCGCTACGCAGATCTCGCGGAGGCGCCGCCGGTTCCAACCACATCGATCTTCACCAAGGGCGACGGCATTGTGGCGTGGCGCGGATCGATCCAAAAGCCCGGACCTCAGACGGAGAACATCCATGTGCCGTCCAGCCATGTCGGCCTAGGCGTCAGCCCGCTGGTCATGGTGGCGATCGCCGACCGTCTGGCGCAAGCCGAAGATGAGTGGCGGCCCTTCGAGCGAAAGGGTTGGCGGCGCTTGGTGTTTGGTGGAACGCCGAAACTCTAGGGCGGCGCACGCCTCATCGCTGCGAATTTCGGAGACTGTTCGGCGATTAGTATGCGCTTTCTAATTGTTTTCGGTACACCGGCTCCAGAACACGAATTTGGAGCCGAACCATGACGAAATCGACAAAGAAATCCCTGAACGAAATCTCCGCTGAACTGGAAGCACAAAGCAAAGACGTCGCCTACAAAATCTGGCTGGCTGGCGTCGGCGCGTATGGCCGTGCATATGACGAAACCGTCCAAAACATGGACAAAGCCAATGAATCTGCAACCGAGTTCTTTGAAGACCTCGTGAAGCGCGGCGCAGAAATCGAATCCGATGTGCGCGAGCGCGTTTCGAGCAATGAGCATTTGGAAAAAAGCCGTGAGCGCGTCAACAAAGTCGTCGCCGCCACGACCGCTTTCCAAACCAAACAGCGCGAGCGTTTTGAAGCACGTATGGACCGCATGCGCTCCGTGCTCGGCATGCCGCGCCAGGACGATCAAATCGCAGAGCTGAGCGCCAAAATCGACGCTTTGACCGAGCAACTCGCTTCTGTCAGCGCCGCTCCGGCCGCAAAAGCCAGCCGCGCTGCAACGACGAAATCCGCCGCCGCTGCGCGCGTCGCCAAACTCAGCGACTCCGTTGCGCCGAAAAAGGCGCCGGCGAAGAAAACCGTAACGAAAGCAGCTGCGAAACCGGCCGCGAAGAAAACGACACCTCGCAAAAGCGCCTAAGCCCGCGCGAGGTCGCGCCAAGCTGAGTGGCGTACAAGCCTAACAAGGCGGAGATCATATCTGGTCTCCGCCTTTTTTTATGCGTCGATGAGCGCATCCAGCCGATCCAGCATTTCCCCGACCATGGTGTCGCGATCCCTCAGATAAGGCGCGATCACGGCGACCGTCTGAAAGACTGTACGCTCAAGAACGGCGTTGTCCGTTTCTTCATCCACTGCGTCGACCGCGGACATGGGCAGCCAGAACGTTAGGGTACGGATTGTTTGCTCCACGGCGGCGTCTGCGAGTTTCGGGTCCAATTCGATCACGTCATTCTCAGACAGGCCGGCAAACACATGCCCGATCGCCGTTCGCAAATCCGCCGTCAGCCGCCGAAACCGGCGCGCGAGATCAGGATATCGCGCCAACAGCGCGCCGAGATTTTTGTAGAAGAAACGAAAATCCCAGATCTCCTCCAGCAGGATATGAATGTAGACCCAATAATCCTCTAAAGACGATACACCGCCTTTCGCGCCCGCCAGAATAATCCGCATCTCCTCTTCGAACGCGTCAAACAAGGCGTGAATGATCGCATCCTTGCCTTTGAAATGGTAATAAAGATTGCCCGGGCTGATCTCGAGCGCGTTGGCGATATCGATCGCCGCCTGCTGATCTTCGCCCTCGACGTTAAAGAGCGCCAAGCTTTGATTGAGTATGCGCGTCTTAGTGTCCATCAAGAATGACCACGCTCGAATACTAGCGCTGCTGCTTAAGTGATATTTGACTCATTTTCCCCAATATGGAACGAATTTTGAAGCGCTATTTGCTGACGCTTCGAAAACTTGCTCATTCCGATTTGACAGAGAATGCGGCGACCGACGCGAAAGCGAAGAGACGCACCACGCGCCGGAATAATAGAGCGCGCCCGCAGGGGACCATGGGAGGTTTAGATGGCGGAACAGCCAGCCGATATCGGCGACAAGGCGGCCGAAACGACGGTCGCGCTCAATCCAATGATGGGCGGCTTTAATCGCGAAGAATTGCTCGCAGCCGTCCGCATGCTGGTCGGCAAAAGCGCCACGCGACCGCGCGCCACCGCGAAACTTGCGGGACGTTTGGCGAAAGAAACCTTCCAGATCGTGCGCGGCGGATCGGAACGCACGCCGGAGCCGCGAGACCGGCGCTTCCAAGATCCGGCCTGGACCTTCAACCCGCTTTATCGCCGCGGCTTACAGCAATGGCTGGCGACGTCGGATCATTTGATGAGCTGGGTTGATGAGCTGAACCTCAAAGAGCTCGACCACGCCCGCGCCCAGTTCGTTTTGAATATTCTGATCGACGCGATTGCGCCGACCAATACGCTGATCGGCAATCCGGCGGCCTTAAAGCGCGTGGTCGACAGCGGCGGCCTCTCTCTGCTGAAAGGGATGCAAAACGCCTATAACGACATCCGCCAAAATGGCGGCATGCCGTCCCAAGTCGACAAACGGCCCTTCAAAGTCGGGGAGAATTTGGGGACGACGCCGGGCAAGGTGATCTGGCGACACCCGATTTTGGAGCTTATCCAATATGAGCCAATGACCGAGCAAGTGCACAAAGTGCCCTTTCTCAGCATCCCGCCACAGATCAACAAATTCTACGCGAGCGATCTGACGCCCGACAAAAGCGTCGTCCAATTCCTTTTGCGGCAGGGCTTTCAGGTCTTCTTCATCAGCTGGCGCAACCCGCAAAAAGAACACGCGCATTGGGGCCTGACGGATTATGTCGACGTCCTGGTGCAAGTCAGCGAAGTGATCGCGCGTATCACGCGCTCGAAGAAGATCAACATTTCCGGCGCCTGCTCCGGCGGGATTACGACGGCGTCGTTCGCCAGCCTGCTCGCGGCCGCCGGCGATGACCGCATCAATTCCATCACCTTCCAAGTGTGCGTACTGGATCCGAAGAAAGAAGATTCCGATCTTGGTCAGATCGTGTCGGAGAACAGTCTGGAAATCGCTCGCAAAACATCGCAGCGCAAAGGCGTGCTCAAGGGCGAAGATTTGGCGCGCATGTTCGCGTGGATGCGGCCGAACGACCTTATATGGAATTATGTCGTCAACAATTATCTGATGGGCGACAGCCCTCCCCCGTTTGACGTTCTTTACTGGAACAACGACACGACCAACCTCCCGGCGCAGCTGCATTCCGACTATTTGGATCTCAGCCTGGAGGAGCCGTTTGCGCGCCCTGGCGAAGTGGAAGTCGCCGGCCATATGGCGGATCTCAGCAAGGTGAAAGCGGACGCGTTTATCGTCGCGGGCCTAACGGACCACATCACGCCTTGGAAAGCCTGCTACCGAACCACCAATTTGCTGGGGTCTGAGAATATCGACTTCATCTTATCGTCCAGCGGGCATATTCAATCGCTGCTGAACCCTCCCGGAAATCCCAAAGCGAAATTCTTCGGCGGCAAAGCCGTCGGCGAATCTGCTGACGACTGGCTCGCCGCGTCGCAAGAAACCCAGGGCTCTTGGTGGGAAGGTTGGGCCATCTGGCTGAAAGAGCATTCTGGCGACATGAAAGCCGCGCCTAAATCTTTGGGAAATAAGGATTTTCCGCCGATCTGCGCGTCGCCCGGCACTTACGTGTTTGACTAATTCGCCGCATCGCTGAAAGCTGACGCCAATCCAGGAGACGCTTATGACGGCGCGCGACCCCGAAATCAAAATGCACAATCTGGGCGGCGCAAAACTGCGCGCCGCCTATTGGCCCGCCGAGATAGACACAGGCAAGCGCCCGCTCGTCTTTTTCAACGGCATCGGGGCCAATCTGGAATTGGTCTTCAAGCTTGGCGAAGTGATCCGAGACCGAGAATTGATCGCTTTTGACGCCCCCGGCGTGGGCGGCAGCGAAGAAACGCGCTTTCCCTATCGCCCCTGGCAGCTTTGCCGTTGGGTTAAAAAGCTGGTCGGAAACTACGGCGTCAAAGAGATGGACATTATGGGCGTCTCTTGGGGCGGCGCGTTGGCGCAGCAATTCGCCTTCCAATACCGCGATAGCGTAAAGCGCGTCGTCCTTGTCGCGACGTCGACAGGCATGACCATGATCCCGGGTCGTCCCGAAGCGCTGTCCAAAATGGCCAATCCGCGGCGCTATTCCGAACCGGATTATATGCGCAAAAATTTCGAGACGCTGTATGGCGACGAGCTCGACAGCTCCGGCAAGGCCCACACGATCGCGCTACAACCGCCAACGGCGCGCGGCTATATGTATCAAATGATCGCGATGCTGGGCTGGACCAGCGTTCCGCTGCTTCCCTTTATGCAGCAACCCATCCTGGTCATGATGGGCGACCGGGACAGAATCGTACCGCTGGTCAATGGCAAGATGATCTGCAAATTGGCTCAGAACGCTCGGCTGCATGTCGTCGAAAACGGCGGCCATTTATTCTTGGTCACGCGGGCGGATGAGGTCGTGCCGGAACTGATCGCTTTTTTGGATGAAGACGCCGCAGAATTTCGCCAAGCAAGCTGAGCCGTCAGCGCAACGACAAGCGCATAATAACTTCATCGTCCAACGTATTCCCAACGCGGAATTTATAGCCGCCGACTTTCTCGAAGCCTCGGCTTTCATAAACGCTGATCGCTCGGTCATTGCTTTCCCAAACGCCGAGATAAAAATCCTCGGCGCCGCGCTCTCGGGCGCGATCAATCGCCCAATTGAGCAATATCCGTCCGACGCCGACGCCCTGACTGCTTTCACGGACATAAAGCTGGCGCAGCTCCAATACGGGCGCGTCGCCGTACTCAAACGGCAGTTTCATCTCGCCAATCTTGCAGTAGGCGACGAACTTCCCGCTGGAGGATGCGAACCGGACCTCCATGCCTGGCTCTTCGAGCTCCCGGTCCCAAACGCTCACATCATGCGTTTCTTCTAAGAACTGCTTCAGATCTGCGGGATCATAGAGCGCGCCGAATGTCTCAACGAAGGTGTCGCGGCCCAAAGCTGCAAGCTTGGGTGCGTCTTCTGGTCGGGCGTCCGCGAATTTGAGCGCTCGGTCCAACATCAAGCTTAGTCCAGTCCAAAGGGTTTCAACCGTCGAGCAAAAGCCCTGCAGCTTAACGCGCCGCGCCGGATTGCGTCGCTGCGTGCACGAACTCTCTAACAGCGTCAGCGGTCAAAACAAGCTTCGCCAACGACCAGGATTGAGATTGCTCGAATGTCCGCACCGGGTCTGACATTCGAGCGACGAAAGCCTGATGTGGGGCGAGCCAGGCGTCAACCGCGATCAGCGCGCCATTTCGATCCAGCGTCTCCGGATTCACACCGCTGGATTTCGCAAAATCGATGGCTGCGGCGGCGAGTTCAGCTTGCTGCGCCGGCAAATCATCCGCGACACGCTCCACGGCTATTCGATCCCACAGCTCGGGCGTCACAAGATCTCTCGCGGCGGCGCGAATGCGATCCAGCGCCAGGGCTTCGCCGACCGCCGCATGCATATAGGCGGACGGAATGAGCGGCCAATTTGTTCGACTGGCGACGTCCACCGTTTCTTTAACAGCGGCGACTGCGCGCAGGGCGGCGACGTCAAAAGCGAGATCGGAGGGCGCGCCGGCCAATTTGAACGCGTCGGCGCGCGCATTGACCCTTTCCATCACGAAGGGCGAGACCACGCTTTTCATTACTGCGCTTAATTGCGACACGCCGGTGCAATAGCGGTCCATAAAGGCCTGCGCGGAGTCGAGACCCAGCCGATCCGCATCAATGGAGAACGCGCCGGCGAAATGTCGAAGCCCATCGCTGACTTCCAATCGCATCAATGTCTGCGCGTCGGCGGGCGCGTCATTGTCCAAGGCGTCGATGCGGTCGAAAAGCTCATTGATCTCAAACACCGTTCGCGCCGCTTCTACGGCCCGCACCAATCGCCCCGTCCCGATAGATCCGCCATCCCTCATTTGGTAGGGATAAACGGGACCGACCGCATTCACGAGCCGATTGGCCAGACGCGTCGCGACGATCTCGCGGCGCAGACGATGACTGTGCATCGCCGCCGTGAAATCTTTCAGGGCGTCTGGAAAATAGGTATGCAAGAGCGGCGTGAAGGCGGCGTCATCTGGCGCGTCGCTGGCGACCAGGGCGTCGAACAAATCATTCTTCGCGTACGCCATTAGGATCGATAATTCAGGCCGGGTGAGCCCGGCCCCGCTTTCCCGCAGCGCCCTGAACTCTTCGGCGGTCGGCAGGCCTTCAACCGCGCGGTCGAGCTTGCCCTCGCCCTCCAGCGTTTCGATCAGACGTTCATGCGCGTCCAGATCAGTTACGGATGTGGCTTCAACAATCGTCAGCGCGCCGGTTTGATCGTAATTGTTGACCAAAACATGTTCGGCGACATCATCCGTCATACTGGCGAGAAGATCATTGCGTTCGGCCGCCGGCAGAGCGCCGCGCCGGATCGCTTCAGCCAGCAAGATTTTAATGTTCACCTCATGGTCGGAACTGTCGACGCCGGCCGAATTGTCGATGGCGTCGGAATTGATCCGGCCAGACGCGCGCGCGAATTCAATTCTGCCCGCCTGCGTGACGCCAAGATTGGCGCCCTCGCCGACGACTTTAACCTGAAGCTCCCGGCCATTGATGCGCAGCACGTCATTGGCTTTGTCGCCGACGTCGGAGTTTTGCTCCTCGCGCGCCTTCACATAGGTGCCGATACCGCCAAACCAAAGCAATTCCGCCGGCGCTTTCAGCAAGGCTCGCAGCAGCACGTCCGGCGCGGCTTCGCTGTCGGAAAGCCCCGTCAAAGCCCGCACTTCTTCCGATAAAGGCACGGATTTGTCGGTGCGCGAGAACACGCCGCCGCCTTTGGAGATCAGCTCGGGATTATAGTCCGACCAGCTTGAACGCGGCATGTCGAACAGGCGTTTGCGCTCCTTCCAGCTTCTTCCAGGATCAGGGTCCGGATCTAAGAAAATATGCAGATGATTGAAGGCCGCGAGCAGTTTCGTCTGCTTCGACAACAGCATGCCGTTTCCAAACACATCGCCCGACATGTCGCCGACGCCGATGACAGTGAAAGGCTCGGACTGGATGTCTTTTCCAATTTCTCGGAAATGGCGCTTCACCGCCTCCCAGCCGCCGCGGGCCGTAATGCCCATTTTTTTATGGTCATAGCCTACCGACCCGCCCGACGCGAACGCATCGCCGAGCCAAAAATCATGATCTTCGGAAATGCCGTTCGCGATGTCGGAAAACGTCGCCGTGCCCTTGTCGGCGGCGACCACGAGGTAGGGGTCATCCCCATCCCAGGCGACGCAATCCTCCGGGCGTTTCGGCACGCCGTCGACCATCGTGTCGGTGATCTCGATCATGGACGAGATAAAGGTTTTGTAAGCGGCGACGCCCGCCTCCATCACCGCTTCACGCGACCCACCCTCAGGAAGTTTTTTGGGATAAAAACCGCCCTTGGAGCCTACCGGAACGATCACCGCGTTTTTCACCTGCTGCGCTTTGACCAGGCCCAGCACTTCAGTGCGGAAATCGTCGCGGCGGTCGGACCAGCGCAACCCGCCGCGCGCAACGGGCCCAAATCGCAAATGCACGCCCTCAACGTCGGGCGACCACACAAAGATTTCACGGAAGGGCTTGGGTTCCGGCACAGCCTCCAGCTCGCGACTGGCGATCTTCACGGCGATATGCCGCGGCGTATCGCCGTCCTCCGTCAGCTGATAAAAATTGGTCCGCTGGATCGCCCCGACAAGACGTGAAAGACGCCGCAAAACGCGGTCCGAGTCCAGCGAAGCGACCGAGTCGAGCGCTGTTTCGATGTCCGCAATTACGGGCTCCGACGCCTGTCGGCGGGCGTCCAAATCTTCGCCGGCCGCAGGATCGAAACGGATGGCGAAAAGATCTAAAATGCTGCGCGTGATGTTTGCGTTTTGCGCCAGCGTAGACACTTGAACCGCTTCAGATGGATCAAGTCCCGTCTGCAACCGATATCGGCATAGAGCCCGCAGCAAAGCGGCGCGGCGCCAATCGACGCCAAGACGCACAACCAACCGATTGAAGCCGTCATTTTCCGTGCGGCCCGTCCAGACCGCCTTGAAGGCGTCTTCAAACGCAGCGGTCAGCCGACCCTCCCCGGAGGGCTTGTCCATGACGACATTGTGGATCCAGATATCGCCCTCGCCCAAAGGCGCGGTGAGCTTGAAAGCCGTCTCGGAACGGACGCGCAGGCCCATATTCTCGAGTACTGGCACAACATCGGACAAATCCAGCGACTGATCGCGGCGATAGATTTTGAACGTGGCCGTGTCATAGGTGAATTCCGGCCCGTAAACGCGCACATCGACCCGCTCGTCCGGATCCATTGCGGCGATCGCGTCGAGATCTGCGAGCCCTTCAGCAGGATCAAACGCCTCGCGATAGGCGGCGGTAAAGACGCCGTCTAACGCCGGCGGCGGCTTTCGACCGGCGCGTTGCGCTTCGCGCAGGAGACCATCTTCCCAGCTTTCCGATAATTGCCGAATCCGAAGCTCTAACTCGTCTTCATCCGGCTCAGGATGGCCGGGATTCAGCCCAACGATGAAATGAACGCGGGCCAGAGGTCCGTCGCTGAAATTTGGATAGAAGGCCGATTGACGCCCCTCATAAGCCTCGGCCAAAAGCGCATGCGCCCGAGACCGAAGCGAAGAGGAATAAGTGTCTCGCGGGGTGTAAAGCTGGATAGAGACATAGCGGTCGAAACGATCCCGGCGGATGAAAATCTGCGTGCGCGGGCGCTGCTGAAGCCGCAAAATCCCATCGGCGATGCGCAGCAAGTCGGATTCCGAGATCTGAAATAATTCATCGCGCGGGAACGTCTCCAGAATATTGGAGAGCGCCCGCGCAGAATACCGAGACGCGCCGTCGCTGTGCGCCTTTTCGACACGCGCCACTTTGCGGCGAATGAGCGGCACGTCGCCGACGGAGCGCGTATAGGCGTCGGACGTGAACAAGCCGACAAAACGCGTTTCGCCAACCACTTCGCCGGCGTCATTGTAGCGCTTGACGCCTATATAGTCGGCGTAAACCCGCCGGTGTACACGCGACCGCATATTAGATTTGGCGACGATGATCGGCTGCGGCTCGGCCAAAAAGGCCTGAATCCGCGGCGTAATCACCGCCGGCTCGGATCCGCGCGATAGGATGTTGCGCGTATCATCGCGCAAAATGCCAAGGCCCGACCCCTCGACAATATCGGGCTCGCGATCCTCGCCCTCATCCAGTGAAAACAGATAATCCCGCGCGCCTAGGAATGCGAAATGCTCCGCGCCCATCCAATCGAGAAAGTCGGCCGCTTCCGCGATTTCATCTTGCGCATCCTTGTCGGCGCCCTTGTGCGCGCGAACCCGCTCAGCCGCCTCCAGCATTTTGGCGCGCATCGCACGAAAGTCGGCGTTGGCGATATCCACGTCGGCGAACGTATTCTCCATCCGCGTCGCCAGCTCGGCGCGGCGACGCGCGCCCAAAGCGTCGAGATGCAGTTGGATCAAAGATTGACGAGCGCCGTTATGATCTACGATCGGATGCGGAACGGCGCGCACTTCAACGCCAAAATCGGAACATGCGGCGATCGCGCTGTCGACCAGGAACGCCGCGTCTGGACCGACGACTTCTACGACATCCATATTCAGATCTCGACCGTCAGCGCCGACCGCCTCACGGATCCGCACCCGCCGCGTTGAGCCGGTCTCCGACGCGAACGCCCACAAATCCAAGGCCAGGCCGGCGGCGTCCTCTATTGTCAGATGCGCAAAATCCTCGGTCAGCGCGTCTGCGAGATATTGCGTCAGAAACGCATCCGACGGCCCGTCCGCATCTGAAAGATCGCGCGACGCCGCAATTGACGACACCGCCTCCAGAAAAGACGCCTCAGGAAAAGCGATGTTCGATTTCTGCATCATCCGGCCGTCCTCCTCGTCCGCGAGCGCCTCTGCACCTTATGACAGGCGGGCGCTTTAGGCGACGCTAGGTTTTAGAAGGTTTTTTTTCGTTAACCGATACGGCTAAACTAACCAGGGTCGGTAGCGGAAAACCCCCGTGCGCGGCCAAGCGTCGTAGCAAGCGTCCAATTGCGGGCCCGCGCCGATATTGTGCACGAAACGCACGCGCCCCGCCCCGCCCCGGCGACTCGACGCCACGGCGATGTGCGGCAAGCGATCGACACGCCAGCTGACGATGTCTCCCGGCTGCAAATCGTCTTCCGGCACGTTCGCCCCCAACAAGGCGCCTTGGCGCGAAAAATAGGTCTCCAAATTCGGCACGCGGCGATGATCGATATTCGCGTCCGGCCGGCTGAGCCCCCAAAACGCGGGGTAATCTGAAAAATGGTCCGTCATGTCCTCGTGGACGGATCGCTGAAGATCAACGCCGACGCCGCGATAGGCGCGCACCACGACATCCGTGCATACGCCGCGATCATCAGGCGGGTCGCCGCCCGGATAGTCCAATGCGATATAGGCCGGGTCATAGACCACGCGTTTGGACAAGCGCGCTTCGGCCGCATGCGCCAGTTTTAGGTGCAGCGGTTTGTCGGGGTCAGGCGCTGATTGCTCATTGGCGGTGGTGGAGTGCAATTCCGCGCGACATGCCGAAACCAACGCCGCCGCGCCCGCCATGAGAAAGGTTCGCTTGTCCATGTCAGGGAGCTTGACCGCCAGCTATGGCGCCTTCGAGATCGGATTGAGGCGACACCAAGATGGTCTGACAGCGTCAATGCCGAGGACTTCGCGTAAATTTGCAGAAATTTGCAACCCGCGCCGGCGAGAACGAAAATGGGCCGCCGAACGGGGACATGTTCGGCGGCCCGGGTGAGGCCGCTTCCGCAAGCTGGGTGGGGGGACGCACGCGGAGGGCTCTCAAAGAAGTCAGCCCTAAAGGGCCGGTTCTTGTCGCGTGATATGGAGCGATGATGCGGTATCGGCAAGCACGGATTTCACAAAACTGTCAAAAAAATGCACATGGACCGGGCGCCGACCGGGCGCCGCTGAGTTAAGCGTGACCATAGAGCGGAGAAGTTTTCCCTAAAATCGAGAAATCTAGAGCACTAATTCTCGCCATTAGCGAATTCAGTCAGCGCTGGATCAGGGGCGGTCGCGCGCGGATCGGGGCGCCCGTCTGCGGACAAAAGAATAGCGATCCACCGCGCGCCGTCCGTCTGCGCCAGCAAAATCATCAGCAAAACGGTGAGCGGCGCCGACAAGAACATGCCCGGCAAACCCCAAATCGCGCCCCAAACGGCCAGGGCGAGCAAAACCACCAATGCGGAGATGTTAAGCGTTTCGCCCATCATCCTAGGTTGCAAGAAATTGCCAATCACGAATTGCCACACGCTGACCGCACCCAATACGAGGACGGCGTTCAACGTAGGATCCGCCGGCATGTAAGCCGGCCATTCCGTCTGCGCGAGCGCGAATACGCCTGGCAGAAATGCGGCGACGATCGATCCGATGGTGGGGATATAGTTCAAGAAGAACACCACAAACGCCCAGAACAAGGCGTTGTCCAAGCCCATAATGGCGAGCGTTGCATAGGTTAGAAGTGTTATAACGCCGCTGATCACAGTCTGCACCCACAGATATTGCTCCATGCTATTGCGGATCTGCGCGGCGACCGAACGCGCCTGGGCGCGATCCGTCGGATGGGGAAACACAGCGTCCAATTTTTGAGACCAATTGCTTTCCGCTAAAAATAAGAAGGCGATGTAGATCAAGATCAGCACCGAACTGGACGCCAGTCCCTGGACCGCATCCACCACGGGCTGGATGAAGCGCGTATTTTCCTCGTTAAAAATCAAAGCGGACAAGGTCGGCGGATCCACCATCGTCTGATTGATATCGAACCATCCATAGGCTTCGGCGATCAGCTCATTGATGCGGCGCTCATACGCGCCGGCGTTTTGTACGAACTCCGCCAGCCCGTCTACGAATATGCCGACCACGGCCGCCGCCCCGCCGACCACCACAGCCACGGACAATAGACGCGCCGCCGTGCGGGGGATCGCGGGGATACGATTGTTCATCACCCGCGCCAGCCCTTCCATCACCAGCCACAAAAAAACCGCCAACGCGAAAGGAGCCAATATGTCTCGTCCGACATGCAGCCCATACATGATCATGCCCGCCGCGATGATCCATATACCAGCTGTGCGATACGCCATGACGCCCCTCTTGCACGTTCCGTCCCGATTTCCCGGCGGCGATTGGGCCGCGCTTGGGCGTTAAGGTCAATGCCGTCGCTCAAGCAAATCCCGGCCGCCCGCGTTGCAGCCGCCGCCGCGCCGGCCTACCGTCCGCAGCATTGCGAATCAGCGAGGCGCAGAGGGGCGATGAGATGAGCGATGCGATTTTCCTGGGCGGCGGCGGACCGGAGCAGAACGACGCGCAAACCTTGCTGCTGTCGCGCGCCAATCGCCACGGCCTGGTGGCGGGCGCCACGGGCACCGGCAAAACCGTCACTTTGCAGATTATGGCGGAGGGCTTTTCCAACGCCGGCGTTCCGGTCTTTTGCGCTGACGTCAAAGGCGATCTATCCGGCGTCAGCCAATCGGGCGATCCCGCCCATAAACTCCATCCAAAGCTCGTTTCGCGCGCAGAGAAGATCGGCTTCGACGATTACGACTACGCCGACACGCCGACGATTTTCTGGGACCTTTACGGCAAAAAAGGCCACCCCATCCGCGCCACCATATCGGAGATGGGACCGCAATTGCTCGCGCGCCTGCTTGATCTGAACGAAACGCAAGAAGGCGTCCTCGTGATCGGCTTCGAATACGCCGACGACAATGACATGCTGCTGTTGGATCTGAAGGATTTGCGCAAGCTGATGTCGCATCTCATCGATGTGAAGGATGAGGTCTCCAAGGAATATGGGAATGTTTCCCCCGCATCCGTCGGCGCCATTCAGCGGCGTCTTCTTGTGCTAGAACGCGATGGCGCGGAAGAGTTTTTCGGCGAACCTGCCTTGGAGCTGCCGGACTTCATGCGCACCACCAGAGATGGACGCGGCGTGGTCTCCATATTGGACGCCACCACGCTGATCAATTCGCCAAAGCTTTATTCCACCTTTCTACTTTGGCTCTTGTCCGAATTGTTCGAGCAATTGCCGGAAGTCGGCGATCCGGACAAACCGAAGCTGGTCTTCTTTTTCGACGAAGCCCACCTCTTATTCGACGATGCGCCTAAAGCGCTGATTGAGAAGATCGAACAAGTCGTTCGACTTATTAGGTCCAAAGGCGTCGGCGTTTATTTCGTCACGCAAAACCCGCGTGACTTACCCGATAGCGTGCTGGCCCAACTCGGCGCAAGGGTTCAACACGCGCTGCGAGCCTACACGCCCGCCGAGCGTAAAGCGATCAAAGCCGCCGCCGAAAGCTTCCGCGAAAATCCGGACATCGACACCCAGCAGGTGATCACCGAATTGGGCACGGGCGAGGCGCTGGTCTCGACGCTCGACGCCAAAGGCGCGCCGGGGGTGGTGCAGCGGACCTTGATCCGCCCCCCCTCCTCCCGATTAGGGCCTGCGACAGACGCGGAACGCCAAGCCGTGATGCAAGACAGCCAGGTCAGCGGGAAGTATGACGACGCCATCGACCGCGAAAGCGCGTACGAGCTCCTCGCCGCGCGCGAGGAAAAGGCGGCCAAAGAAGCTGAGGAGATCGCAGAGAAAGAAGCCCGAGAAAAGGCCAAGGCCAAGGAAAAGCGCCGCAAATCCTCGTCCTCTCGCCGGCAAACTGCGTCGGAAGCCGCGTTTAAATCCGCCATGCGCACTGCGGCGCGCGATATCACAAAATACGTGCTGCGCGGCGTTTTCGGCGGCCGTAGGCGGTAGTTCCACACATAGTATTAAGTGACGAAGCATGATGCGTATCATCGCCCTTGTCTTGTCTGTGGTCATCGCGGGATGCCAGACAGTGGATGCGCAAGCGCCCGCGATAGATCCCGCTTGGAGCGAAGATCTCACCGCCTTCCGCGACAATTTGGAAGCGCGGCATATCGATCTTTATCACACCGTGCATCGCGAGACGTTTCAGGCGGAATTGGATCAATTGGCGAAGAACGGCGTGCGACTGTCTGAGCCTGAGAGGCTGATCGCGGTGATGCGGCTTACACGAACGATTGGCGATGGGCACAAGTCCGTTCCGCTCTGGGGCGCGCCGATTAAGCGCTATCCGATCGAAACCACGCTTGTCGACGACGCCATTCTAATTACCGGCGTGTCCGATGCGCATAAGGACCTTCTGGGGGGCGTCCTCAAAACGATCAACGGCGCGCCGGCGGATGAGGCGGCCGCTCGATTGTCTGAAATCGTCCCCTTCGTCGAAAACGCTTATTCAGAGCGCGTGCGAACCGGTATGTATCTCACAATTGAAGATCTTCTGGTTGGCTTCGGCGTCGTCGAGCCAGGAGGTGCGGACTTCACAATCGAGACCGACACTGGGGTGCAGACCGTGTCGATGACAGCGGTGGATCGCGATGCATTCGATGCAGCGGTGACGCATCGCCTCGATCCAAGACATCCAGATTTGTATTTCGAGCGCCCGCCGGATCAATCCGACACGCTTTGGTTCGGTGCGCACACACAAAGCAAAACAATTTACATTCAATTCGACGCCTATCCGGCGTTCGACGACATGGCGCGGTTCGCAGAACGCGCGCTGGCGCATATCAATGAGACTGCCGTCGCGCACATCATCATCGATCTGCGCGATAATTTCGGCGGCGATTTCTTCACCGGGCTTCAGCTCTCCGCCTACCTCAATCTCGCCGACAGCGTGCATTGGCGGGACGGCGTCTATGTGCTGATCGGCAATCGCACCTTCTCGGCGGCCATGAGCAACGCCGCCCAGTTCAAACAGACCCTAAACGCGAAGCTCGTTGGCGAGCCCACCGGCGCGCGGCCTTGCGGATACCAGGATATGGGACAATTCAACCTGCCGAATTCGTCGCTTCTGATCACTTATTCCAAGCGCCGATTTTGCTTTATAGACACTTCAGAGAACGCCGTCTCGCCGGACATCCTCATCAAAACCCCCATCGCGGATTACGTGGCGGAGCAAGACAGCGTCCTGGATTGGGTTATGGCGGACATTGACATGCGCGCGGCGCAATGAACTCCAACCAAAACCATCAGGCTTGACTGTTTTTCGATAATGGGGCCCAAGTTTCCCCTAGGGTGGGACTCGGATATCGATCTCAGCCGTCCTAACTACTATTATGAGGTCGCACAGGCCCGCCGCAGCGAAATCGCAGCGGTTGGCCAACTCAGCTAGGGAGCCGGATCATGCGCGAATATTTGAAGTTTTACATCAATGGCGAATGGGTCGATCCCGTCACGCCGAGAACATTGGATGTGATCGATCCGGCGACCGAAGAGCCGACCGCGCGGATCTCCATCGGTTCCGAGGCCGACGTTGACAAAGCGGTAGCCGCCGCAAAAGCCGCCTTCCCCGCCTTCTCGCAAACAAGCAAGGAAGAGCGCGCCGATCTGCTTGATAAAATCACCGCCGGCTTCAAAGCGCGCGCGGCGGAAATCGCGGAAGTAATCTCGGACGAAATGGGCGCGCCCATGTGGCTCGCAAATGCGGCGCAGGCGCCCGCCGGCATGGGCCATTACGCCGGCGCCGCCGCCTATCTTCGCAATTTTGAGTTTGAAGAATTGCGCGGCTCCACCATGATCCGCAAAGAGCCGATTGGCGTGTGCGGCTTCATCACGCCTTGGAATTGGCCGGCCAATCAGATCGCCTGTAAAGTCGCGCCGGCCATCGCCGCGGGTTGCACCATGGTGTTGAAGCCCTCCGAAGTTGCGCCGCTCGACGCTATGATCCTGGCTGAAGTGATGCATGAGGCGGGTGTTCCGGCGGGCGTGTTCAATTTGGTCAATGGCGACGGCCCGGGCGTTGGATCGCCTCTGTCCGCGCACCCGGACGTCGAGATGGTCTCCTTCACAGGATCCACCCGCGCCGGCGTACTCGTCGCACAGGCCGCGGCGCCAACCGTGAAACGCGTGGCGCAGGAGCTTGGCGGGAAGTCCGCGAACATCGTACTGCCCGATGCGGATTTGGCGAAAGCCGTCGGCGGCGGCGTCATGCAGATGATGACCAATTCCGGCCAATCCTGTAACGCGCCCTCGCGCATGTTCGTGCAGCGCGACCAACAAGCCGAAGCGATCGAGATTGCGCGCGTGACGGCAGAAAAAGTGAAAGTACAAAATCCGAAGGAAGCTGAGCGCGGCGCCATCGGCCCGGTCTCATCCGAGGTTCAATACAATAAGATCCAAGGCCTCATCGAAACCGGCATAAAGGAAGGCGCGACCTTGGTCGCCGGCGGCCCCGGGCGTCCTGAAGGGATGAATAAGGGCTTCTATGTACGACCGACTGTATTTGCGGACGTCACCAACGACATGACCATTGCGCGCGAAGAAATCTTCGGCCCCGTCTTGTGCATTCTGCCTTACGACACTGAAGCGGACGCGATCGAAATGGCGAACGACACAGTTTACGGCTTGTCGGGCTATGTTCAGTCCGGCTCGCTTGAAAACGCACACCGCGTCGCCAATCAGCTACGCACCGGCAATGTCCATGTGAACGGCGCCGGCGCTGATTTCAACGCGCCTTTCGGCGGCTATAAGCAATCGGGAAATGGCCGCGAATGGGGCGAGTGGGGCTTTGAGGAATTCCTCGAGGTGAAGGCCGTCATGGGCTACGCGGCGGCCTAATCGCCTAAAGTCTATCTGCCGCCGCTTGGGATCTAACTCCCGGCGGCGGCCATTGCTGCGGCAACCGACGCGCCCACATCCGCCTGTGTTGGGTTTCCGCGTAGCGTCAGCCCGCCATTGATTTGCAGCACTTGGCCGGTGATGAAGCTGGTATCCTCCGCCAGCCATACCGCAGCGTCGGCGATATCGTCCGACGATCCGATACGACCCAGCGGATAGCGCGCGGCGAACGCCGCCTCCAAGCCGGGCGTTTGGATGGCGCCCTCCACCATCGGGGTTGCGGTCAGCCCAGGCGCAAGCGAATTCACCTTCACGCCATGACCGCCCAATTCATTGGCAAAGCACATCACCAGCCGGTCGCCACCGGCCTTGGTGCCAATGTAAGCGGCGTGATTGTCGATGGGGCAATAAGACGTGGCTGACGTGATCTGAATGATGGATCCGCCGCCCCCCTCCGACATGCGCTTGCCGAAGGCTTGAAGGAAGAAATAAACGCCCTTGAATTGCAGCGCGACCATGTCGTCGAGTTCCGCTTCGGAGGTTTCCAAAATCGGCGACAGCAAGCCCCAACCGGTGGCGTTCACCGCCACATCGCAACCGCCGAGCTTTGAAGCCGCAGCGTCCGCAAGCGCTTCGACGTCGGCCTTCTTAGTGATGTCGCAACCGGCGTAATGCCCGCCGATCTCTGAGGCTAATTCAGGCAGCGCCTCTTCGCGACGGCCCGCAACCAAGACAGACGCGCCCTCCGACGCCATCCGTCGGGCGATGACTTGACCCATATTGTCTTTGCCGGTCGCCCCTAAAACAACGGCCTTCTTTCCCGCCAAACGCGCCATTCGGTTTCCCTTCCCTATTATCGATATCTCCCAGCGCGAGCGCTGGCGCTTTCTCAAACAATCATTCCTGTCGATTGCGAGCAAGCATGACGGTTTTATGCCTCCAACCTAGGGCGGATGCATTTCGCTTCAAACGAGCGCTGATGGGTTTCCTGCAGACGTTCTGCTTCAACCGTCGCTGGCGCGTCTTATATCTTGCCCACAATTCTCGTCGGCGCGCCTTGTGTTGCAAATTTGCAACACCTATCTCTAGCGCTGAAACTAGAGTCATGCAGAGGGGACGCCCCATGGATTTCGAGCGCTTTACCGATCGTGCGCGCGCCGTTTTGCAATCCGCGCAGACCGCCGCCCTCGCCTCCGGGCATCAACAATTAGCGCCGGAGCATTTGCTCAAAGCGATGTTCGACGACCGCGATCGATTGGCGTTGAACCTCATCCGCGCAGCCGGCGGACAGCCCGAGCGCGCCGTTCAATCTGTCGAAGCCGCGCTGAATGCGATCCCGAAAGTCTCCGGCAGCGGCTCGGGCCAACTCGCCTTGTCCCAACCCGCTGCGGCGATGCTGCAAACAGCCCTGGCCGACGCGGACAAGGCCGGCGACGCTTATGTCACGGTGGAGCGCTTATTGGTTGCGGCCGCCAAAGGATCGGACAAAGCCGCCGACGCGCTTAAATCCGCTGGCGCGACGCCGGACGCCCTTGAAGGCGCTGTCGCAACTTTGCGCCAAGGCCGCACCGCCGATACCTCAGGCGCGGAAGACGCGTATGAAGCGCTGGACAAATACGCCCGCGACCTCACGGAAGATGCGCGGCAGGGCAAGCTGGACCCAGTGATCGGGCGCGACGAAGAAATCCGGCGCTGCATCCAAGTGCTCTCCCGCCGGACCAAGAACAATCCCGTTCTGATCGGGGAGCCCGGCGTCGGCAAAACCGCCATCGCCGAGGGCATGGCCTTGCGCATTGTCGATGGCGACGTCCCCGAAAGCCTGCGCGAGAAAAAGCTGCTCTCCCTCGATATGGGCGCGCTCATCGCCGGCGCGAAATTCCGCGGCGAGTTTGAAGAGCGGCTCAAATCCGTCTTGAAAGAAGTCGAGGCCGCCGAAGGCTCGATCATCATGTTCATCGACGAGATGCACACGCTGGTCGGCGCCGGCAAAGCCGACGGCGCGATGGACGCATCCAATCTGCTCAAACCCGCCCTCGCCCGCGGCGAGTTGCACTGCGTGGGCGCGACCACGTTGGATGAATACCGCAAATACGTCGAAAAGGACGCCGCCCTCGCCAGGCGGTTCCAGCCGGTCTTTGTCGAAGAGCCAAGCGTGGAAGACACCGTCTCTATCTTGCGCGGCCTCAAAGAGAAATACGAAGTCCACCATGGCGTGCGCATTTCGGATGCGGCCATCGTCGCCTCCGCCACCTTGTCCAACCGCTACATCACCGACCGCTTCATGCCGGACAAAGCCATCGACTTGATGGACGAAGCCGCCAGCCGATTGCGCATGGCGGTTGAATCCAAACCCGAAGAGCTGGACGAGATCGATCGCCGCGTCATGCAGCTGCGTATCGAGGCCGAAGCGCTCAAGAAAGAAAAAGACGACGCCTCGAAAGACCGCCTCGCAAAGATTGAAACCGACCTCAAAGAGCTAGAGGCGGAAAGCGAAGCGCTGACCCAATCCTGGCTGGCGGAAAAGAACAAGCTCGCCGGCGCGACCCAAGCCAAGGAGCGCCTCGACCGCGCGCGTGCAGAACTCGCCGACGCCGAACGCCGCCAAGACTGGGCGAAAGCCGGCGAACTCAAATACGGCGAGATCCCACAGCTGGAAGAACAAATCGCTGCGTCAGAAACCGGAGACAGTTCAAACGGCGCGTCCGGCATGGTGAAGGAGGTGGTCGACGCCGACGCCATCGCCGCCGTCGTGTCGCGCTGGACAGGCGTGCCCGTCGACAAAATGATGGAGGGCGAGCGTGAAAAACTCCTCGCCATGGAAGATGCGCTCCGCCAACGCGTGATCGGCCAGGACGAGGCGCTCTCCTCCGTCTCCAACGCCGTTCGACGCGCCCGAGCGGGCCTGCAAGATCCCTCGCGCCCGATTGGCAGCTTCATCTTTGTCGGCCCCACGGGCGTGGGCAAAACCGAGCTCACCAAGGCGCTCGCCGAGTTTCTGTTCGACGATGAAAGCGCGGTCCTACGCCTCGACATGTCGGAATATATGGAAAAGCACGCCGTCTCCCGCATGATCGGCGCGCCCCCGGGCTATGTCGGCTATGAGGAAGGCGGCGCGCTGACCGAAGCCGTGCGCCGGCGCCCCTACCAAGTCATCTTATTCGATGAGATCGAAAAGGCGCACCCGGACGTCTTCAACACCCTGCTGCAAGTGCTGGATGATGGCCGCCTCACCGACGGGCAAGGCCGCACGGTGAATTTCAACAACACGCTGATTGTGATGACGTCCAATCTCGGCGCTCAGGCATTGGCCGAGGACGCCTCCGAAGACGCCGTCTCCAACGCCGCACGCGAAGCTGTGATGAACGCCGTGCAGGCGCATTTCCGGCCGGAATTTTTGAACCGCGTGGACGAGACCGTCTTCTTCAAACGCCTGGGCCGTGCGGAGATCGACCGCATTGTCGATGTTCAGCTGAAACGGTTGGAGCGTTTGTTAGACGATCGGCGCATCACCCTCACCCTGTCGCAGACGGCGCGCCATTGGCTGGCCGATAAGGGCTATGACCCGGTCTACGGCGCCCGGCCGCTCAAACGCGCCATCCAAAAAGAGGTGCAAGACCCCCTCGCCCGCATGCTCCTAGAAGGCCGCATCAAGGATGGCGACGACGTGGCGGTGAATGTGGAAGCCGGAGAGCTCACGCTCAACGGCGTCCCGACGGGGTATATTGGGTCGGGTGTGGGGTTGAATTAGGGAGCGACTGACGCCCGCAAAATCGATCTTCAATTCCCGTTCGCGGGTGCCTGCTCTCGCTTAAATCTGGTGATATGCCGCCCCAATATGTTTGAGGTCGCGCTAATTGATACTTCGCCCGAGGCTAAACCCCGGGCGTAATCGTCACGACTATTGTTCCGCAAGTCGTCGTGCGCGGCTGCCTCCGACATATAAGCAAAAACGCCAACGCCGAATGTGACGAATAGGCTGATGACCGCAACGGTGATGAACGTGTCAGGCCCCCACCTCTCCCGATTTATAAGAAACAGGACCAAACACAGAAGCGCCCACTGAAAAAACGACACGCACAAGATGCCGGATAGGCCAAGATCATTGTCCAGATAGAGCTTTACTTGGTCTTCCGTGACGCGCTTCATCTGTCGGTCGTCGCCCCAGCCCTCAATCCGCTTTCAACGACAAATTACCTTCGGTTACAATCCTAGTCGAGACCGGCGCACTGACGCTCAACGGCGTGCCGACGGCGATGAATTAGAAGCGGCCGAACCTCAAAGTGGGTGACACGCCTCACTATACAAGGCGCATATTTCCCTTCATGGCTTAGCCTTCGGGCGCGCCGCAAGGGGGAATTGAGTTGACGATACAGACAGACATATATGATCCGAGCTATGTCAAAGACGTGTTTGATCGCTGCTCCGAAAAATATATCGCGTTCAGCTATGTTTGCTCGTTTGGATTTACGGAGAGGTGGCGCAAACAAGCGGTCCGCAACATGCCTCCGCCGAGCACGTCGAAACCAATCGGCTATGACCTCATGGCGGGCACTGGCGAGGTTTGGCCGCACGTCCTTAAACGCTGGCCCGAGACCCAATCGATCACGGCCATTGATATCTCAAGCGGCATGCACGAACGCGCCATAGGCAGGCTGCATAAGCACCGAAAGCACAAGATCAAATTCAATGAAGATGACGTGCTGTCGACGCGTTTAACGGCCGATGCATGTGACTTTCTAACCTGCACATTCGGCCTGAAAACCTTCAACTCGCAACAACACGAACAGCTTGCAAAGCTTGTCGCTACTGTTCTGAAGCCTGGCGGGACGTTCACATTCGTAGAAGCGTCCGACCCCAAACGCTGGCTGTTGCGTCCGCTCTACCTTTTCCACCTAAAAAGATCATTGCCGGTAATCGAACGCATTTTTTTGCGAGGCGCGACAGATTTCGCGATGATTGCGACCTACACCGTTGAGTTTGGAAACGCGGCGCAATTCGCCAAACATCTAAAGCAGCACGGGCTGGATGTGGAATTCAAAAAATACTTTTTTGGATGCGCAACTGGCGTCGTCGGTCGTAAACCGACCGAAGCAAACGCAGAACCGGTTTAGCGACGCGCATTTTGTGCGCCAGACGTAAACAGAGGCAGAGTATTCTCTAGAAGCTCGGTCGCTATTCGGCGGGCTTACGCCCGCCGGCGCCTCGCCTTCGCGGGGATTACGGAACTATTGGCCCGCTTAAGACATCGCACCATCAGTCCGAGGGCTCCTCCCACGAGCAACGCGAAGGCGCAGGGCCGGGGCGGAGCCCCGAACAGGCCGAGCAAAATCAATAAAAACCGACCGAGCTCTTGGACTTAAATCCAAATTTATCCACCCCCTCCAAACCCCGCGCTAACCTCCCCCCATGTCTCCACCTTCTAAGGGCGGCGTCCGGACCGGCCGGTCGTGGGGGTGGAGCCGGAGCGCTTGTCGTACCTGTACCCGCTTAACGACCGGTTCGGGGCGGCGCGGGTCAAGCTGGCAGCGCGGGGATAACGTCGCAGGGCAAACCCTGGTTCACGGCTAACCGCGGATTTGGACTGACCGTAGAAAAAGCCTCCGAGCGGAGCGCGGCGACGCGCATTTGTTTTTAGAGAGCCTCGGCGAAAGCCAGGCAGTGCTCGAAGCGCCAAGCCAATGCGCTCCGCGCCCTTATTATCTGATCTCCCCAGCGCTGGCGCGCGTGGGGGTGTTTGTCGTGTTTGCTCGGGCTGTTCGAGGCTTCGCCTCGGCCCTGCGCCTAAGCTCTTTACAAATTAAGCGTCCACTTCGGCTTCCAGCGCGTTGTCCTGGATGAATTCGCGGCGGGGCTCGACGACATCGCCCATGAGCTTTGAGAACATCTCGTCTGCGGTGTCGGCGTGCTCCACCCGCACGCGCAGCAGCGTGCGCGCATTGGCGTCCAGCGTGGTTTCCCACAATTGGTCGGGGTTCATCTCGCCCAGACCTTTATAGCGTTGAATTTTGACGCCTTTTGCGCCCGAGGCCAGCACGGCCTCCAACAGGGTGATCGGTCCGAACACATCGATCTCGCCGCCCTTCTCGCTGCGCAGCGCGGACCGCTCGACATAGATATTCGCCATCTCCGCCGCCCGGTCGGCTAAGCGGCGAGCGTCGGGAAGCGACAAGAGCGTTGGATCCAAAGCAACCCGGTCCGCGACGCCGCGCACCACGCGCTCGAGCTTGAGCGCGCCGTTTTCAAACTGGCCGGTCCAAGTGTCCTCGCCCTCTTCCGCAAAGCGGTTCAGACGTTCCGCGGTCCGAGCCGCCTCCTCATCGCCCGCGCCAATCTGCAGCGCGCCGGCCAGGGCCGCTTGTTCAATCGCCCACCCCGGCGCCCGCAGCGCTAAGCGGCTCAGGCTTGCTTTAAATGCGGAGGCTTCGCGCACCCGATCGCGCAGATCTTCGCCGCCGATTTGTTCGCCATCGGCCAACACCAGCGTTTCGCCCTTCGTCCCCTCCTCGATCAGGAAGGCCTCGTACTCGGCGTCGTCTTTCAGATAGCGTTCCGACCGGCCGCGCTCGGCCTTATAGAGCGGCGGCTGTGCGATGTAGAGATAACCCTTCTCGATGATTTCCGGCATTTGCCGATAAAAGAAGGTGAGCAGCAGCGTACGGATATGCGCGCCGTCGACATCGGCGTCGGTCATAATCACGATCTTGTGGTAGCGCGCCTTCTCGATATCGAAATCTTCGCGGCCAATGCCGGTGCCCAACGCCGTGATCAGCGTGCCGATCTCCTGGCTGGACAGCATTTTGTCGAACCGCGCGCGCTCAACATTCAAGATCTTGCCGCGCAAGGGCAGCACAGCCTGGTTTTCCCGATTGCGGCCCTGTTTGGCCGAGCCGCCGGCGCTGTCGCCCTCGACAATGAACAGCTCAGATTTCGCTGGATCTTTTTCTTGGCAATCCGCCAGCTTTCCGGGAAGCGACGCGATATCCAAGGCGGACTTTCGCCGGGTCAGTTCCCGCGCTTTTCGGGCCGCTTCGCGCGCCGCGGCCGCTTCGACGATTTTTTGCATAATCATCTTGGCTTCGACGGGGTGTTCCTCAAACCATTCGGCGAGCTTTTCCGCCATTAGACTTTCGACGACGGGGCGCACCTCGGAAGAGACGAGTTTGTCCTTGGTTTGGGACGAAAATTTCGGATCCGGAACTTTCACCGACAAGACGCAGGTCAATCCTTCGCGCGCATCATCTCCGGAAATGTCGACTTTCTCTTTCTTGGCGACACCCGTTTCCTGCGCATAGCGGTTGATGATGCGGGTCAGCGCGGCGCGAAAGCCCGCCAAATGCGTGCCGCCATCGCGCTGCGGGATATTGTTCGTAAAGCAGAGCGTATTTTCATGATAGCCGTCATTCCATTGCATCGCCGCATCAACGGTGATGCCTTCCTTTTCGCCGAGCGCGCGAACCGGCGCTGGGATGAGCGCGGTGCGCTGGCGATCCAAATGCGCGACAAAGGCTTCGGTGCCGCCTTCATATTGCAGGATGACTTCAATGGGCTCGGCCGGACGCTCGTCGCGGAACACAATTTTCACGCCGGAATTCAAAAACGCTAATTCGCGCAGACGGTGCTCCAGCGTGTTGCGATTGAATTCGGTCATTGTGAACGTCGTCGACGCCGGCAGGAACCGAACCGCCGTCCCGCTTTCAGGCCGACCGTCCGCGCGCATGGGCGCATCGCCGATCTCTTTCAGCGGCTTTTCCGCCACGCCGTCGCGGAAACGAACAAAATACTCCTTGCCGTCGCGCCGAATGGTAAGATCCAGCCAATCCGACAAGGCGTTCACAACGGAAACGCCCACGCCGTGCAAACCGCCGGAGACTTTGTAGGAATTCTGGTCAAACTTCCCGCCGGCGTGCAGCTGGGTCATGATCACTTCAGCGGCGGACACGCCTTCGGTTGGGTGGATGTCCACCGGCACGCCGCGTCCATTATCGGTGATCGTCGCCGACCCGTCGGGCAAAAGCGTCACCGTAACGTGGTCGGCATGGCCCGCCAGCGCTTCGTCAATGGCGTTGTCCACCACCTCATAGATCATGTGGTGGAGACCGGACCCATCATCCGTGTCGCCGATATACATGCCGGGACGCTTACGGACCGCTTCCAGGCCTTTGAGCACTTTGATCGAGCCGGCGCCGTATTCGGCGCGCGTCTCATTCTCCTGGGCCGGTTCAGTCATCCGCGGTCCCTTCGTCTTTTCAAACTAGCCCAGCCAGCCTCACCCCGCATGCGCGGTCCCCTCCGACACCTCAAACCGCTGGGCGCGATCCCCGAAGGCGTCGAACAAGTCACGGTCGGTCCCCGTCAGCCAGGCCTGACCGCCGAGCGCGGCCAGTTCATCATACAGTGCGGCGCGCCGATCCGAATCAAGGTGCGCGGCAGCTTCATCCAATAATAACAAAGGATTGGGGGTTAAGTCGCCCTCAAAAAGCGCCTGAGCGTTAGCCAAAATCAGCCCTATTAACAAGGCTTTCTGCTCACCTGTGGAACATTGTGCGGCAGGTGTGCTTTTTGGACGATGAATAACGGCCAAATCTGAGCGGTGAACACCTGTCAGAGCACGCCCCACAGCGGCGTCGCGCGACCGGCCGGAACGCAATCCGTCGGCGATACTTTGGGCCAATTCCTCCAAGCCCGCGCCGTTGGACGCCGACTGTTCAAACACACCCTCAAGCGCCAAATCCGCCTTTGGAAACGCGCCTTCCGGACGCGCATCGATCACCGCCTGCAAGCGTTTGAGCGTTTGAGCGCGGTAGGTCGCCATGGCCGCGCCGGCGTCAGCCATGCGCGCTTCTAGAGCGTCCAGCCAGGACAAGTCCGGGCTTGGCTGCTCCAACAACGCATTACGGTCGCGCATGGCTTTTTCATAGGCGGACGCCGCCCGGCCATGCGCCGGCGCGTGCGCCAGAACTTGGCGATCGTAGAATTTGCGCCGATCGCCCGCCGGCCCGGCAAACACGCGGTCCATGGCCGGAGTCAGCCAAACAATGCGCAACAAATCCGCCAGATCATTTTGCGTGGACGGCGCGCCGTCCAGCTTCGCGATGCGCTTGGACCGTCCATCCGGCGACAACTCCAGTGAAACACCGATCCGGCGATCCAAGCCATTGTCCGAAAACGTCGCCGACAAGGCCCAACCGCTCAAATCGTCCGATTGACGCACCAAGCTCGGCAAGGCTGCAGACCGCAAACCTTTGCCCGGCCCCAGCATAGAGACCGCCTCCAACAAATTGGTCTTCCCCGCCCCGTTCGCACCGTAAAGACAAACATGCCGGCCATCCAGCGTCAGCACGGTCTGCGCATGATTGCGGAAGTTTTGGAGCGCAAGGCGGGTCAGCGCCGAATGGGTCATGCTTGCGACACCCGCCGGCCAGCCGCGCAGGCTAGACCCGAAGCGGCATCAGCACATACTGCGCCGCGGGATCCTTCATATCGATGACGCGCGCCGGCGATGCTGAATCATTGAATTCAAAACGGGTCTCATCGCCCTCAATCTGCTGCGCGACGTCGAGCAGATAGCGCGCGTTAAAGCCGATCTCCAGCGCTTCGTCCGCGTATTCGGCCTCCAGCTCTTCAACCCCCTGCCCTGTTTCCGCGTTGGAAACCGCCAAAGTCAGCTTGCCCTCGTCTAAGGACAGCTTAATGGATCGCGAGCGCTCGGCCGACACCGTCGCCACCCGGTCCACAGCGCCGGCGAAATCGCCATTGTCGACAGTCAGAATACGGCCATTCTCCTTGGGAATGACGCGCTGGTAATCCGGGAAGGAGCCATCGATTAGTTTTGAGGTCAGCACCGCCTCGCCGACCTTGAAGACGATCTTTGAATCCGATGCGGATACCGTCACACGGTCCGGCGCGTCATCCAGCAAACGCCGAGCTTCGGCGATCGCTTTGCGCGGGACGATAATTCCGGTCAGCGCATTCGCACCGTCCGGCGCCGGCATATCCGCGAGCGCAAGCCGGTGGCCGTCGGTCGCCACCGCACGCAGCACGCCGCCCACCTCGTCTGCAAAATGCAGATAAATGCCGTTGAGATAATAGCGCGTCTCCTCCGTGGAGATGGCGAACCGCGTCTTGTCGATCAGCCGACGCAAATCGGCCGCTTCCAGATCAAACGACACGGGCGCGTCTTCACGCGCCATGGTCTGAAAATCATCCGCAGGCAGTGTCGGCAAAGCGAAACGCGCCCGCCCGGAGGCGATCGCAAGCCGACCGTCCTCATGGCTGGTTTCCAGCGTCACGTCGGCGCCGTCCGGGAGCTTTCTAACCACGTCGAACAGCGTGTGGGCCGGCGCCGTCACCGCACCCGCATCATGAACCGTCGCGCCCGCCGCATCCGCCGCCTCAATATCTAAATCCGTCGCCGTGAGGCTCAAGGATTGGCCCTCGGCGGTGAGCAGCACATTGGAGAGAATCGGAATGGTGTTGCGTCGCTCCACTACATTCTGCACGTGCGAAAGCGCCTTGAGGAGATCGCTGCGGTCGATGGTCAGCTTCATGGGCGACAACCTGGTCCAATTGAAGAGGCCGCGAAGTGCGGCGGAGAAGATAAGACGAATCAGCCCGCCTAGAGCCGGCGGGCTGGAGAGAATACCTGATTTTCCAAAGGATTGAAGGCGTCGTGGACCATCGCGTCAAGGTGCGACGATCCACGGCTCCTCAATCATTTTTGGTTTCGCGGATCGTCGAGACATTTTTGTTCTAAAACCGCGATCTCGTCGGCGGCTTTACGATCCCCCGCGATGAGACCGGTGATTTTGTCGAAGGCGTAGATAACCGTTGTATGATCGCGATCGCCGAACATCCGCCCAATCTGAGGATAGGAGCATGTTGTCAGGCGACGCCCCAAAAACATAGCGATTTGCCTGGGGAAGGACACGACGCGCCGGCGATCCGGGCTTTCCAAATCCGCTTTGGTAATGCCGAAATGCGTCGCCACCACATCCTTAATCGTTTCGACTTTTGGGCGCGAACGCCGGCCGATTTGAAGACGGATCGCCGCCTCCACCGCCGCTTTCGTAACAGGGCGATCCAACAATACCGTGCTGGCGAAAATGTTCCGAACCGCGCCGTAGAGCGCCCGTCCTGACGCCGGCAATTGATCCGCCAGCATCATCACCCACTCATCCTGAAGGATGAAATCTGGGAAATCCTTGGCGATCAACTCCGCTTTGGCGCGGACGATGTCCGCCCGCATGTCCAAATCCGGACGATGGATCTCGACAACGACGCCGCCTTGGATCTCATCGCGCATACGCGCATCGAGATGGTCCAGACGCGCAGGCGCCGAATCGGAGGTCACCACGACGCCGCCCCCTTTTTCGGTGATCGCGCGAAGATGGGAGAAAAACTCCCGCAAAGTCCCCGGCTTCAAGGAGTGGATGTCGTCCAGCAACAGCGTGTGCGCTTTGCGGACTTTCTTACGCAAGCCCGACGTATCTTTACGCTTCACGCCATCGACAAACGCCAGCATGAATTCTTCCGCGCTCATATGTACGACGCCCTTATCGTCGCGCCGAGCGCTTCGAATGGCGGTGAGCATATGCGTCTTGCCGCAGCCATTAGGACCATAAAACAAGACGATCGGCACCGGACCCGCTTCGCCAGCCGCAAGCCGCATCGCCAAACCCGCCGCAAGCTTATTGCTATCGCCGACGACGAGCGCATCGAATGACTGGCCCGACGCGTCTTCGCCCGTAAAATCGCCGCCGCCGCCCGACGACGAGCGCGGCGTGGGAGCAACGGGAGCGGGATCGCCGAAATCATCCGCATTTTCGACGGCCATTGACAAAATATGCAGATCAATATCGTCGCGCGCCTCCACCCGCACCGTCCGGTTACGCGGATCGATGCGTTTCCAGTGCAGATTAATGGTCTTCAGAAATTCGTTCCGAACGCGGTCCCGCTCTAAAGCGGTTGGCGCGGCGAGCAAAACATCGCCATCAACCTCGGCGACGAAGACCAGCCCCGACACCCAGTTTGCAAACGCTTCCGAACCCACAAAATCACGAACGTCGCGACGCACGCGCATCCAAAGACCCGGCGCGCCCGGATCTCCTGAAACTCCAATATTACGCTTACCAGAACTGCTACGTCCGACGCCGCCCGCAGACGTATCGGAATACTTGGCCAAACCTTTGTCGTATTTCATCAGCCCCTCTATTGCGCCGCAAGAACATGGCTAACTCCTTCGTTGAGACAAAATCTGGGTATTCGCGCCCGCCCCTGGGCCCGACCATTTTTCATCCGCTTAAGGATATTTCTTACGGTGATTAGGAGTGTCTCTCAGACTGCCGTTTTGGGTCAAGAAACGAATCGTTTAAGAAGTGTGAATTTCTCACTTGACAGTTTAGTTAACAAAAATAGGCCAATAAAAATATAATGTTACAGCTGTTCAATGAAAAATTGCGCAACGTGTACGGACGATTTTTGCGCGCACGAATCCGTACGCGCAAGCACAAAGCCGGCCCGCTATTCAAGTGCTGAATTTTAGATTTCCACAAGCTATTGGGCTTGCCTTTTTTGCCCGCCGCGCTAGACCGCGCGACCGATTAGCCGAGCGCTTTAACCCGCGCGGCCAGCCGGGACACTTTACGCGACCCCGTATTCTTGTGGATGACGCCGGCGGTCACGGCGCGCATGATCTCCGGCTGAGCCGCGTGAAGAGCTTGCTCCGCAGCTTTACGATCGCCGCCCGCAATGGCTTCCTCAACTTTGCGAATATAGGTGCGCACACGCGACCGACGCGATTTGTTCACCGCCGTTCGACGTTCAATCTTACGAACCATTTTCTTCGCAGAGCGTGTATTCGCCATCTAAAAGTCTCTCCAAAAACGCTGCTTGCCGACCTCATGCGCAATCATGGCGCTCCGGCGACAGGGGCCGGTTGATAACAACGCCGACGGCCTGCGTCAACGCACTTGATCATGATTTAACATTACACTTTTAGAGCGACGCGATTAGCGATTGTGAAAGTGCGGCGCGCGCTTTTCGATAAAGGCGCTCATACCCTCTTTTTGGTCCTCGGTCGCAAACATCGAGTGGAACAATCGACGCTCAAACGTCACGCCTTGCTCCAACATTGTTTCATACGCCGCGTTCACGGCTTCTTTGGTCAACATCACTGCTGGGCGCGACATGGACGCAATCTTTCGCGCCGCAGTTTTTGCTTCATCCAGCAAATCATCCACCGGCACGATGCGCGATACGAGACCGGAGCGCTCCGCCTCTTCGGCGGTCATATTGCGGCCTGTCAAACACATTTCCATCGACTTTGATTTGCCGACAAACCGGGTCAGACGCTGCGTGCCGCCAGCGCCGGGCGAGACGCCCAGGCTGATTTCCGGCTGACCGAATTTCGCATTGTCGGCCGCTAGGATGAAATCGCACATCATCGCTAGCTCGCATCCGCCGCCAAGCGCATAGCCGGCGACCGCCGCGATAACCGGCTTACGGCATCGTGTAACGCGCTCCCAATTGTGCGTGATGAACTCTCCTCCGTAGGCGTCCATATAGGATTTGTCACGCATCTCCTTAATGTCGGCGCCGGCGGCAAAGGCCTTTTTGGACCCAGTGATAATGATGCAGCCAACCGCGGGGTCAGCCTCGAATTCATCAAGGGCGGTGGTCAGCTCGTTCATCAATTGATTGTTGAAGGCGTTCAGCGCCTCGGGACGATTGAGCGTAATGACGCCGACAGCGTCGTCGATCTCAATGAGCAGCGTTTCATAAGCCATAAGCGCCTTTTAGTCCTTGTCTTGATGTTCAGGGCGTCATGCGAGACGACGCCGGGCGCGCAATCAATCGAAAGCGCGCATTCACCGTTTGGCCGGTGTCGGTAACTAATATCTGAAGACGTTCATCGCCGCGTTCATAGGCGTCGTCACCCTCGACAGCGCGCCAACCTAGGGCGGGAAGCGTTTCCGCGTAGAAGCGTGCAATAGCGTCCGGATCGGCGTCGCCCGACGCCTCTGCTTCAATGATCCGGCCAAAGGGCGTTTCGAAGACCGTTTGGGCGTCGGTTTCGACAAGACCGTCCATCAGCGGCATATCGTCAATCGCCGACAAGAACGATAAAGCCGCCGCAGGCCCAGCGCCCGCGATCGCTGCTGCAAGAAGGCAGATCAGCCGATGCATGTGAAATTCCGTCAGCCCGTCCGCCAGGACGCGGACACTGAATTTGTACGCCAACTTTACGGGCGCGTCACCCCGCCCGTTTGAACCGCGCGATTAGCGCTGGCACCGCCCGCAATAGAATGTGGATCGGCCCGATTGCACCAGACGACGAATATCGGTTCCACACACGCCGCAATCCCGACCTTCGCGGCCATAGACCGCAAAATTATGCTGGAAGTAGCCCATCGAACCGTCTGCGCGCGCATAGTCGCTGATCGACGACCCGCCCGCCTCGACCGCCTCCACCAACACGTCGCGAATGGCGGGAACCAATCGCTCGGCGCGCTTGCCGGGAATTGTGAGCG
>JBCCMB010000013.1:0-36380 GCA_039026555.1 Pseudomonadota bacterium
ATGTTCTTTACTCTGATCAGATCAACTCGCTTAAAGCGCCAACGCCGATCATCGACGTGCCGCAAAGCCTCTCCATCATCACCGCCGACGATATCGCGCAGCGGGGCTTCACCAGCATTGGCGAAATCGTCCTTTACACCCCGGGCGTAAACATGTCCCAGGGGGAAGGTCACCGTGACGCGATTGTTTTCCGCGGCGTGCGCTCAACCGCTGACTTTTACATCGACGGCGTGCGCGACGATGTTCAATACTATCGTCCGCTCTACAATCTCGAGCAGGTGGAGATCCTACGCGGTCCCAACGCTCTAATCTTCGGCCGCGGCGGCACGGGCGGCGTCCTCAACCGCGTGACAAAAAAAGCGGAGATCGGCGAGCAATTCACCGGTTATCAGGTCGGCGTCGACACGTTTGGCGGGTTTGACGTCACGGTCGACAGCAATTTTGAGATCAACGAAAAGGCTGCGTTCCGCATCAACGCGATGTATGAAAGCCTTGAGAATGATCGCGATTTTTATGACGGTGATCGCTACGGCATAAATCCGACCGCGAAATTCCAGCTCGCACCGGCGACGACGCTCGATCTCTCCTATGAATACGTCGACCATGAGCGCTTCATTGATCGAGGGATACCCACTGGCGCAGACGGCGAACCAGTCGAGGACTTCAAGGACATCGTGTTCGGCGATCCAGAGCTTAACACCACGGAATTAGAGGCGCATTTGCTGCGCGCAACGCTGCAGCACCAATTCTCTGACAACCTCAAAGGCAATCTCAGCGCGTTCTATGGCGATTACGACAAGCTGTATCAGAATTTCTACGCATCGAGCTATGATCAGGCCGGGTCGCCGACCCGTGTCGGGCTTGACGGCTATGTCGATACGACCCAACGCAAAAACTTGATTTTGTTTGGAGATTTGGTCGGCGAATTCGCAACCGGTCAAATCAACCACACATTGGTCGCCGGCGCTGAATTCATCGACACCAGCAATGATAATGATCGTTTCAATCCGTTCTGGTCGATCTCCCAAGACGACGTTGAGTTTTTCACGGTCGAAAGGCCGATCAACATCAGCAATGGCGTTGGCGTCACAGCCGCCGACTATCCCGATCCGGCCTTCGCCAATCAGCCGACAACGAATGATTTTTCCATCGATTTGAACGATCGCTCCGAAGCGGATGTGACGACGTATTCGTTCTTCGTTCAGGACCAGATTGAGGTCAATCAGTACTTTGACATCATCTTGGGCGCCCGGTTCGACAGCTTTGAAATCGACGTGGACGTGGTTGACCCCGTTGCGTTCGATCAGGGCGATTTGATCATCACAAACCGCAGCCGCACTGACGAGGAAGTGTCGCCGCGCGCTGGATTGATCTTCAAGCCGCAGGAAAACGTCTCTTTGTATGTAAGCTATAGCGAGGCGTTCCTGCCGCGCTCCGGCGAACAGTTCGCCACGATCAGCGACACAACAGCCGCGTTGGATCCCGACGAGTTCGAAAGCGCGGAAATCGGCGTGAAATGGGACTTTATGCCAGGCCTCAGCTTTACCGCTGCCTATTTCGAGAATGAGCAAACGCAGGCGGCCAGAGACGATGTGACCGGCGAAAACTTCGAAGTGCGCGGCTTGGAAGTCGAAGGCTTTGAAGCTCAGCTCTTGGGTCAGGTCACCGACAAATTCTTTGTTTCAGCCGGCTATAGCTATCTTGACGGCGAGACTGATCAAGGCCTGGAAATTCCACGCGAATTGCCTGAGCACACCTTCTCGGCTTGGGGCAGCTATCAAGTGACCCAAAAGCTGGGCCTCGGGCTTGGTCTCACCTATCAGGACGAATCATTCATCAATGATTTCGACATCGGGATCTCAAGTGAAGCGACCCATCCGACTCTGCCCAGCTATACGCGGGTTGATGCGGCGGCGTTTTACGACATCTCCGACACGCTGCGTCTGCAGGTCAATATCGAGAATTTGACGGATGAGACCTACTTCCCGAATTCTCACGCCACCCATCAAGCGACGGTTGGCGATCCTTTGAACGCACGCGTCTCGTTACGCGGGCGTTTCTAGGCCTCTGGATGCGGGTTGCGTGTCAAGGAAGGCGCGCAATCCGCATCTTGGCGTTGCAGCATGGATCTTGGATATCGCAGCGAGGGCGGTGTGAGATCTGGATCTTAGCGTTGCAACGCCGCCGCCCCGATTAGGGGCGCGTCGCTATCGACCAGCAAACGAATTGGGATATCCGCGACATAATCGGATCGGACGCCGCGTTTGGTCATGCGGTCTAGGACTTGCGGCGATTTCAAATGATCGACCAAACGTTCTGAAACGCCGCCGGCGATTACCGCACCGCCGCGCGCGCCCAGCGCGAGCACCGCGTCCATTACCGCCGTCATCGTCGTCTCCGCGCGGATTTGGCTCAGGGCGAGGGCGGTTTTGTCGCCTGAAGCGGCAGAGGCCAGCAAATCGGCCGGTGATGTCTGCTTGTAGGGAACGCCATGGATATCGCATAGCGCAGCATGGACGGTGTCCATAAAGGCGCCGCCCGTCACCGTCTCTACCGTCACGAAGCCGTGGGTCTCTGTAAGTCTTTTCGCCAGGGCCCATTCTAACTCGGTTTGAGGGGCGAAGGCTTGATGTCCGCCTTCGCCGCTGATGACGCGCCAACCCATATCTTCTGGAACCAAAACCGCCATGCCGAAGCCAGTGCCTGGACCGGCCACGACAATGGGCGTGTCTGGATCAGCGTTGCCCGGCTTCAAGCTCAAAAAAGAATCCGTAGAGAGTTCCGGCACTGAGCGCGCCATCGCAGCGAAATCATTGGCGAGCCGTATCGTGTTGACGCCGAAATGCGTCTTCAGCGCGCCGGCGTCTACGCACCAATCGCGATTGGTCAATTGCGCGATCGGCCCATTGATCGGCGCGGCGAGCGCAAAGACGGCGGCGTCCGGCTGCGCACCGGTTTGGCTTAAGTAAACCTCAAGCGCATGGTCGAAGCTCTCATAATCATCGCCCGGTGTTTTTGAGATGTCTGTTAAATCAAAGCCTCCCGCCGGCTTTGCAACTGCAAGCGCGAAGCGCACATTCGTGCCGCCGACATCGCCGACCAGAAGGGGGGGCGTATCGGTCACGCCGTCGCCGTCTCAGATGTAGTCGATGGATCGAGATCAACGAAAAGACCGCCGCCAAGCTCTGGGTCCGCCGCGCCCGCTCTGAAACTGGCGAACAATTCACGGCCTAGTCCATGCGTGTTGTCGGAAAGATCGGCTGTTGCGGGTGCGCGCGATCCCAAATCCGCGCCCAGCACGTTGAGCGCGCCGGTGGTTGCATCCAGGCGAATGAGATCGCCGTCGCGCAGTTTGCTCAATGCGCCGCCGCACAGCGCTTCGGGGCCCATATGGATCGCCGCGGGGAATTTTCCCGAGGCGCCTGACATACGGCCATCCGTAACCAAAGCGACCTTGAACCCGCGATCTTGTAAGACGCCCAGGACCGGCGAAAGCCCATGCAGTTCGGGCATGCCATTGGCTTGCGGACCTTGGAAGCGCACGACGATGACGCAGTCTTCGTTCAGCTCTCCCGCGTCAAAGGCGGATTTGACCGCCGCTTGGGTATTAAACACACGCGCCGGCGCTTCGATGATGTGTCGTTCTACGGCGACTGCGGATGATTTGATGACGCCGCGCCCCAAATTGCCGTCCAGTAATTTTAGTCCGCCATCCGCGATGAAGGGGTCGCTTGCGGGACGCAGAATGGCCGTATCGCCGCTCGCTTTAGCGCCGCTTCGCCAGACGAGAGCGCCATCCTCCAAAAAGGGCTCCTCGGCATAGCGCGCCAGCCCGCCATCCCCTGCGATGGTTGTCACGTCATTGTGGGCGAGGCCCGCATCCAACAATTCGCGCACTAAAAAGGCCATGCCGCCAGCCGCATGGAAATGGTTCACATCCGCCGTGCCGTTGGGATAGATGCGGCACATCAACGGCGTCACGGCTGAGATATCGGAAAAATCCGTCCAATCGACAATAATCCCCGCCGCGCGCGCAATCGCTGGGATATGCAGCGCCAGATTGGTTGAGCCGCCGGTCGCCATCAATCCGACAATGCCGTTTACGACGGCTTTTTCATCCACCACCTCGCACATGGGCTGATAGGCGCCTTTCGGGAAAGACATGGCGGCGGCGCGCTTTGCGCTCTCCGACGTCAAGGCTTTGCGCATAGACGCGCCGGGCGGCACAAAGGCGGTGCCTGGCAGATGCAGTCCCATCAACTCCATCAGCATTTGATTGGAATTGGCCGTTCCATAGAATGTACAGGTGCCCGGGGCGTGATAGCTTTCGCTTTCGGCCTTCAAAAGTGCGTCGCGGCCGATCTCGCCCGCGGCGAATTGCTGACGGATCTTCGCTTTTTCTGGGTTGGGCAAGCCTGACGGCATCGGCCCCGCCGGCACGAACACCGCCGGCAGCCAGCCAAATCGCAGCGCGCCGATCATCAAGCCCGGCACAATCTTGTCGCAGACGCCGAGATACAGCGCCGCGTCGAACGCGTCGTGCGACAAAGAAACAGCGGTCGCCATCGCAATGACGTCGCGCGAGAACAGGGACAATTCCATGCCTTGCTTGCCCTGGGTTACGCCGTCGCACATGGCCGGTACGCCGCCCGCCACCTGCGCGGTCGCTCCAACCTCCCGCGCCGCAGCTTTGATAATGTCGGGGTAAGCGCCCAAAGGCTGATGCGCCGACAGCATGTCGTTGTAGGAGGTGACGATCGCGATGTTCGGCCAATCGGCGTCCAACATCACGGTCTTATCGTGCACCGGGCAGCCTGCGGCCGCGTGCGCCAGATTACCGTCCGACAAACGCGCCCGGGCCGAACCCGTCGGCCGTCTTTGCGCCATCAGGTTGAGATAGGCGCGCCGGGTCGGTTCGGAACGTTTTATGATCCGATCCGTGACGGCGGCGATGACGGAATTCAACTCGGCCATGTCGGTGTCCCTTAGACTTACGGCGCCCAGATGATTTTGAGTGTGTCGTGCGTCGCCTCAACTGCGGCGCGCACCGGCATATCAGCGACGGGAGAGCGCATCGCTTGGTCCAGCGTATCGCGTTTTGCTTGGCCCATGATCAATAGCACGACGCGCCTCGCCGACGCGATCGGCGGCAAGGTCAAAGTCATGCGATCAAGATAGGGGCCGGTCACGTTGGAAGGCGTCGCGCGCGTCGCCGTCACGGGGCTCTGGTTCGATGGATCAAGCGCTAACTCTAACCCCTGCGTATGCGGATGCCAGGATGCGACATGGCCGTCGGGGCCCATGCCTAAGAAAACGGCGTCATAGGGGGCGGGAATCTCGCGATAAGCGGCCGCCACATGCTCCACCGCCTCAAAGGGGGAGGCGTGGAGCGTCTTCATTCCGATAAAATGTCCCATCGACGCATGGTTCTGCAGCAAGCTGTCGCGGACAAATGTTTCGTTCGAGCCGTCTTCGCCCGGATCGACCCAACGCTCGTCGACAAGGCCCACCGTGACAGACGCCCAATCCAAATCCGTGTGCGACAGCAATTGATGCGCGCGTTTGGGGGATGAGCCGCCGGACACAAGCAAAGAGGCCGCGCCTTTGTCCGTTAACCCTGTCTTCAGCGCGCTCGCCAATTCAGACATGGCCGCAGCCGAGGCTAGCTCGCGCGTCTCGAACTCCAAAATCGGCGGCGTCGGCGTCATTGCGAGCGTTCCCACCAAGCGCGGCCGTCGCGATCGAGCAGCATGGCGGCGCTTAAGGGGCCGTCAGATCCTGCGGTATAGGTCTCAAGCGTCTGATCGCCTTCGGCCCAGGCGTCGATCAGCGCATCCACCCAGCGCCACGCCGCTTCCACCTCGTCGCGGCGCATGAACAAGGAGAGATTGCCGCGGACAACTTCCATCAATAATCGCTCATACGCGTCCGGATAGCGCACCATGAAGCTCTCAGCGTAGGACAGATTAAGCGGCAAGGATTTGATCCGCAGACCGCCTGGGCCGGGCTCCTTGATTTGGATGAACAAGCGCACGCCTTCATCCGGCTGAAGACGGATCACCAATCGATTGGGCGCGCGGCCAGCCTCGCCGAACAGCGCGTGAGGCGTCGGCTTGAACTGGATTACGATGTCGGAATGGCGCTCGTCCATCCGCTTGCCGGTGCGCAAATAGAAAGGCGTACCGGCCCAGCGCCAATTTTCGATTTCCGCTTTGATCGCGACAAAGGTTTCGGTTTCGCTGCCTGCGCTTTCGCCGGACAATTCTTCCAGATACCCCTTTGCGGGCGCGCCATCATAAACGCCGGCCTTATATTGCGCGCGAACGGTATGTGTTTTGGCGGTCTCAGGGGTGAAACGCTTCAAGGCGCGGAGGACTTTGATCTTCTCAGTGCGAACATCGTCGTTTTCCAGCGAGTTGGGCGGCTCCATCGCGGTTAAACACAACAGCTGAAGCAAATGGTTTTGCACCATGTCGCGGAGCGCGCCGGAGCGGTCGTAGTAATCCGCGCGATCTTCCAGGCCCAAACTTTCCGCCACAGTGATCTGGACATGATCAATGGCGCTTCGCGACCAGATAGGCTCCAGCAAGGTGTTGGCGAAGCGAAGCACCATGAGATTCTGAACCGTCTCTTTGCCGAGATAATGGTCGATACGATAAACGCTGTCTTCAGCGAACACTTTGGCGACGCCGTCATTAATCTCGGCGGCGGTTTCCAGATTGGTGCCGATCGGCTTTTCTAAGACCACGCGCGCGTCTTTGCGCACGAGTTTGGCGGCCCCCAGCCCTTCGCAAATGGAAACGTAAAGGCGCGGCGCAGTCGCCAGATAGAACACACGCGGACCTTGCTTCGCCGGCAGCAATTTTTTAAGCGCCGCCCAATCGGCGTCCTTCGCCGTGGCGTCCATTTGCACATAGTCGAGATATTGCGCGAACTCCGCCCATTTCGCTTCATCCCAATCTTCGTCATTGAGAGTGCGCTTGCACGCCTCGCGGGCGAAAGCGCGATAGGCCTTTGTCTTCATGTCGGACCTGGCGACGCCGACCAGTTTGGTCGTGCTGTCGATTTGTCCGTCCAGGAATCTGTGAAAAAGAGCCGGCAATAATTTGCGCTGCGCCAGATCGCCCGTTCCGCCGAAAATCACCAGCTCGAACGGGTCAACGGGGACGAATTTCGCCATGCTGGGTATCCCTCATCTCGCGTCGACCGCTGCAATGATCGCAGACGCGCTTATAAGCGCTCCGACTCGTTGCAGGCTTACTAGAACATATTCGACGTCGCCGTATTAGCGAAGAGACGACAGCGCTGTCAAGTTGTCGTAGCGAGTTGCACGACGCCAAGATAGAGCGCAGACAGTGTGACGTTGCACACGGGTAGTGTTGAGCCAGAGGAAGCGCAGAGTTGAAGTCCCCACCGCCGCGCATTGTTGCGTCGCAATCGCCAAGACCCAAAATCGACGACGTCGCCGCGCGCGCAGGCGTGTCGATTAAAACTGTCTCTCGCGTATTGAACGATGAGCCCAATGTACGCGCAGAAACACGCGCGCGCGTGAAAGAGGCGGTGGCTGCTTTGAATTATCAGCCGGATTTTTCAGCGCGGTCTTTGGCGGGGCGCAGATCCTATATGTTGGGTCTGCTCTATGACACGGTAAGCGAGGGCTATCTGAACAAGCTTCAGCGCGGGATTCTCGAAACCTGCGGCGAGCTTGGCTATCATTTGCTGGTGGAGCGCTGCGACAATGAGGACGTCGACGCCGGTCGGCGCGTTTCGGGCATTGCAGCGCGCACGCGGGTGGACGGGTTCATTGTTACGCCGCCGCTCAGCGACAATGCCGACATTTTAGCGGCGCTGGATGCAGCGAGAACGCCTTATGTCCTAGTCGAACCCGCGTACACGTCCGATGCGACCCCGTGGGTGGATATAGACGGCGTGGCGGCGGCCGACATGCTGACGACGCGGCTGATCGATCTTGGACATCGACGCATCGCGTTTATTAAAGGGCTCGAATCGCATGGCGCAGCGCTTTTGAGGTTTGACGGCTTTAACGCCGCCTTGTCGCGCGCAGGCGTCGAAGTCGATCCGGCTTTGGTGAAGCAAGGAGATTTCACCTTCGCTACAGGACTTACGATAGGGAGAGGCCTGTTGGCTTTGGCGGAGCGGCCGACAGCTGTCTTTGCGGCGAATGACGATATGGCCGCGGGCGTAATCGCGGCGGCCTCTGAGGTCGGTCTGCAGGTCCCGACTGATCTATCCGTAGTCGGCTTCGACGACAGTTTGGCGGCCGAGATCGTGACGCCGCAGCTGACAACCGTGCGGCAGCCGATCGAAGAGATGGGCCGCGCCGCGGTTGCTTTCCTTGTCGCGGCCTCAAGAGGGCGGTTGGAGGAGGGCGACGGCGCAGGTCGGCACGCTTTTGAAATCGTTGTGCGCAAATCGGACGGTCCTCCGCCCTAGCGTATTGCAGACCTCGTCACTCCAAGTCCGATTTAGGCACTATGTTCTGCAATGGTTCGCCATCTAGATAGCGTTTAAGATTGTCCAAGAAGGTCTGGTCGTTGCGCTGTTTGGACCCGCGTGTCGCCGGCGAATCATGCGCTGTCAGATTGACCTTGGGATGCGCCCATAATGGATTGTCGGGCGCGGCGGGTTCTTGCGCGACAACGTCGAGCGCGGCGAATGCCGGGCGTCCCGCATCCAGCGCCGCGATCAAATCGCTTTCCACAACAAGCGCGCCGCGGCCGACATTAATCAGTAACGCGTCCTCCCGCATGTTTGAAAAGAAGGCGGCGTCGGCGATGTTTTGCGTTTCGGACGTAAGCGGCGCACACAGCAAAACGACGTCTGCGGCTGGTAGCGCGGCGTGCAAACCGCCAGGCCCGATAATCTGGTCAGCGTCTGGATCTGGCCCTGGCGTTCGTCGCACTCCAACAACATAGCCGCCAAGCAACCGCACGCGTTTCGCCGTTTCGCGACCAATCTCGCCGAATCCGAAGATCAGCCAATTGAGGCCGGACAATTCGCGGGCGCTCAGACGTCGCCAAGCGCGGGCTTCGGCGTTGGCGCGACGCTCTGGACCAGCGCGTAGGAAGTCCAGCGTCTGCCACAAAACATATTCGGCGATGGCGACCGCTTGCCCATGTGCATTGGTGTAGATCTCCGCTTGTCGTCCGAAGGTTTTGAGAAGGGCGCGGTCCGTGCCGGTCGCGCTTGACTGAAACCAGCGGAGCTTTTTGGTTTCCAGAACCGTTTGAATGAACGTGTCCCGGCTGGCGGCGTCTCCGAAGTAAACGTCCGTATTGCCGAACACGATCTCGGGTTGCACGGGATTTTCCGCTGTCGGGCCCCAAGCGGCTGTGATCTCGCCGTCCCGCACCACTAAGGGGCGAATGCGGGCGCGAAAGGGCTGTAGCGCATCGACCACCCGGTCAAAAGTGCGCCCGTGTATCAATAAATCGATCAATGCGGCGGTCCCCGAACTCTGTCTCGTCGAGGCAGTATAAGGAGATGTCGATCCGCGGCGAGGGGGCGGGTCTAATTCACCGGTCGAAAAGCTGCGCCCGTGCCGTTGAAATATTGCGACCAAAACGCCTTTAGGTCGTCCAGCGGCAGATCATAGCGCTGGCGCGGCACAATCCGAGCGACAACGTCCACGCCGAACAATTGCGGCGTTTGGGACGACAGTGTCGAGCTTTGATACGCATCCCAATCGGTTTTGCTGCGATAAAGCGAAAATGCGTCGGAATGCTGCATCAAATCCGAAACGATGATCAGCCGGCGATTGTCCACGCTCGACTGAAAATCCGCGCGGTCGCCGATGGCGTAGACGGCTTCAAATAAGGGCGAATTGGACGCGCTCTTGTCCGCCAACACGCCATCCATTGCGGTCTTTAGCGGCGAGAAAAAGCCCTCGCGCCAATTATCGTCGATCATGCGCGGATTTTCGAGGATCGGATTGGCCTTGTCCGCGCTGCCCGGCGAGCACATCACAAAGACGTCTGGCGGATCGAATGGGTTTTGCGTGCTGGGGGTGACGACGGTGAGGCGGCCGTATTTGGGCAGGCGACGCGCTTCGCTTTCCATAAAGCCTTCAACCCAGCCGAAATCGCGCGTGTTGAAGGGGTCGGACTGGTCGATCAGCATCACCGTGTGCGCGGGATCGCGTTTGTCTTGGCGGCAGCCGGTTGCGATCTCTAAAGGCGGCGGGCGGTTAAACGCGATGAATGCGAACAGCGCGAAAACCCCGACAAGCATTGTCGCGATCGCAACGCGCCAGAACATGGGGCCTTTTTCTCGACGTCTCGCCATGGGTCAGATCCTTATTTGGCTCGCCCCTGCACCCGTTTTATGTGTCGTTAGCCTGCACGTCTTTCATCGCGCGCTTCGGGCGTTCCACGCCGATCGCCGCTACGCGAAGTGCGCGGTTTCTTTGAATTGATCTCGCGCTGCACGTCTTGAATGTTTTGCTCCAGCCATTTTCGGGCATGGGCGAGCGCTGCGATGTTGTCGGTTAGCGTCTTGATTGAGGCGCCGGCCAGAGCGCGTTCCTCGTCGTATTCAAAAACTGGCACGTCAGGCGTCACGATCTCGTCGAAATAGGCGGGGATGGCCGCCTGTTCGCCCAGCTTCTCGCGCAGATTATTCCGCATGCGACGGTGCGCCTGGCGATAAGCGATCTTCAGCCCACGCTCTTGGTCTGCGCAGCGCGAGGCGACGGCGAGGGCCTGCTCACGCTTCATCTCAAGATCATTCATCGCCTTTTCGATTTCGCGCCGCGCCTCGGTGTGGCGCGCTTGCTGGGTTTCCAGCCAGTGGCGGCAATTGGAGAAGTATTCCGCCAGATCCTTGCGCAGGCCTTCGCCGACGGCTTGGCGTTTTTCGTAAGCGATCCGCTCTTTGCGCCATACGCGGCCATAGCCGGGATAACGGTCAGAGATGCGGTCATAGCCTTCATAAACAGCGACGGCGAAGACCACGAGACCAATGAACAGCAAGCCCAGCGCGATTAGCGTATCCAGCCCAAAAATATTTGGGAACATGGAGGAGATCACGGCGCCCGGCGCAATGTCGAACATGGAAAAGCCGGCAAGAGACCCCGCTTCTTGGCGCATGAGCAATTCATGCTCCACCGCGTCTCTAAAGTGCGCGACGAAGAAATTCACAAACAGGCCAAACAGCGTGAAAGCGCCCGCGACAACGCTGCCTAGTACCTTAAACGGCGTATCGGGATGGTGCAGATAGCGGAGCCCGAAAAAGCCGACCACGACACCACATGTGACGTTCACCGCGCTGACGCCGAATGCGATCAACATGCCGCCGAGTAGGCCGGAAGACTGCGCGTCCTTGAACAAGAGCGCGTTGAAACAGCCCTCTAAAATCAAGACGAACAGTAAAACCGCGATAGCTTGTTCGACGTTCTTTTTGATGTCGGGCGTGCGCTTTCCGATCCCGCTTTGGTGGGTTTGTCGAAACGTGTCGAGCTCGACCACGGTGTTGTCGTACTCGGCTTCGGCGCTTTCAAAATCTTCGTCTTCATATTGGCGGATTTCGTTTTGCTCAGCCTTAATGGCCTCGCATAGAAAATCGCTCGTCATCTCGCGCGGGGTGCAGCGATGCACATAATTGCGCACTTCCGTGGATGAGGCGCGGAACCAAGTGCCCAGTCCGCGTCGCACATCGTCGGCCTGCTCGGCGATCAATTGCTCGCGCTCGCTCCATTGATCCGCGGTGACCGCTTCAGAGATCGGCACGCCGTCGGCGGCGTCGCGCTTGGCGACGGCGCGCGTTCGGCCGCGATCATAGGAGAGCTTGCCCTTTTTGAGGTCGCCCTTAAGGCCGTGCTCTGAGAAACTCGTTTTCGAGGTCAGCGTTTTGATTTTATCGCGAAACCCGAGGTCCAGGCTCCAACGCGGCGAACGGTTCGTCATGCTCACACACCCCTTCGATGACACGCGCTGCGGAATGTTAACGATATCGATAAAATCCCGCCCGCCACCTTAATATTTTGCTAAGAAAGGGGATCGGGTCATGGGCGGCGCGCCCCCGCCAGACCTGTTAGTTTTGTACAAAAATAGACATAAAATCAGTGTTTTGAGTGTGCTCACAAACGCTCTGAAGCGCTTCTCTGCCCGCTTACATAAATGAATTGTAATTGAGAAAGCGACTGACGAGCGCGCGTCAGCGCGTTTACGAATTGGCGTTCTTAGCGACGGAGGCGAGGCTCAAGACCGTCGCAAATCGAGCGTAAACGGCGCGCGGGGATCGGCGTTTGAGGGCTTTGGAGACATTTGGCCCGGCGTGTGACCGAAGGGCTTAAAACGGGCGAGGCGGCGGCCTTCCGCTTCCAATGCATTGACGGGCCGCGTCTCAAAGTTTCGGCCGCCAGGATGCGTTGCGTGATAGGTGCAACCCGCTACGGCGCGTCCGGCGGATGCGTCTATGAGGTCGAAAATGAGCGGATCATGTGGGTCGATGGTGGGGTGAAGACCGCTCGGAGGCTTCCAAGCCCTGAAGCGAACGCCGCAGATCTGCTCGCCCGGCCCGTCGCCCGCCTGAAGCGGCAGCAATCGCCCATTGCAGGCGGCTTGCAAGTGCGATGTGTCGAACGCGCCGGAGAGTTTGACCTGCAAACGCTCTAAAGAACTGTCGACAAATCGCGCAACGCCGCCGGCCGCGCCTTCTTCGCCGAGAACGTGCCACGGCTCCAACGCATTCCGGATTTCCATGACGATTTCGTCACTGCCGATTTTGTGGGTAATCCGTCCTGCGACCGGAAACCGGAAATCATACTGTGCTCGGAACCATTCGCGATCGATCGCAACGCCCAATCCGCGCGACACCTCGTCCAAGACGGATCCGAAATCCGCCCACAACACGTCCGGCAGCATGAAGCGGTCATGCAACGCCATGCCATAGGGCTTGAGCGGAGCGGTATAGGGTTGTCGCCAGAACCAAGCGATGAGGGCGCGCAGCACCAATTGCTGAGCGATATTCATTTGCCAATGCGGCGGCATTTCAAAGGCGCGGAACTCAACCAGACCTAATCGACCCGCTGGGCCGTCCGGCGAATACAGCTTATCGATGCAGATCTCGGCGCGGTGCGTATTGCCGGTCACATCCACCAGCAAATGACGCAAAATGCGGTCGACTGTCCAAGGCGGAAACTCCGTTTCGTCGGGTCCGGGCAATTGGTTGAGCGCGATCTCCAACTCATAAAGCAGGTCGGAACGCGCCTCGTCCACGCGCGGCGCCTGGCTGGTCGGTCCGATAAACAGTCCGGAGAAGAAATAGCTTAAGGATGGATGCGTCTGCCAAAAACGGATCAGCGAGCCTAGAACGTCCGGCCGCCGTAAGAACGGGCTGTCGGCCGCCTCCGCGCCGCCGACCGTGACATGTGCGCCGCCGCCAGACCCCGTCGGCCGCCCGTCCATCATGAACCCGGATGCGTCCAACCCGCAGGCGCGCGCCTCTTCATAGAGCGTCTGCGTGAGATTGCGCAGCTCGGCCCAATCCGAGGCGGGATGCACATTCACCTCGATCACGCCCGGGTCGGGCGTCACTTTGATCTCGCTAAACCGGGGATCGCGCGGTGGCGGATACCCTTCCAAACGCACCGGAAGGCCTAGCTCTTCAGCCGTACGTTCCACCTCGGCGATGAGTTCCACATAAGCTTCAGCTGTCGAGACCGGCGGCAAGAACACGTTCAGCCGCCCATCGCGCGGTTCAATCGCGAGCGCCGTGCGCACTGGCGGCGGATCGAGCGGGCCGGTCTCCGTCGACATCGCCGAAACGGAAGCTCTCGGCGTCTTAGGCTTGGATTTTGGCGCTGTCTTTTTCTTCGGCTTCTGGCGCTGGATGGTGGTTTTCGGAAGCTCCGCCCGCTCTTGGAATGGGTCGGTTTCGATGACGTGTGGGTATAGGTCCGCATCAACGTGCGGCAGGGATTTTATCGGCAGACGAAACCCCGCCGGGCTGTCGCCGGGCGCAAGGCACAGCTTTGCGCGGCGCGTGCTCCATATCTCGGACATCCAGCGGACCGAGCGTCCGCCGTCAGCCGCTTGCGCTTCTTGCAGCGGCAAGACGAAGGCGGCTGGCTGGCCTAGGCCGCGATCGAATATTTTCACCATTCGCGCCCGTTCCACAGGGTCGTCCAGCTTATTGTCGCCTGGGGTCAGGTTTTCTGGAAGGCGCGCCTCGCGCGTCAAATGCTCGGCGGGATCTTCATAGAGCTCCTGCGCGAAGTCGGACGACAGCCCTAGTTTTTCCGTGAGCGAGACCGCAAAATCTTGCGCATTCGAGATGGTGGGCGCGCCGTCATCGTCTTCCTTCGCGATCAGGTCGGGATTTTTCCAGAGTGCAATTCCATCGCGTCGCCAGACAACTGCGTAGGCCCATCGCGGCAGAGGTTCGCCCGGATACCATTTGCCCTGGCCGTGGGTCAGAACGCCGCCAGGCGCGAAGCGATCGCGCAGGCGGCGCACCAATTTATCAGCATACCCTTGCTTGGTGGGACCCACCGCTTCGATCGTCCATTCGTCGGCGTCGCGATCAGTCTCGGCGACGAAAGTGGGTTCGCCGCCCATGGTGAGACGAATATCGCTGTCCTGCAGCTTATCTTCGACAGCTTGGCCCGCCGCATCCACCGCCGCCCATTGGTTATCGGTGAGGGGTTTGGTGATCCGCGCAGGTTCGCGCAGCCGCGTCACCTGCATGTCGAAATCAAACGACACGTTGCAGGGCTCTAGCGCGCCCGTGATTGGAGCGGCGGATTTCGGCGCAGGCGTGGCCGCGAGCGGGATGTGCCCCTCGCCCGCAAACAGGCCCGAGGTCGCGTCCAGCCCGATCCAGCCGGCGCCGGGAATGAAAGCCTCCGCCCAGGCGTGCAAATCGGTAAAATCAGCTTCCGGTCCGGACGGGCCCGTCAAAGAGCGCTCATCCGGGGCCAATTGGATTAGATAGCCGGATACAAACCGCGCCGCGATGCCGACATGCCGCAACAGATTGACCAGCAGCCATGCGCTGTCGCGGCACGACCCCTTTGCGCTGACCAGTGTTTCCTCAGGCGTCTGAACGCCGGGCTCCATGCGGACGATATAATTGACCTTGGATTCAACGCTTTGGTTGAGCTCGACCAGGAAGTCTATGGTTTGCTTGTCTTTGCCTTGGCCCGCGCGCCAAAGCGCTTCGGCGTTTTCCGCAGCTGCCTCAAACTTCGGTCCCATGGCGTCAACGGAGAGATAGGGCGCCAAATCTACGCGGGTCGTAGGATCGTATTCGAACGGCGCGAAGAAGGCTTCTTCATCCAGGAAAAAATCGAACGGGTTGATGGCGATCATGTCCGCGACGAGGTCGATTTTTACCTCGAAATGATCGGTCGGATCTTCAAACACCGCACGTGATTGGTAATTGCCGAACGGGTCTTGCTGCCAATTGAGAAAGTGCTTCGCCGGCGAAATCGTCTGGCTGTAGGAGACGATCGGCGTGCGCGCGTGGGGCGCGGGGCGCAGACGAATCGTCTGCGGTCCAAGCCGCACTTTCCGATCGTAGGAATACGAGGTGCGGTGAAGAAGGGCGACGCGAATGCTCATTTGACGACCATTTGTAGGCAGTTAACCGCATTCGCCACGTAAAACTTGTGCTTTCCATGGAAAAATGGACAGAATTTCATGTGCGTCGGCTATTTGCCTGATGCCTGGGCGGTCAAGATCGTTTCATGTTCGACGAGATGGGAAATGATGGAAAAGTGCGTGAGGGCTATCGGGCTGTTGCGGACTGGATTGCGTCGACAGATATGGAGGAATTGCATCGCAAGCGCGCCGAGGCGGAGACGATTTTTCGTCGCATCGGCGTCACGTTTGCGGTTTACGGCGAAGGCGGCGACCCAGAGCGTTTAATCCCCTTCGACCTTGTTCCACGCGTTTTCGCCGCCAAGGAATGGGACATTATCGATCGCGGCGTGAAACAGCGCGCCGAGGCGCTCAACCGATTTATCCACGATGTCTACAATGATGGCGAGATCTTTGAGGCGGGAATCGTTCCGCGCAAAATGGTCACGGACAATGACGCCTATCTGCCGATGATGCAGGGCTTCTCGCCGCCGCAAAACGTCTATTCGCACATTGTCGGCGTCGATATCGTCCGCACAGGCCCGGAAGACTTCTACGTATTGGAAGACAATTGCCGCACGCCGTCGGGCGTTTCCTACATGCTGGAAAACCGGGCCACGATGACGCGCCTCTTCCCCGAATTGTTCGATGGCGGCGAGGTGCTTCCGGTCAATGGTTATCCGGACCAATTGCGCAAAACGCTGGCCGATGTCGCGCCGCCAGCCTGCAAAGGCGCGCCGAACATCGTTGTGATGACGCCGGGACATTTTAACAGCGCCTATTAAGAGCATTCCTTCATCGCGGATGAAATGGGCGTAACGCTCGTGGTTGGGTCCGACCTCTTCGTCGAGGACGGCCGCGTCTATATGCGCACCACCACGGGGCCCGAGCGTGTGGATGTGATTTATCGCCGGATCGATGACGATTTTCTCGATCCCGAAGCGTTTAATCCCGACAGCGCCCTTGGCTGCGCCGGCTTGATGCAGGCTTATCTAGATGGCGGCGTCACCATTGTTAACGCGCCGGGCGCCGGCATCGCGGACGACAAAGCGATCTATTGTTACGTTCCCGAAATCATAGAGTTTTATCTCGGCGAGAAGGCGATCTTACCCAATGTACCGACCTGGCGTTTGGGCGAGCCGGATCATTATGAAGAAGCCATGTCCCGTATGGACGAGTTGGTGTTCAAGGAAGTTCACGGGTCTGGCGGATATGGCATGCTCATTGGGCCGTCGGCGTCCAAGCGAGAAATTCGCGCTTACGCCAAGCGGGTGAAGGCGAAGCCCAAAGCCTTCATCGCGCAGCCGACCTTATCGCTCTCCACTTCGCCTACCTTGGTGGAGGACGGGATCGCCCCGCGTCATATCGATTTCCGGCCCTTTGCGCTTGTGGGTTCGAAAGTCCGCTTGTCGCCGGGCGGTCTGACGCGCGTCGCTCTGAACGAGGGCTCCTTGGTGGTCAATTCCAGCCAGGGCGGCGGTGTGAAAGACACATGGGTCCTAAGATCATGAGTGGGTCTCCATGCTAAGCCGCGTCGCCGAAAACCTGTTCTGGATCGGCCGCTATATGGAGCGCGCGGAAAATGTGGCGCGTTTAGTCGACGCGGCGCGGCGCATGTCCACCCTACCGCAGGAAGTTGGACAAGCGCCATCGAATGAATGGGCGTCCGTCTTGATCGCGGCTGGCGGACGCGAGGCCTTTGGCGAGGACGTTAAAAGCGCTAGCCAGCGCGATGCGCTCGCTTATTTGTTGTTCGACAAGGCAAATCCTTCCAGCGTGATGAGCTGCCTGACGACCGTTCGCGAGAATGCGCGGTCGATTCGTTTTGCACTCACCCAAGAGATCTGGGAGGCCGTCAATTCGGCTTGGTCTGAAGGGCGCCGTTACGACATGCGCAACGCACGGGGCGCCGGTCTGGCCGACCTTATCGATTGGGTGAAATCGCAATCAGCGCTCATGCGCGGCGCTGTCACGGGCACGATGTTGCGCGATGACGGGTTTAACTTCCTGCGACTTGGCGCGTCGTTCGAGCGGGCCGACTGCACGGCGCGTCTGTTGGACGTAAAATATCATGTTTTGCTGCCGTCATTGGACGATATCGGGTCTGGCGCCGACAATCACCAATGGGTGTCCTTGCTCCAAGCGACGGCCGCGCAGCGCGCCTACGCCTTCATGACGAAATCTGACGTATCATCCAGCGGAGTTGCGCGTTTTTTGATTATGGAGAGCCGATTTCCACGCTCGATTTTGTTCAATCTGAACAGTGTCGCCAGAACACAGACGTCGCTGGAAACCTATTATGGACAAAAAGCGGATTGCCACGACGAGGTGAGTATGTTCATCAAAAGCGTCGCGGAACGGTCGATCGAGGATATATTCAAATACGGGCTGCATGAATTTCTCACGGACTTTATCGACCAAAATTACGAGGTTGCGAATCTTTTAGCGGGGGCTTACGGCTTTGCGCCGGTAGCCGGTGAAACGGACGGCTGGGCATCAGATGGATCACAATAATGCGCAACAGCGCATGTTTCCCGATCGGGATCCCTTTAATATAGAGGACGACCCGTTGACGTATTGCGTTGCGTTAAAGCTGAATCAGGGCTTGGTGTTTTTATCTGATACCCGAACGAACGCCGGGGTGGACAATGTCTCCCGCGTCAAAAAGCAATTTCATTGGAGCGTGCCGGGCGAACGCGCCATCGCAATGATGACGGCGGGCAATCTGGGGATCACTCAAGCCGTCATCTCCGAACTCAACGAGCAAATCGACAACCCAGACAACGGTCAAATGACGCTGCTCACCGCGAAAAGCATGTTCGATGTGGCGCAATTGGTCGGCGAGACGATGCAAAAGGTCCAGGAGCGCTATGGGCCGGGACTGGCCTCTCGGGGCGCAAGCTCGGACGCGTCCATCATTGTCGGCGGTCAACGCCGAGGCGGCCGGTCTCGTCTGTTCCACATTTACGCGGCGGGCAATTTCATCGAGGCGATGGATGACGCCCCCTTCTTCCAGATTGGCGAGCACAAATACGGAAAGCCGATCATCGATCGTGTTGTAAACGTTGAAACCGACCTTCAGGACGCGATAATCTGCGCGCTCTTGTCGATGGACTCCACGATCCGATCGAATTTGACGGTGGGGATGCCGCTAGATCTCGCCGTGTTGAGATCCAATGTGCTGGAATTCGACCAAATCCGCCGGATCGAGGCGGATGATCAAAAGTTCCACGAATTCTCCGAAATGTGGTCGACCCAACTCAAAGACGCGTTCCAAGTCATGCGGGGCATGACAGTCTAGTGCGATATTTTATATGACGTGTCGGTTCGCTAGCGTCACCAATCGTATTCACGAAGGAAGTCGAACAATCGCTTGTTCTCCGCCAAATTTGCGATTGCAGTGGAGACGTCGGCGATGCGTAGCCTAAGCGCTGGCGCCAACGCGTCATTCTGCTTCAGCGCGGCGACGGCTTCGACGATGTCTTCTGCGGGGAGATCGAGCGCGCACTCATAGTCTATCGTAACGCCCCGATCCGCGAAGTTTTCTTCGGTGAGCGCACGGCCGCCGCAGCGTTCGCGTAATTGTTGGTGAACTTTGGGAGGCGCCGTTTTGCCGAACTCGATTTTGTACAAAGAGTTTTCGCTGTTTTCCGACATTTTATCAATGAAATCAGCGTTGTAGTAGAGTATCGCGGTCTCGCGCAGCTGGTCGTCGAAGATTAGGTTGAGGTCCCCTGTCGCTTCCAACTCATCATAAGCGGCGCGCCGTCGGCTATACCAAAAGAACTGCGTCGCCCGGAACGCGCTGACCAAAAGCTGATGGTCATCGAGCTCATTTTCGTCAGTCAGCGCGAGCAATGTCGCCTCGGCGTTGTGAAGAACACTACGATAGTATGTCTCGGTGTCACCGTACAAAACGGCCTCAGCCCGCATGTCGGCGATCAAACGGTCGTCGAAGGCGTAGGCCTTTTGCAATTCCAGGCGCTCGTCATTCCAGTTTGACGCTTGAAAGCCGATAAAAACGCCTAGTACGACCACGACAAAGTCGAGCGTTACAGCCGTCCAGTTCTGAGCTTTGATGTGGTCAATTACGCGGCGCAGCAGCATGGAATCCTCATATTTTCGGCGGCTATAACATAGGTGCGGACAATCCGTACTCGGCGATTGCAGTTGCTTTCCCAGCTAGGAAAAACAGCGCTCGCAGCCATTCCTCTCGCTCCGTCGGGTCCAGCGCGCTAGACTTTGGAATGGCCGAATCGCTGACCCTTCATTCCGAGCCCATCATCCGTCGTTTGCCGCTTGAGGCCATTAACCGCATCGCGGCGGGAGAGGTGGTGGAGCGCCCGGCTGCCGCGGTGAAGGAGTTGGTGGAGAACGCCGTCGACGCCGGCGCCAAGCATGTCTCGGTGCGTATTGAAGGCGGCGGCTTGCAGCGCATTTTGGTGGAGGATGACGGCTGCGGCATGACGGCTGAAGAATTGCCCATCGCCGTTGAGCGCCACGCCACATCCAAACTCTCCGCCGATGACGCCGGCCGGGTCGATCTGCTCAACATTCATACGCTTGGGTTTCGAGGCGAGGCCTTGCCCTCCATCGGATCGGTCTCCCGGCTATCGATTTTGTCGCGCGCGGCGGGCGCTGCGGATGCGTATGAATTGAACGTGGAGGCGGGCGCGCTTTCGGGCCCTAAGCCTGCGGCGTGGACGGGGTTGGGGCCGCATGGCGCGCGCATTGAGATCCGCGATTTGTTTTTCGCAACGCCGGCGCGACTGAAATTCATGAAGTCCGAACGCGCCGAAGCCATGGCGGTGTCGGATGTGATGCGCCGCTTGGCTATGTCGCGCGCCGATATTGGGTTCACGCTGGAAAGCAATGGCCGCTCCGTCTTCAAAATGCCGGCCGAAAGCGGCGAGCCTGGCGAAGCGCGATTGAAACGCCTGGGCGCGATTATGGGCCGAGAATTTCGAGAGAACGCCTGCCCGATCGATGCGGAACGCGATGGCGTGCGAGTGACCGGTTTCGCCGGCTTACCGACGCTCAATCGCGGCAACGCCCAGCATCAATATTTATTCGTGAACGGCCGCCCGGTGAAAGACCGACTTCTGACAGGCGTTATCCGCGCGGCGTATCAGGATTTTCTGGCGCGCGACCGGCATCCGATGGCGGCGCTGTTCGTCGATCTTGATCCGGAGCAGGTCGACGTCAATGTGCACCCTGCTAAGACGGAAGTTCGCTTTCGGGACCCGGGGAATGTGCGCGGTTTGTTGATCGGCGCTTTGCGCCACGCGTTGGCGGCGGCGGGGCATCGGGCGTCCACGACTGTGGCGGGCGCCGCTTTAGGCGCGGTGCGGACGGAGCCGTCCTCATCCTTCCCGGCGCAGGGCTCGATGTTCTCACGCACGTCGTCTTTTGCGCCGCCGCGGCCAGGCATAGGGCCTTTTCCGAAGTTCACGTCCGCACCGGCTGGCGTTCACGAAACTGGCGACGATGCGTTTGACGCGGGCCTTGCGGCGGACGCCGCGCCGACGGCGCGGATTGAACCGGCCGCGCCTGTGGACGCGGCGCAGGACTTCCCACTCGGCGTCGCGCGGGCGCAGGTGCACGAAACCTATGTGATCTCGCAGACGGCTGACGGCGTCGTCATTGTCGATCAGCACGCGGCGCACGAACGTTTGGTCTATGAGCGGATGAAGATGGATATGGCGGCGTCCGGCGTAAAGCGCCAAGCCTTGCTGATCCCAGAAATCGTGGAATTGTCGGAAGATGAGGCGAACCGCGTGCTCGCCCGCGCGGATGAACTTGTTGAGCTTGGCTTGGAGATCGAAGCGTTCGGCAAGGGTTGCGTCGCTGTGCGCGCCACGCCGGCCTTGTTTGGCGAGATGGATTCGGCGGGCCTCATCAAAGATTTGGCGGATGATTTTGCGGAGTATGAAGCCGGGCTCGCCCTGAAAGAACGCTTCGAAGAGGTTATGGGTAATATGGCCTGCCGCGGTTCGGTCCGCGCCGGTCGCCGTCTTACTGGCGAGGAAATGAACGCCCTGCTGCGCCAGATGGAGGCGACGCCTCATTCCGGCCAATGCAATCACGGTCGCCCGACCTATGTGGAGCTAAAGCTCGCCGATATAGAAAAGCTATTTGGGCGTCGGTAAGACGCGCAAATATCCCGGCGGGCTTGCGCTCGCCGGGACTTAGAAATCTACGCCGGCTTTTTGAATCGCAACGTCATCCGATCGCTTTCGCCGATTGCGTTCATGGCGGCTTGTTCAGGCGTGCCTTCTTCGGTGCCGCCTAAGACCGGCGGCAGGCGCCAAACCACCTCATCCTCGGTCGGGGTATCATTGGCGTTCGCGTTGATCTCGCTCGCGCCGTCCAGAACGAAGCCGGCCTCTTCAAACGCCGCGATGATGCGTGATTGTTTGAGATACCCCGCATTGCCGATCGCCCATTCATCAGAGTTTTCTTCCGGCGCGCGGTGCTGCACCACGCCGACAATTCCACCGGGCTTCAACACTTTGTAGGTCTCCGCCACGGTTTTGGAGAAGTATTCGCCCTTAGATTCAAACCGGTGAAGATGGTGCAAGGCGCGTATGAAGATGACCGCGTCTACTTTTTCCTCAACCTCAGCAGGCGCCTCTGTCATATAGTAATGACTTATTGCGGCCGCGTTGGGCACATTCCAGGCTGCGGCCTCTTCCGGCCATTTTGCGATCCCGGCGGAGCGTTCGGCCGCGCGTTCCGGCGTCATTCCGTTGAAGTTCAGCCACAGCGATTCGGGATATTGGCCGCCGACCAATGCGCCGTCTTCACCAAGATAGCTAAGTAGAATTTTCGAATACCATCCGCCGCCGGGCAACGCTTCGACGACCGTCATTCCTGGCGCGACGCCGAAAAACTCCAACGTTTCTGCGGGGTGGCGATATTGATAGCGGGCTTGAACTTCTTCGGGCTGGGCCGCCAGAACGCTCGCCATCGCAGCGGTGTCAAAGCTGGGTGCCGGCGCTGCGCTTTCCACTGTTTCCACAATCTCCTCAACGACGGGCGCGGCCTCTTCCGCCGCGGTCTCAACTGCTGCATCGGCGTCGCTCTCATAGGCGGTTTGGCAGGCGGCCAGCACCACAGCAGACGCGCCGACAAGAATTGTGGAACGGATCATCAGGTTTCTCCCCTTAACGAAAATCGATATGGCGAAGATGGTCGATTAGCCTTCAAAGCGTTAATCACATTCGCGTGATCCCGCCATCTTACGCGACCCTCTTATTGAGTGGTTTCAAACCGCTCGAAGCGCAGCGGCGGAGAGCGCCGCTTTGACCGGTTTGAAGCTATGGCGATGCGCGGCGCAAGGTCCTAATCGATCCAACGCCTCGGCGTGCGCTTTCACGCCATATCCTTTGTGTTTGGCGAAGCCATAGCCCGGATAGATTTGGTCTAGGCGCGCCATCTCTGCGTCTCGCGCGGTCTTGGCGAGAATAGAGGCGGCGGAAATGGCGGGTTCCAACCCGTCGCCGCCGATCAGCGTTTCAACCTGGCATGGCAGAGGCGGCGCATCATTCCCGTCGACCAGCGCGCGTGCCGGGCGAAGGCGTAGCTGCTCAAACGCGCGTTGCATCGCCAAATGGTTGGCGCGGCGAATGTTCAGTTTGTCGATCTCTTCTGCGCTGGCCCAGCCCACGCACCATGCAGCGGCTTTTTCGCGAATCTCCGCCGCGAGCGTGTTACGGCGCTTTTCACTTAGCTTTTTGGAATCGTTTAGACCGTCGATCGGGCGGGTTGGATCTAAAACCACCGCCGCCGCGCAAACAGGACCCGCCCATGGACCTCGCCCAGCCTCGTCGATCCCGCAAATCGTCTCTAGAATGCTCATCAAACGAGAAAGAGCATGAGTCGAAGGACGGAAGCCATGGTGGAAATTGAACGCGTTCGCGTCACAGAAATAGGCGGGCCGGAAGTGCTGACGCTGGTCAGCGAGACGCTCGATCCGCCCGGCCCCGGCCAAGTTCAAATCCGTCAAACCGCGATCGGTCTCAATTTTATCGACGTCTATTTCCGCACGGGGCTTTATCCCGCGCCGCTGCCATTAACCCCGGGCATGGAAGGCGCCGGCGTTGTCGAGGCTTTGGGCGAAGGCGTGCAGGGCGTCGCTGTCGGGGATCGAATCGCCTATGGCAGCATGCCGGGCGCTTATGCGAGCATGCGTAACATTCCAGCAGCGTCCGTGGTGAAACTTCCCGACTGGGTGAGCGATGAAGAAGGCGCGGCGGTGCTCCTGAAAGGGCTCACCGCCTGGATGCTATTGTTTGAGATTGGTCACGCCTCGCCCGGCGATCAGGTCCTAGTGTGGGCGGCGGCCGGCGGCGTAGGCTCTCTGCTGACGCCTTGGGCGAAAACGCTGGGATGTCGCGTGATTGGCGTCGTCTCAACCGAGGAGAAGGCCGACCTCGCCCGCGATTATGGGTGCGATGACGTTCTGCTCGCGAATGAAGACGTCGCCGCGCGCGTGAAGGAGCTAACCGGCGGTCGCGGCGTGGACGTCTCATATGATTCCGTCGGCAAGAGCTCGGCCGAAGCCAGTTTGAATTCCCTGCGTCCGCGCGGGCATTTTATCACTTATGGAAACGCCTCAGGCCCGGTCGACCCAATCCCACCAGGACGGTTGGCGGCGGGCGGATCGCTCACCATGACGCGGCCGACATTGATGCATTATTGCGCGGAAAGGGCGGATTTAGATCGGGGCGCCGCAGCTTTGTTCGGCGCGATGAAGGCGGGCGCGTTGAAAGCCGACATTCGCCAGCGTTTCGCCCTAAAAGATGTCGCCGAAGCGCATCGTGCTTTGGAGGGGCGCCAAACGCTCGGCGCGACGGTGCTGAAGCCCTAGCCTGTTTTGAACGCTGCGAGCCGTAGGAAATGGATGCGCGCGGCGCCATAATCGCGCGTGTCGAGCGTTTCGAAATCCTCCGCGCTGGGCGGCGTATCCTCGCGTCCGGTTTCCGCGATGATCAGTGCGTTCTTTGCCAACCAATCTCCGCGCAGCAATTGCGACAGGGTTGGATCAACCAGATCAAATCCGTAAGGCGGATCCATGAAAGCGAGATCGAAGGGCGCGCCGACCCCGGCAGGCTTGGGCCCCAGATCAGTGGCTGAGCGCCGATGGATGCGCGTGTTTCCAAAGAGCGAGAACGCATCGATATTGCTGCGGATAACGCCGCGCGCCCGCGCCTCGGTTTCCACGAACAAACAGAAAGAAGCGCCTCGCGAGATCGCTTCAAAGCCAAGTGCGCCGGATCCTGCAAATAAATCCATCACGCGCGCATCTTCCAGATCGGGCGCCCAATCGGCGTGAGCGAGCACGTTGAAGATGGATTCGCGCGCCCGATCGCTGGTGGGGCGCGTTCCTTTGCCATCGGGCGTTGAGATTGACCGCCCTTTAAGTGTACCGCTGACAATACGCATCGCGGGCGTTTAGCATCGCGCGCGGCGAACGCAAATGAGCCGGCGTCGCGACCGCCTCAACCGTCTAATGAAAGGACCTGTCTTATGCCCGACGCGCTTGACGACGACGTCCTTATGGCGCGCACCTTGGAGCTTGCGCGCGCGGCGGCCGAGATGGGCGAGGCCCCCATCGGCGCTTTGATCGCCGACCCTGGCACCGGCCAAGTGCTGGCGCAAACGCACAACCGGTCCATCAGTCTGTCCGATCCCACTGGGCATGCGGAGATCCTCGCCTTGCGCGAGGCCGGTCAAGTGCGTGAAAACTACCGTCTTACCGGCATGGATCTTTATGTGACGCTGGAGCCCTGCGCGATGTGCGCCGGCGCCATCTCCCACGCGCGTATTCGCCGGTTGGTCTATGGCGCGTCGGATCCAAAGGGCGGCGCCGTCGCTCATGGGCCGAAATTCTTCGAGCAGCCGACCTGTCATTGGCGGCCGGAGGTGAAAAGCGGCGTACGCGCAGACGAAAGCGCCGAATTGCTGAGACGCTTTTTTCGCGCGCGTCGCTAGGCCAGGGCGGAGAGACCGCGCGCTATATAGATGGCGCCCACCAATGTCACGATCCATTTGGTCCAGCGGTTGAAGTTCGCGTCCGTCATGCGCGCCAACACCTTGCCGCCGGCCCAGGTGCCAGCCATGGATAAGGGGATCGCCGCCGCGAGCAGCCAGGCGGGCGGCAGAGCCGAGGCGCCCGCTGCGGAAATCAACGGAACGCTCCAAAATCCGATCTTCACGCCATGGGCGAGCACTTGGGTGATCGCTTTCGTTGCGACGATCTGCTGTCGCGTCAGTTCGGTTTTGACGAAGAACAGATCTAGAAGCGGTCCGGCCACGCCGGCGATGGTGTTGAGCGCTTGAACGAGAAAGCCTGCTAATTCTGCGCGCCAGGGTTTTTCTGCGCTTAGATCCAGGCTTTCTTTCGGAAGCCAGACGAGCATTGGCGTCGCGCCGAGCAGCAAAAACACCGTGGCGGCGTCCGGTCTCCACGCCACTGCGAACAATGCGGCGACGCCAAGCGTTCCGCCAACGGCATAGCGCCCGACGATCGGCCAGGAAATTTGATCGCGCAGAAGAAATGCGCGCCAGCCGTTTGAGACGGATTGGATCAGCCCGTGGATCACCATAGCGGCCGCGACCGGGACCAAAGCCGCCAGAACGCCCATCAGGATCAGCCCACCCGCCATGCCGAAAATGCCCGAGATGAAGGCCGTCAGCAGCGTTGTCGCGAGGATGATGGCTGCGATAAAGGGCGTCATGACCCTGCGTCATAGGCTTATTTGGGTCGGAATCCCAAATGCTCGCCTTTCCGCCGCCGCAGCGCTTGTCTAGGGTCGCGCCCGAATGGACAGAGACGACACCGTATTGGGAGAGATGATATGAATTTCGATCACACGCCGCGCGCCCAGGAATACATTGATCGCGTTACCGCTTTTATGGAGACGCATGTTTATCCCAATGTCGCCACCTATGATCAGCAGCACGAAGAAGCTGAAGATCGCTGGTCCATCCCGCCGATTTTGGAAGAGCTGAAAGTCAAAGCTCGCGCGGAAGGGCTTTGGAACCTCTTTATGCCGCCCAATCCAGAGCATGACACGGACGAGTATAAGGGCGCGGGTCTCACCAATCTGGAATACGCGTCGCTGTCTGAAATTATGGGCCGCGTTGGTTGGGCGTCGGAAGTTTTCAACTGCTCCGCGCCAGACACCGGCAATATGGAAGTGTTGCACCGCTATGGCAGCGACGCTCAAAAGGCCCAATGGCTCCGTCCCCTGATGGACGGAGAAATCCGGTCCGCCTTTTTGATGACCGAGCCCGAAGTGGCCTCCTCCGACGCGACAAACATTGAAACGCGCATCGTTCGCGACGGCGATGAATACGTCATCAATGGCCGAAAATGGTGGTCCTCCGGCGTGGGCGATCGCCGCTGTAAAATCGCGATCGTCATGGGCAAGACGGATCTCGGCGCCGAGCGTCATAAGCAGCAAAGCCAAATTCTCGTGCCGCTCGATTCCCCAGGTATTGAAATTGTGCGCATGCTGCCGGTGTTCGGCTATGACGACGCGCCGCACGGCCATGCCGAAGTTATCCTGAAAGACGTGCGCGTCCCGGCCGAGAATATGATCCTCGGAGAAGGACGCGGGTTTGAAATCGCTCAAGGCCGCCTTGGGCCGGGCCGTATTCACCACTGCATGCGTACCATCGGCGCAACGGAAGTGGCGCTTGAGAAAATGTGTAAGCGTCTTTTATCTAGAGAGGCGTTCGGCAAGAAGGTCGCGGAGCATTCCGTGTGGGAGCAACGCGTCGCAGAAGCGCGGATCGATATTGAGATGACCCGCCTTTTGACGCTGAAAGCCGCCTATATGATGGACACGGTCGGCAACAAGGTCGCGAAAGATGAGATCGCGATGATCAAAGTGGCCGCCCCGCGCATCGCCTGCCGGGTGATTGATGAAGCGATTCAGGCTCATGGCGGCGGCGGCGTGACGTCAGATTTCGGGCTTGCGCGCGCCTATTCCAACATCCGCACCTTGCGTTTGGCGGATGGCCCCGACGAAGTGCATTGCCGGGCGCTCGCACGCTCTGAGTTTAAGAAGTATCGTGACAACTCCTATGCAAAGGCGGTTGATGCGGAGAAGATGACGGAAGTCGTCGGATCACGCTAAGCGGAGCTGGAAGTTATGGGCTGGGAGACCATTCTGGCGCTTGTCGCCTGCGTGATCGGCGGCGGAATGGGCCTTTATGGGGTGATCAATCCCTCTTGGGTGGGGCGATTGGTGCATTTGTCGCCTACTGAAGGACGCAAGGAAGGCGTCTCTGAATTCCGAGCGACTTATGGCGGTCTGTTTTTCATGGGCCATGCGTTCGCGGGGCTGTCTTTGGGCGGCGAGTTTATCGGCGCGTCCGCCGCCGCAGCAGCGATTGGCGCAGGATGGATCGGCGCATCGATCGGCCGGTGCATATCGATGATCGCGGACGGCGCCGCTACCAAGACGAACGCCGGCGGCGCTGTATTCGAATTTTTGATGGGCTTCGCGCTCGGCGCGCCCTTAATCCTTGCGCACTTTTAGGAGCGCGTCGCCATGAGTATTGTCGTTTATGGCTTGAGACTGTCGCCCTTTGTGCATCGGGTCAAAATCGCGGCGCGCGCTAAGGGCGTCTACGATCAGATTGATTTTCAGATGCGACCGGAAGGCGACGCCTATCTGGAGATCACGCCGCTTGGCCGTGTCCCCGCCATGGTCGCAGACGGCAAGCTCATCGTCGAAAGCCTGTCGATCTGTTGGTATATCGACGCGAAGTTTGACGGCCCGCGTCTCGCGCCGGAAGAGGCGGAGGACCTCGCCCATGTCTCCATGCTGGTCCGCCTAATGGAGCTCTATGCCGGCGCAGGGTTGGGCAAGCTGTTCCAATTGGGTCCGGCCGGAGATCCGCAAGCGCTGTCCGATGCGTTCGCCGAGCTCAATCAGGGCTTGGGCTATCTTGAGCGGTTCATTGGCGAGGGCGAATTCGCCCATGGGGACAGCTTCACCATCGCGGACGCCGTGCTGGCGCCGACCATGTTCTTCGTTCCAGCGATTTGCGGCATGGTCGGCCGGACGCCGTTCGAAGGTGCGCCGAAATGCGCGGCGTATCTGGCGCGTATCTCCGAGCATCCCGCCGTTGCGCCGTCTTTCGCGGAAATGACGGCTGCGCTTCAAGAGCGCATGGCGGCCGGCTAAGTTCGGGTCTATAAGCGGCGCTCAGATAATGGAGCGCATGTATGACGGAGCGTCGAGAGACGGGCCGACCCCCCAGAGGGAAACGACCCCCGAAACCTAGTCTTAAAGGCACAGCTCCTATTGCAAATTGGGAGGATGGCGAACGCATCGCCAAATTTCTCGCCAGCGCGGGCGTATGTTCACGGCGCGATGCGGAAAAGCTGATTGAAACGGGACAGGTTTCAGTCGACGGCGAGGTGCTGACGACGCCGGCGTTTAAGGTTACCGGGCAAGAGACAATCACCGTCAATGGCGAGCGTGTGGGCAAGCCAAAAGCGACGCGATTGTGGCGTTATCACAAGCCGGCGGGGCTGGTGACGACCAATCGCGATCCGGACGGACGCCCCACCGTGTTCGACGCCTTGCCGCCAGGCCTGCCGCGCGTGGTCACGATCGGCCGTCTCGATCTGAACACTGAAGGCCTATTGTTGCTGACCAATGACGGCGAGTTGGCGCGGGCGTTGGAGCTGCCGGCGACCGGGCTAAAGCGTCGCTACAAAGCGCGCGCCTATGGACGCATTACACAGCCCGAATTGGACAAGCTGCGCGACGGTATCGTCTATGAGGGCGTAGAATATCGCTCCATCATCGCCACGCTCGATCGGTCCATCGGGGCGAATACTTGGATCAATATGACCCTTGTCGAAGGTAAGAAGCGGGAGGCCCGTCGCGCCCTGGAAAGCCTCGGTATGAAAGTGAACCGATTGATCCGCGTCTCCTATGGTCCGTTCGAACTGGGCGATCTTCCATCCGGCGCGGCGGCGGAAGTGCCCGCCGGCGAATTGCTGGCGGAGTTTTACGACCATATCTCCCCGGCGCGTCGCCCCAATCCCTCATGGTCGCCGAAGTCTTACCCAATTGATGCGGAGGGTGACGCCGCGAAAGCCGTTGGCGCGCGCGGCATGTCGACTAAGCTCAAATCAAGAAAGCGGAAAACCGCTCAAACGCGCCGAGGAGACGCCTCAAAGTCACGATCTGGTCCAAAACGGGGCGGGCGCTGATAAGGGTCTCCAACGCATCGCCTTTGCGTCGCGATGAGGACCGACTGAATGAGCCTGCAAAACGTCAGCGAAACCGCGCTTGAGGAAGTCGACGCCCGAAAAGGGGCCAAATACTCGCCCATTGCGGATATCAAGCCGCCCGTCGACCTTGGCCGTCTTGACTTGTTCACACAGGGCCAACCCTATTCGGGATACGCTGAGATGCGGGAAAATGCGCCCATCTTGTGGCATCCTGAAGATCGGGGCGCGGGTTTTTGGGCGCTGACGCGGTGCGACGACGTGAAGCGTGTGGAGCTCGATACAGACGTGTTTTCGTCCCAAAAGGGCGGCATCATGATGAATTACGGGATGCCGGACCAACGCCACCCGCTTTTGCACCGCGCATCTTTGGATACGATGATCTGCTTGGATCAGCCTCTTCGTATGAATTTGCGGCGCGAGCACATGGCGTATTTCACGCCCGGTTATGTCTCCAATCTACGCAAGCGGGTGGAAGAGAAAGCCTCATCCTTGCTCGACGATATGGCGCGCAAAGGGCCGCAGTTCGGTTTGTTGTGGAGCGCGCGAGCGCTAAGGATCACATCGCTTTCGGCGTCGGTCCTCATGTCTGTTTGGACAAAAGGGTCGCCAACATGCAATTGGAGGTCGCCTATTCGCAGATTCTTGGACGTTTGCCGAACGCCGAATGGACGGGCGAGATTTAGATTGCGCCGAACAATTTCGTCCACGCGATTTCAAAAATCGGCCTGGATTTGCGATCCAACAGCTAGACGGCCAAAATAAAAAGAAAAAAAAGGAGGAAGCAGCATGACCCAGACCGTCGATTTTATGGTTCGTCGCGATGAGTTTTCCGCAACCGAAACCCAAACAAACGACGCTGCGCCGCTCGGCGACGGGGAAGCGCGCATACGTGTTGAAAAATTCGCGCTGACGGCGAACAACATCACCTATGCGGTGTTCGGCGAGCAGATGGCGTATTGGAATTTCTTCCCAGCCCCGGATGGTTTCGGTCGCGTGCCCGTGTGGGGCTATGGCGTTGTCGAAGAAACCAACCAGTCTGATCTGAAAGTCGGCGAACGGCTTTACGGCTATTTTCCGATGTCCAGCCATCTGACGGTTCAGCCTGGTAAAGTCTCCGCCGGCGGTTTTACCGACATGGCTGCGCATCGCCAGCCCATGTCGCCGGTCTACAACGCCTATCGCCGGCTAGACGCCGACCCCGCCCACAATCCTGACACGGAGGCCGAACGCATGCTGTTCGAGCCTTTGTTCATGACGTCCTTTTTGATCGAAGGCATGTTTCGGGAGTCCGACTGGTTTGGCGCGACGCGGTTGTTGATGACCAGCGCGTCGTCCAAAACCTCGCTCGCGCTCGCGCAAATCGCCGGCCAGACCAGCGCGGAAACCTATCGCATCGGCCTCACCTCGCCGGGGAATGTCGATTTCGTCAAGAAGACGGGTCTCTACGATGAGGTGCGCGTCTATAACGATGAGTCGGATCTGGAGCTCGAGCCCTCCGTCTATGTCGATTTCGCGGGGAACGCCGGTATTTTGCATAAGATTCATGAGCGCCTGGGCGACGATCTCAAATACGCGTGTTTGGTCGGCGCCACGCATTGGGAAGCATCGGGCGGCATGAAGGGCGCGCCAGGTCCTGAACCGATCTTGTTTTTCGCGCCCGATCACGCGCATGCGAAAATGAAAACGCTTGGTCCGGATGCGTTCAACGCCGAGATCGGCAAAGCCTGGGTGTCCTTCCTCGGCCAGGCGAAGGGTCTTTTGGAAGTGACGAATCTGTCTGGACCTGACGCCGTCGCGTCCGCTTATTTGAAAGTGTTGAAGGGTGAGGCGGGGCCGAATGAAGGCCTGATTTTGTCCCTAAGCTAATCGCTCGCGACTCCCCGCCGTAATCCTTCGGCAACTGTGGATAAGTGCATGTATATCGCCTCACGCAGGGGTTGCGGCTCTGCGCGTTTTTCCGTGTGAAGCGCGGGATTTGGCGAGATTTTGTTCATACTTTTCGCCGAACACTCGGAACGATAAGGACGAAGCGATGCGTCCATCCGCGATACTTTAACCTATTGTTCTATTTGGGAATTTTGAGATGAATTCCAAAATGCTCGCGAATTTACAATCCAAGCCCACGCCGCAAAACGACGCGTATGAAAAGCTTGGCCTTAACGCTTCGAGTTTTGTTCATGTCATTTCGAAAGCTGGCCGACAACGCATGTTGTCGCAAAGGATCGGCTTTCTGCTGTTGCACCTCGTTCTTGAAGAACAATTGAACGGCGAAGTCGATCGGCGCGCCTTGGCCGCGTTGAATGAGAGCTACGAAGATTTCCAAAACGCGCACGCCGATCTGATCGGCCGGAGCGGCCATTCGGACGGACCGACCATGCTGACCGAGCGCGTTTTAGTCGAGCTTAGCGGTAAGGGCGCAAATGCGACGGATCTGATCGAGCGCAGCATCGCGCCTGTCCCGCAATTGGCGGCGCGGTTTGGGACGCAAGATCCGAATTTGCCGCAAGAGTGCCTGACGATCTCGCACCTGATCCAGACGCAATTGCTGCAGGCCTTGCAAGCGGTCGTAAATGCGCTGCAATCGGATCATGACGATTATGTCGCGGCTAAAGAGAATGAGCGGTCCGCTCGGTCGGACCACGTCTTTGCGGCTGTCCGCGATATTCGACAAGCCGCGCACTATTCCCGCATGATCGCGCTGAACGCCAAGATTTCTGCTGAGCGCGCCGGCGAATTCGGGCGAGAATTCGGCGCGCTGACCGATGAGATCAAGGATATCTCAAACCGGATCGTGAATTCATCGGAAGATATCGAAGCCAACGCGCGATAGACGATTAGGTTCGAACGCCGCATCACGCCTAGGGCATGATGTTCGCGAGAATGGTGTCCATATCAAAGCGATCGCCGTCAATGCGTCCGGTTTGCGCATCGAACGCCTGCACCATCTCCTCATGGCGGGCTTTGATCATTTTCTTGTTGTGCGGGTGGGTGACGATATAGAATTCGCCGGCCTCTACGCCGTCTAGCGCGCGCCGTGCGACATCGTCGGCCTGCATGCCATAATCCATGATCGTGCGTCCTAACGCATTGGCTTGCTTCGCGCCGCCAAAGGCGTCCGGCCGATTGCGGGACGAATTCCAAATCTCCGTGGCGACAATGCCGGGGCAAAACAGGGAGACTTGAATCCGATCCGGCGTTTCTCGGCGCAGCACATCCGTCATGCCGTGAACCGCGTGCTTCGAGGCGGTGTAGATCCCTTGGTTCAGATGCGGCACGCCCAGGGAATGCTCGGAGCCCGTGTTGACGATGAGGGCGTGTCCGTCTTGGTCTTGAAACCGCGCACCGAAACTACGGCATCCATTCCAAACGCCTTTGACGTTGACCGACCAGATCCAATCGAAGTCCGTTTCCCTCGTGCCAATCAAATCCCGGCCGCCGCCGACGCCGGCATTGTTGAACACCGCGTCCACGCGGCCGAACTCGCGCCAGGCGGCGTCCGCCAACGCTTCGACGCTGTCGGCGTCCGCGACATCCACCGCGAACGGCTTCACCTCTGCGCGCCCCAGCGACAAGGCGAAAGCCGCGGTGCAGGCGCGATCCATCTCAATATCCGCCAAACCCACCCGTGCGCCGCGACGCGTCAGCTCCTCGGCGATCGCCAAACCAAGACCGCTGGCGCCGCCGGTGACGACCGCCGTTTTACCGTCAAATTGAAAGCCGTGTCCCACTCAACACTCCGCCCAAACGCTCGCCGAAAAGGCGGCTTTTAGGAAGTTGAGCATGTTCGATGAACGAGACCAAGACGCCGCTCACGCAGGCGTGACGTCAACGCCTCTTTCATCCGCTCAGCGGCGTCGCCATTTGCCGATCATCGCAGGAACGACCCCCGCTCTTGCTGGATCGAAAAAAGGAGCTTTCCCATGGCCCAATTCAGCATTCACTCTGCACAGACCGCCCCCGCCGACGCCCGTCCCGCCCTAGAAGGCGCGCAAAAAGCGTTTGGCTTCGTGCCCAATCTCTACGGTGTCCTCGCCGAAAGCCCGAAAGTGCTGGAAGCGTATCAAATGATCGGTACGTTGTTTGAAAAGACCAGCCTAACGCCCGTTGAACGCAATATCGTTTGGCTTGAGGCGAATTATCAAAACAATTGCCATTATTGCGTTCCCGCCCACACCGGTCTCGCAAAATCCCAAGGCGTGCCGGATGATGTTGTCGAAGCGCTGCGTGAAGGAACGCCGATCAACGATCCCAAGCTCCAAGCTTTGCGCGAATTTGTCGCCAAAGTCGTCGTCCAGCGCGGCGAACTCAGCGAAGCCGACACACAGGCGTTTCTCGCAGCCGGCTATTCTACGCAAACGATTTTGGACGTGATCTTGGGCGTTGCGCAGAAGACCATCTCCAATTTCACCAATCATTTTGCGGACACGCCGCTCGACGGGGTGTTCAAGTCCGCCGAATGGGTGCACCCGAAAGACCGTCTCGCCGCCGAGTAGTGCGGTGAACAAACGTCGTCCTAAAGGGGTGACTGCTCAGTCACCCCTTTTCACCTCACGTTCGAGACGCACGTAAGACAGATCGTCATCCGACTTAAGGATCTTCGGCGGGTCATTGCGCCTTGTCCTGGTCGAACGGCGGAAGCGCTGCTTGCTGTTTCTTGGGCAGCTTGCCCCGGACTATGGCGTAGGCCATCGCCAGGCGCTGGCGAATTTCATCCTCCGGCAGCGCATCTTGGTCGATCGCCACCCATTTGGCGCGCTGTAGATAGGGCGCGGGTTCGGTCAGGCCCGCATCGATCAAAAGCCGGAATGCGTCGTCCGAGCATTTGAACCGAAAGCGATCGCTCCGTCCGCCCTGCGCCGCGAACATTTTTTCGGAAACCCGATAGATCGGCATGCCCTCGCCAAAGGGAAAGGCTTTGTCTGTGCCTGGCAGCGCCAAACACGCCGCCTCGAACGCTTCGGGCGTCACCGGCTAGCCCTCCATGCCCGCACGGCGCGCGCAATTGGCGGCGAATCGGGCGAGGGGCGCGACACGCGCTTCCATTTGGGCTGCTGCGGTATTGGACGCCGTCCCATCACGCACACGGCCGACAATGCCTTGGCAAATCGCCGCCAACCGGAAGCCATTATAGGCGAAGTAGAAGTCCAATTCCGGCAGACCGTCGCGGCCGGTATGTTTGCAATAAAGCTGGATGTAGTCTTCCTTGGTCGGGATACCGTGCGCGTTCAGATCGTCAATGTCGACCAGCGCGCCGCGTCCATCGGTCGACGGCATGATCCAATTCATCAGGTGGTAGGAAAAATCCGCGAGCGGATCGCCCAGCGTGCATAATTCCCAATCCAACACGGCGATGACGCGTGGCTCTGTGGGATGCAGGATCATATTGTCCAAGCGATAATCGCCATGCACGATCGTCACCTGCTCGTCGGCGGGGATGTTGTTGGGGATCCAATCGATGAGCTTGTTCATGTCGTCGATTTTCGACGTTTCGGACGCGACGTATTGCTTGGTCCAGCGATGCGTTTGGCGGGCTATGTAATCGCCTTCCTTGCCGAAGCCTTCCAAACCCGCTGCGCGCCAATCGACATTGTGCAAATCGGCGAAGGTTTTGACTTTCGCCTCATAGATGGCGCGTCGTTCGGAAGGCTCCATATCGGGCAAAGTTCCGTCCCAGATGATGCGGCCCTCCACCATGTCCATCACGTAAAACATGGTGCCGGCGACAGTTTCGTCCTCGCAAAGCGCATAGGGGCGGGCGACGGGAAAACCGAGCGGGTAAAGCGCTGATATGACCCTATATTCCCTGTCTACAGCGTGCGCTGACGGCAAAAGTTTGCCCGGCGGTTTGCGCCGCATCACGTATTTGTTTTGCGGCGTCACAAGCTGATAGGTCGGGTTGGACTGTCCGCCCTTAAATTGGCGCACCTCCAGCGGGCCTTCATAGCCTTCGACATTTTCCGCCATCCAAGCGGCGAGCCGGGCCTCGTCGAATTTGTGCGCGTCGGCGACGGCTTTCGTGCCTGAAAACTGTTCTTGAGCGTCGGCGCCGTGCACCATCCTACTTCTCCCGAAACACGTTTTTTATCTTTGGCTTTGTATCGGTTTGACCGCGCTGACGTCCAGCGTGAACGCCAGGGAAGCCTCGGCGGGTGCGCGTCGTCGATGCTGCAAAAGAAGGGGTCACAGCCCTGTGATTGGGCGTGATTCGTGAAATGGCTTGGACCGCCTATCTATCTTTCAAGGTCGCGGTCCCCCCCGACGCGGCCGGAAAGTCCTTCTCGGATGCGGTTGTTTCCCCCCCCCCTCGACCCCGTAGCCGCTCCGAGAAGGCGATTTTCCGCGTCAGCTAGCGCGCCGCATCCTTATTGGACGGAAAATACGCATCGCGTCTTTGGCTAATCGCTTCCTTGATCGAGGGCGCTTCGGCTAAGGCCATGGCCAGATCATAGCGATTAAGCGCAGCTGGCGCATCGCCTTCGCGGCGCGCGATTTCCGCCAATCCATAAGGTGCG
>JBCCMB010000014.1:0-36294 GCA_039026555.1 Pseudomonadota bacterium
CACCGAAGATGTTGATGCAAGCCAGACCCACGGCGGCGGCGCCTAGGCCTCTGGCGATCCACACTTGATCGGTTGGCGGTGCGGCTTGACCGTCAACAAGATGCATGGCGGCCGTAGCGACGATTGCGCCGACGACGACGACGGCGTATATCGCGTTCGTGACGGAAATGAGCGGCGTATGAAGCGCCGGCGTCACCGCCCACACCACATAATATCCGACAAAGGCGGCCAATACGAAGATAGCGATCCGGAAGATGAAGGGATCAACAGCTGCCTGGCCAGTGGCGGCCAGCGCGGGCGATGTCGCGAGAAGGGCGGCGATTAAAGTGTAGCCGGCGCGTTTCAGCATCATAACAACTCCTCAGCTCGCTTTTGCGAACACATAACGCGCGCCGACCAAGATCATGGCGATCGCCAACCCCGAAACAATCGCGCCGCTCAAATCCATCTGTCCTGCGTCCAGCACCCTTTTTGTGGCGTAGCCCCCAAGGATGATCCCCGTCGGGAGCAGCACCAAGCCGATGGCGCGGCGCACAAACTACGCCTCCACCAGAGATGGATGCACCACAGCGCCATCTCGCGTCAGCGCGCTGGATGATATGATTTCGTCATCCCATTGCGGCGCAAGCTCAGCGTTCTCGCCCGTAATAAGCGGTAAAAACGCCAGTAAATTCTTAGCATAAAGCGCCGAAGAGTCGGCGGCCACGGCGCCCGGCAGATTTGTAAAGCCCGCGACTTTAACGCCGTCGATGTCCACCACCTCGTCCGGCTTTGACAGCGGACAATTGCCGCCCTGCGCGACAGCGAGATCAACCACGACCGATCCTGGACGCATGGCGCGCACCATTTCTTCCGTTACGAGGACCGGCGCAGGGCGGCCCGGGATCAACGCTGTTGTGACGACAATATCTTGCTTGGCGATGTGGCTGGCCGTGAGTTCCGCCTGCTTGGATTGATACTCAGCCGACATTTGCTTGGCGTACCCGCCGGCGGTCTCGGCCGCTTTAAACTCCTCATCCTCTACGGCGATAAACTTCGCGCCGAGGGAGGCGACTTGTTCCTTGGCTGCGGGACGCACATCGGTGGCGGAGGTAATCGCGCCTAAGCGTCTGGCGGTTGCAATCGCCTGCAAACCGGCGACGCCGGCGCCCATGACAAACACTTTGGCCGGCGCCACGGTTCCGGCCGCCGTCATCATCATCGGCATGGCGCGGCCATAAATCTGCGCGCCTTCGATGACCGCGCGATAGCCGGCTAGGTTTGATTGCGAGGATAGGACATCCATGCTCTGCGCGCGGGTGATGCGTGGTACGAATTCCATCGCGAACGCCGTCAATCCGGCATCGGCGTAGCTTTGCGCGGCGTCTTTGGCGCCATAGGGCTCCAACAATCCAACCAGAGCTGCGCCCTTCGGGAGTTTGGATAACTCATCCGCTTCCGGCGCCCGCACTTTGGCGACGACATGCGCGTCTTTCAGGGTCTCTTCGAGGGTTGGAAAGACGCGTGCGCCGGCGTCTTCGTAATCGCTGTCGCGAACGCCCGCGTTGAGGCCTGCGCCTGTCTCGACCGCGATCTCGTGACCTAAACCAATTAGCTTTTTGACGCTTTCGGGTGTTGCAGCGACGCGAGGTTCGTCGTCGCGGCGTTCCTTGAGGATTGCGATACGCATATGCGGCGACCTACATCAAGGCCTGCCCGAGCATAATGAGAATCTGAATAAAGACTGCGAGCACGGCGAGACCGATAACTGTCGCAATCCAAGCGCCGCCCATATTCATGAGCGCGCCGGCTACAATCCCCAAAAGCGCGAAGCCGCCCAACGCCACCACCCAATTGACACCCATAGTCAGAGTGAAAGTGGCGTACCCGACAGCTAAGATAATGATCAACGAACCCCATGTGGTCATCGTCATAAACATAGACCAGGTGGAGTTATGGTCGCTGACATCCATTTCTCCGTGAACGTGATCAGTATCAGCCATCTTTCTTCTCCCTATAAGCGCTCTTTAGATACCGGGCGAGGCGTGTTGTGCAAGTCCTAACTGAGTGCGGGAAGTTACATTGTTCGCGCAGGTACTGCGCGTTTTGGCGCGGAATAGGTCCATTCCTGCAACAATGTTCGAAGGGCTGAGACAAAGGCTAGGGGTTGGTCCAACATCACATGGTGTCGAGCTTCTGGGATGGTTATGAAGGGGACTTGTCGGTCCAATAAATGGGTCATGTAATCGCGAACATAGTCCGGCATGAGGACGGATTGCTCGCCACGAAAAATTGCGATCCGGCATTGTGTTTCGCGCAGGCAATCGGCTGAAGACCGACCAATATTGAAGCTGCGCCAAATGGCGGGATCGAATTTCCACGTCCAACCTGGTTCGTCGCCATGAACCTCCTTCAGGCTCCAACGCGCGATATAATCCATGACGTAGTGATTTTCGCACGGCTGCGGCGGCGCCAAGCGGAAGCGGCCCAAGGCTGCGGCGAGATCGGGATAGATGCGATGATTGCGCGCCGTGCGGCGTTTGCTGGGTCGTTGGCGGTCCGGCGGATTGACTGGACTGTCGACAATCACCGTGCCGGTCAGCTGATCGCCATACTCCGCGCCCGTGAGGATCGTCACAAACCCGCCGAAGGAATGCGCGACGATGATGGGTTTTTGCGCCACGTCGAACATGCCCGTCGCGTCCGCCACAGCCAATTGTTCTTGCGCGAAGGTCTCCATATCATACGCCTCGCGCCAATTACTGTCTCCCATGCCGGAAAACGTCATCGCGGCGACATGGTATTCATCGGTTAGATAGGGCGCGACGAAATCCCACCAATGCCCGTGCGCACCATTGCCATGCACCAGCAAAAGGCCAGGTTTGCTCCTATCGCCCCAGCGCTGATAGTGGATGCGCGCCCCGCGACATTCGGCGTAGCCCGTCTCATACGGTTTTGAGACGGCGGTTTCGAACCAAATGGGCGCCGGCGGTTTGTCGCCTTTGTAGGCCGCCAAAGGGCCCGGCTCCGCCGGCTTTTCCGTCGGTTGATCCTTGACCAGGCGATCTTCTTTTTGCGCCATGGGCGTCTCCCGAAGTGTCTTCGCCGCGCTCGATCTATTCGGCGGCTTTGTAGTTTTGTTCGCCGGGCCTTGGTTCGCGCTTTTCCAGCGCCTTAAAGACGCCGACCCCGGTTAACAGGATGCGTTCGCCTGTCCAAACACGGCCTTTGACGGTGAAGACCTTGTCCGCCTCGGACACGATCTCGCCGCGGCCTTCGATCCATTCGCCGTGTTTGCCGCCGGAGAGGAAGTCGCAGGTTAGTCGGACGGTCACCCACCAATGCGAATTGGCGACGGACACGGCATGACCCCACGCCATATCGGCGAAGGTCATCAGCATGCCGCCATGCGCGTTCATCATGCCGTTGGTGTGATGCTCTTCCACGCGAAAAGCGCGGCTATAGCCGCCTTCGCCGTCATAACGCTCATAAAGCGGGCCGACCTGACGTCCAAACCCGCGATGCCACACCAGCGGCGCGTACCCGTCGGGCGCGTCGAAAGACTGATGTTCGGTCAATTCGTCGGACATGGACGCCAAAAAGCCGCGCTCGGCGCGTCGGGTCAAGCGCGCCCAAGGGCGTGATCCTCGCCTTTACGCCGCGTCTTTGAGCCCGACGGCCTCTAACGCCGCGTTTTGACGCGCGGCCAAGGCGATATGGTCGAACCCTTCCAGGCTTTCATTGAATAATCGATAGAAATTCAGCTGCGCGCCCAATCGCAAATAGGCGGAGCCGAGACCAATGGCGGCGCGGTCCATAAACACAAACTCGCGTGGGATACGCACAGGGCCTTGTTCCTTAAGGCGCTGGCGCACCTCGAACGCTTCCTTCCGGCCATAGGATCCAACGGCGACGCCGTCCGCAACAGTGCGGACCCGATCATCGAGCAGCGGGCCGTAGATGAAACGCGCCCAGATGTTGAGGGTTTCGATTAAGTCTCGCGTGAGGTCTCGAAACCCCCATTGTTCATAGGCGGCGGCGGTGGCGTCGAAATCATCCGCTTCCAGGCCGCGATAAAGCGCCACGACGCCGTCGACGAAACTGGGCGGGAAGATGCGGATGCAGCCAAAATCCAGCAGGTTGAGCTGCGTCGCCTCGTCCGCCAGAGCATAATTGCCTAAATGCGGATCGCCATGAATAACCGCATTGCGCGTAAACGGGATCCACCAGGTGTGAAACAACATGGTGGCGATACGGTTTCGCGTGTCTTGGTCGGCGGTCTCGTAATGGCTGACGCCAACGCCGTCCAGCCAGGTCATGGTCAAAAGCCGGTCTGTTGACAGGTCTAGGATCGGCTCCGGGATCGCCACCTGAGGTTGATCCGCCAGTATCGCGCGGTAGAGCGCCATGTGTTGCGCTTCGCGCCGATAATCCAATTCTTCGCGCAGGCGGTCGCCGATCTCTTCGACCAATTCTTCCGGATCGAGCGCTTTGTCGAGGCGTTTGTAGAGCCCCATCAGGGTTCTGAGCTGCGACAGATCATTCTCAACTGCGCTCGCCATTTCAGGATATTGCAGCTTGCAGGCGACAAGCCGGCCGTCATGCAATTTGGCTTTGTGCACCTGGCCGAGCGAGGCGGCGTGGGCGGCTTCGCGGCCAAAGGCGGCGAATTTTCCGCCCCATTCATCGCCCAATTCCGCGCGCATCCGGCGTTGCACGAAATTCCATCCCATGGAGGGCGCGTGGGCTTGCAAGGATGCGAGTTCTTCGGCGTAGTCTTCGGGCAGAAAATCAGGAATGGTCGACACCATCTGTGCGATTTTCATCAGCGGGCCTTTTGACCGGCCTAGCGCTTCTTTTAAGGCGCGCGCGATACGAGCATCCGCATCGTTTCCGCTTCCGAAAAGTCGATTGGCGCCGAACGACAGCGCGGCCCCCGATAAATTTGCGCCGACTTTCGCGAAACGCCCGGCGCGGGCGGTAAAGCGGTTACGTTCCGGATCGCTTGTGTCCGCCATTGCGTGGGTCAACCTTGTCCAAACGTGCTTCGGCTCGGTCATAAGCCTGATGGAGCAAGCTTTCCACACCTGTGGCGCCGAGACGATGCACGGCTGCTTCATAATCCATCCGGCCGCCGGCCTTCAGCACGCTAAGATAGGCTTCTTGGGCGGGATGTCCCGACCGTGCGATCATTTCGCAGACATGACCGGCCAAGGACCACCCCAATTGATAGGCGACGGGATAGCCTGGTTCCCGGACAAATGACGCCACGCGGGCCCAATGCGAGGCGTAGCCGTCCAGACTTATCGCTTCGCCATAATGATTGGTCATTTCGTCCAACCAGATTGCGTCGAGATATTGCGGTGACGCTTCTTCGCCGCGTAAAGCGAGCACGCTGGCTTCAAACGCGGCGAGCGCCGGCTGCCGACACAGCATGGCGAAATCGCGTTCCGCCAGCATAATGTCGTCGTCGTTGAAGAATGCGATCTCTGACGCAAGCGCTCCGGTTTCCGCCAGCGCTAATCCTGGATCTCCCACGGTGGGTCCGCGATCCCGCGCCGCCAATTGGTGGGCGGCATGTCCCAATTCATGCGCCAGAGACAGCTGCGCATCGCGCGTACCGTCATAGGGCGCGCGCACGAACGGTCCGGCCCGTCGTTTCCCCGCGTCGCTGTCGGCGTGGAGGAGGGGGTAGGTGTAGGCCGATCCGCCTTCCACCGCATTGACGGCGCCGTCGGCGATCAATTGCCGCGCCTCAAAGGCGAGGTCAGGGTGCAGCGCCGACAAGCTGCTCAAGCTTTCCGCCAGGCCCGCGCGCCAGGATTTACGTCCATTGCGCTGCAGATTTGTCGGAACATCGTACCAGGCAAAATCGTTGACTTTAAGCTTGCGCGCTTTGAATGCGGCGTAGCGCGCCGCCAGGGCGGGCGCGCGTTCCAGCGCTATGTCTGAGGCGGCGGACAAATTCCAACCATTTGCATCGATCGCGCGTTGCGCCTTGTCGGTCCGTCCAGGAATAGCGCAGGCTTGGGTGAGCGCGAACGCCGCCGTTGACCGACCTGACTTTAGAACGTCCGCGAATTCCGACGCCGCTGTCTGTCGGGTCTTGCGTTTGCGGGCGCGCAGCCGGTCTGCAATCGCACCTTCCCCGCCGAATTGCTCCGCGGCCAACCGCATTCGCTCAGTCGCGTTCTGGCGACTGCTTTCGGCGGCCCGCTCCAAATGGGATTCCTGCGCCAGCGTTTCATAGACATAAATGGGAGGCCCAGCGGCTGGACGCAGGCGCGCCACAATTTCGCTCCAACCGACCGGCGCATCATCGCTTTGCGCCACCAATTGTTCGCTCGCGCGCAGACGAAGCGAGACTTTGTCCAAGCGGTCCGACAGCGCATCCAACAAGGATCTTTCAAGGCGCGTAACCCCGGTTTCTTCCTTCAATAGGGTAAACGCGCGCAGGCGCTGAAATTTTCCAACAGCGGCTTCAAACGCTTTGAAAGACGGCGGGCGATTGTCCAAAGCGTCCCGAAATAGGGCGATTACCTCTGTTTCGAGCTGCGACATGTCCGATTTCAGCACGGGATCGTCGGCCGCCCGATACAGCGATTCAAGCCGCCATTTCAGGGGTTTCCGCGTGAGATTCAGCCATCCAGCCTGCATTTGCTTTCCCAAACCAACAAATTCATCGGAGCGATTTAAGCCGACTTTCATTCCTCCGTGCCAAATTGGCGCCGTGACGAAGAGGACCGCACGAACGGTCCCAAGAGATTGGTTAAGGTGATGGCTAAAACTGTTTTAATCGTCGACGACGATCCTACCCAACGTCGTTTGCTCCAAGCCGCTGTCGAGCGCCAGGGTTTTCGTGCGCGCTTGGTGGAAAGCGGCGAGCAGGCTTTGGACGAAGCGTCCGAGGCGAAAAACGGCGTGGACGTGGTCTTGTTGGACCTTGTGATGCCAGGCCTTGGGGGAATGGAAACGCTGGAACGTCTGGCCGAGCGCCGTCCTGATCTGCCGGTGATCGTTCTTACGGGAACCGGCGGGATCGACACCGTGGTCCAGGCGATGCGCGCGGGAGCGGTTGATTTCTTCGTCAAGCCGGCCAGTCCTGAACGCATCGTCGTCTCCCTTCGCAACGCATTGAAAGTGTCCGACCTGCGCGGAGAAGTGAAGCGGCTGACCAAAAAAGCCGACGGCGCGATGGGTTTTGACGACATGATCGCCGGCGCCGCCTCCATGCGTCAGGTGACGCGTTTGGGCAAACGCGCCGCCGCGTCGACCATTCCGATTCTTATTCTCGGCGAAAGCGGCGTCGGCAAAGAAGTGATCGCGCGTTGCATTCAGGGCGATAGCGATCGCGCCGGAAAGCCTTTCGTCACGGTCAATTGCGGCGCCATCCCCGAGAATTTGGTCGAGAGCATTTTGTTCGGCCATGAGAAGGGCGCCTTTACCGGCGCGCATGAAAAAAAGCTCGGCAAATTCGCGGAAGCGCACACCGGAACGCTGTTCCTGGATGAAGTCGGCGAGCTGCCGCTCGACATGCAAGTGAAATTGCTGCGCGTGCTGCAAGAAGGCGAAGTCGACGCCGTCGGATCGCGCAAGCCCACCAAGGTCGATGTGCGCATCGTGTCCGCGACCAATCGCGATTTGGCGCAGGCGGTCGAGGAAGGCCGTTTCCGCGAGGATTTGTACTATCGCTTGAACGTCTTCCCAATCGACGTGCCGCCCTTGCGCGACCGCAAGGAAGACTTGCCGGCTTTGGTCTCGCACTTCATTCGCCGCTTTAATGCGGAGGAGGGGACGTCCATCGCCGCTGCTGCGGCAGAAACGCTGGCGATGATTTCGGCTTATGATTGGCCGGGCAATGTGCGCCAGCTGGAGAACGCTATCTTCCGCGCCACCGTGCTTTGTGAAGGCGCCGAGCTACGGCCGGAGGACTTCCCGCAAATCTCAGGACTGGCGCCGGATCTGTCCGATCTGCCGCCCGCAGCGCCTGTTGAGGTTCAAGCCGCGCCAGCGCCGGCGTCCGCGCCGGTCGCCGAACCTTTGTCCGATCTGCCAGGCCCGGTGGATTTGTTCGACGAGACGGGCGATTTGCGGCCGTTGGAGAACATAGAGCGCGATCTGATCCAATACGCCATCGATCTATACTCCGGGCATATGTCCGAAGTGGCGCGTCGTTTGGGCATTGGTCGCTCGACGCTTTATCGCAAAGTGCGCGAATATGATTTGCGCGTGCGCGAAGACGCCGAAGCGAGCTAAATTCAAAAAACGTCAGGCTTCCGTCTCGAAAATGAGGGGCGGCCTGATCCTTCGGTGGGCGTTCTGCTTGGACATTCGGCCGGCGATTGGGGATTTGCTTTAGAGCGGTGTTTGACGCGACACTGCTTTGTGGTCGAGCCGCGGAGACGCAGATATGAGCGCAGCGCCTTTGAGGCTAAACGCAATCACCAAGTCCTTCGACGGGCGACCGGCGATCAGATCCCTCAGTTTCGACGTACCCAAGGGCTCGATTCTAGGCTTTTTGGGTCCGAACGGCGCGGGAAAGTCCACCAGCCTGCGTATCGCTTTGGGCGTTATGGCGCCGGACGCCGGTGAGGTGTCATTGTTTGGCGCCCCACCTAATCTAGACGCCCTCAAACGCGTGGGCTTCTTGCCGGAAGAGCGCGGTCTTTATCGCAAGATGACGACGAAGGCGATCATCGTCTATTTCGCACGTCTGAAGGGCATGTCCGCCAAAGATGCGGGCGCGCGGGCCGAGCAATTGCTCGTCGATCACGGCCTGGGCGATCAGATTAAAACGCGCATTTCGCGCTTGTCCAAAGGCATGGCCCAAAAGGTTCAGATCTTGGCGGCGCTCGCGCATTCGCCGGAGTTTATCATTCTGGACGAACCCTTTTCCGGGCTTGATCCGGTCAACCAGCAAGATCTGGAAACTTTGATCCGCACGGAACACGCGCGCGGCGCCACAATCGTCTTCTCCACCCATGTCATGGAGCACGCGGAGCGCCTGTGCGATCGGCTGGTTTTGATCGCCAATGGGGAAAAGCGCTTTGACGGTACGGTGGACGAGGCGCTGGGCCTCTTGCCCCAAGCGGCCAAGCTCTCCACGGATGCTGGCTTCGACCTTACCCGGGCGCTGTCCTCCACGGGGTTCGCTGCGGAAGCGGACGGTTCCCCGAGCGAGGCGGGCGGCCAGGCATGGCGCATCGCCTTACCGGTCGGCTTAAACGCCCAAGACGCGCTACGCGCCGCGATCGAAGCCGGCGTTCCAATACGAGCTTTCGCCCCGGATCAGCCGCGCTTGCGCGACGTTTTCGTATCCTTGGCCGGCGACGATGCGGTCAGCGCTGAAGACAAGGCGGCGGCGTGATGCGGGCGATCTGGCTTGTCGCGCGCCGGGAGTATCTCGGCTACGTCACCGCCTGGGGTTTCTGGTTGGGCCTCTTGTTGACGCCGGCCGGCTTGCTGCTTGGCGTTTTGCTGCCAAGCCTGCTCGAGCGGGCGGAACCGGCGCGCTATTACGCCGTCATCGATACGCAGGACAATTTCGCCAGCGCATTGGGCCAGTATCTGGAAGGACGACGCGCTCGGGAGGCGCGTGTGGATCTATCTGTCGCTCTGTCGGCCGGGTCGCCTGAGGCGTCGCGGACGGCTATGGAAGCGTTTGACGCCGCGCGCGCCGACGGCGCCGACGCGCGCGCGGCCCTAAAAGCGGCGAATGCGCCGGTCTCTGTCGTCCCGCCGCCGTCCAAATTCGTAGAGATTGATTGGGACAAAGGCGTCGAGAACTTGCCCGCCGCGCTGCGCGGCGAGGTCGCTATCAGCGGACCATTAGGCGACAAATCCTTGTTCGCCGCCTTTGTCGTACGTCGTGACGCCGCGGGCGAGATACAATCAGTTGAGTATTGGAGCGAAGACGTCGTCGGCGCGGATTTGCGAAGTGCGGCGTCTGGCGCTGTCCTCAACCTTGCGCGAATGGCGGTGTTTTCCAAAGCCGGACTAAATCTCGACGCCGTTCGACGTGCGGATCTAACCGCACCGCCGATTGTGGCGCGCAGATCAGGCGCCGGCGCCGGGGCGGCGACAGAAGTGACGTTCGCGGATCGCGCGCCCTTTATGGCTTCGGCCGCCTTGGCGATGTTATTATGGTTCCTCATTTTCTCTGTGGTGAATTTCCTGCTCACTGGAACCATCGAAGAGCGATCCAACAAGATTTTCGACAGCTTGCTCACCAGCGTGCGCCTAACGGATCTTTTGGCCGGTAAGCTCTTGGGCGTTTTGATGCTGTCGGCGACATTGATGGGAAGTTGGACCTGCGCGGCGCTTTGGGCGTCCTTGCAAATGTCCAGCGAGCTTGATCCGGCGGTCGCACAGTTTCTTGCGGCAGCGACGGATCCGAGCCTACTGACGCCTGCGCTCGCGGGATTTTTCGCCGGATATTTGATGTATGGCGCAGTGTTTTTGGCGCTCGGCGCGTTGTGCGACACGATCCAGGAAGCGCAAGCTTTGATGAGCCCGATGATCATCCTGCTCATGACCCCGCTTTTAATGGTGATGTTAGCAGTTCGCGACCCTGCGTCTTCCGTCGTGGCCGCCATGTCGTGGGTCCCGCCGCTGACGCCTTTCTTGATGATTCTACGTGCGCCCACTGATCCGCCCATCTGGGAGAGTCTTGCCCATCTTGTGCTGATGGTCGGATTTACCGGGTTGGCTTTGTGGGCGTCGGCGCGCATCTACCGGTCAGGCGCCGTTCACGGTGCCGGCATGCCGGAGGTGCGACGCTTTTTCGGGCGGCTTGTAACGTTTGGCCGGCGCTAGCTGGCGGCGAAGTCCGATCACTGTCCACATATGAAAACAGCCCGCTCAGATACATCCGAGCGAGCCATCTTATGTCGTTTAGCGAGCGCGGCCGTATGATCGACCGCAGTCCGTCTATTTGCGCGGCAGAAGGCCTTCGCGCTGCGCGCGCTTGCGGGCCAATTTGCGGGCGCGGCGCACGGCTTCTGCGCGCTCGCGGGCCTTCTTTTCAGATGGCTTTTCGTAATGATTGCGGCGTTTCATCTCGCGGAAGAGACCTTCACGCTGCATTTTCTTTTTAAGCGCTTTCAACGCCTGGTCGACGTTGTTGTCGCGTACGACGATCTGAACGATGGCTCTGTCTCCCGAAAAAGCCGAAACACGGCTGGCCGCCTCGTATCGGCCGCCTGCGCGCGCATCTATGAATAAACGAATGCAAGGTCGTGACGACCTTTGAGCGGTGCACTAGCATAGCTTGGTCGTCCTGCCTACCGCCTAGATGAGGTTGAAGTCTGCGCCATGCCTGTTTCTGAGACATTCGACGCGTCCCAAGACGCGAGAGCGCCGAGCGCCCGGCTGCGGGAGACGCTTTTGGATGCGCTTTTAGAGATCGCGCCTTTCGAGGGCTGGACCCGCGCCAGCCTGAAAGAAGCCGCCGACGCGTCTGGGCTGACGTCTGGCGAGGTGTCGCTCGCCGTCCCGGGCGGAATTACCGATTTGCTGGAGGCGTTCGCCGCGCGCGCTGACAATGAGGCGGCGCGCATAATCGGTGATGCGGATCTTGGCCGTATGAAGGTGCGCGAACGCATCACCTTCGCCGTTCGCGCTCGCATAGAGGCGGTTGCGCCGCACAAAGAGGCGGCGAGACGCGCGGCTGAGGCCGCGATGGCGCCTTGGCGCGTCGGGCTGGCCCATCGTTTGGTTTGGCGCACAGCGGATGTCTTGTGGCGGTCTGTGGGCGATAAATCGACGGACGGAAATTGGTATTCGAAGCGCGCCATCCTCTCAGGCGTCCTAGCGTCGACCCTGGTGGTTTGGTTCGCATCGGACGACGAAAACGCCTGGCGTCACCTTGATGCGCGTATCGACAATGTGATGCAGTTCGAAAAGGTCAAAGCGCGCGCGAAGAAATTCGCCGCCCGCGCGCCCAATCCAATGGACTTGCTTGGCGGCCGTCGTGGGACGCTTTAATTCACTGGATTAGATAAAGCCTAATCGACGATCGACGTGAAATTCGCGTTCTCGTTCAAGAAGCGCTCAAGATCCTTCACAGCGATCCGCCATTCCCGGCCAAACTTGATCGCGCGAAGCTTGCCGCCTCGGATCCAAGTGCGGATCGTGCTCTCTTTAACTTTGAGCTGCGCAGCTGTTTCGTGAACCGTCAATAAGGGTCTTGAAAGCATGCCCGTGTCCTCTCTGGACCGCTGAGTTAAAGTGCATCAACGCACCCAACTCTAAAAATTTTATGCATTTTGCCGGGCTTCGACCCTTGTCGTCAATTGACTACGCGCTAGCTCTTGGATGTTTAAGGTGCGTCAAATGGCCCATCTTGCGGCCGGGCGCAATCTCCCTTTTGCCGTAGAGCCTTGTCACTGAACGCTTATTTGCCCGCTCAAGGCTCGTCGACACCTCGTCTCCGAGAAGGTTCTCCATAACAGCGTCGCACAACCTATGCGTTGAGGCGAGAGGCCAGCCACAAACAGCGCGTGTATGTTGCTCAAATTGGCCCGTAATGCAGGCGTCTTCCGTCCAGTGTCCGGTGTTGTGCACACGGGGCGCAAACTCGTTCGCGAGAAGCGCGCCGTCTTCAGTTTCGAACAATTCCAAAGCGAGCACGCCGACATAGTCCAGCGCGTCGGCCAAACGCTCGCCAGCGTCGCGGGCATCGCTCAAAACGGCGGGAGATGCGTCCGCAGGCACGCGCGATTGTCTTAGAACTCCGGTCTCGTGTGTGTTCTCCGGGATGTCATAGGTTTTGAGCGTCCCATCAAGGCCGCGCGCGACAACGGATGAGAGCTCCCGAGCGAAGGCGACCCTTTGCTCGAAAATCGCGGGAACGCCGCCTAAGCGCGCCCAGGCCTCTGCGGCGTCATCGCCAGGGACGAGGCGGATTTGACCCTTGCCGTCATATCCGGCGCGCCGCGTCTTCAAAAACCCTTCGCCCAGATGCGATAGGGCTGTCTCTAAATGCGCCGGACCATCGACTTGTCGAAATTCCGCAGTGTTGAGGCCGATGCTCTTTAAGAAGCGTTTTTCGACCAAACGATCTTGTGAGTTTTCCAGTGCGGCTTCGCCCGGGCGCACCGGAGTTCCCGCGGCCTCAATCTGTCGAAGAGCAGAGACGGGGATGTTCTCGAATTCGAACGTTACGACATCGCAAGCGCGCGCAAAATTAGCCAAAGCATTGGCGTCGTCATAGGCCGCCGACCAAGTTTTCGCCGCGACGCGTCCGGCCGGGCAATCCTTTTCTGGGGCGTAAATATGGACGTCCAAACCGATACGCGCCGCCGCGAGGGCGAGCATGCGGCCGAGCTGACCGCCGCCGACAATCCCTATAACGCCGCCAGGCGGAACAAATTGTTCCGCCTGCGATCCTCTCAGTTCTGAACTCACTTGGCGTCTTCCACAGCGTCGGGCACCGCATCTGTCTGCGCCTGCCGCCAAGCCTCTAAACGCTCGGCCAATAGCGGATCGTGCGCCGCCAATACCCCGGCCGCCAATAGGCCCGCATTCGCCGCGCCCGCTTCGCCGATAGCTAAGCTTCCCACCGGCACGCCTTTGGGCATTTGTACAATCGACAAGAGACTGTCCAAACCCGACAAGGTTTTGCTTTGCACCGGTACGCCAAACACCGGCACGATCGTCATCGACGCAACCATGCCAGGCAAATGGGCGGCACCGCCCGCGCCTGCGATGATCGCCTTAAGCCCGCGCGACCGTGCGCTTTTGGCGTAGTCATAAAGTCGGTCGGGTGTGCGATGTGCGGACACCACCTTCGCTTCATAGGGAATGTCCAACGCGTCGAGCACGTCCGCCGCAGCTTTCATAGTGGGCCAATCCGTGCGGCTGCCCATCACGATTCCAATCAGCGGCGCGTCGACGGATTGTAGAGTCATCGGGCTTCTCGATCAGGCGGTTCAACAGGATGTCGACGGTAGGATGAAACGGCGTCTAACGACGCGCGCGTCCACTAAAAGCGCGGGAGTATAGGCGCCGCGACCTGCCCGGCAAGGCCTTGCTCGAACGATAATTGGGAAGACGCGCATCGCTGGAAATCAGCGTGGGTCGAAAGCGGTGTGATCCAATTAATGAATCGCTAACGCGGGCGGGCGAGTATGGGATGGTTTCATAGTAGAGCGCTCCATGAAGTTCTTGTCGATCTTCTCAAACACGTCCGGCGCGGGCGCGTCCGCCGACGAGGCCGAGGCGGCGCGTCGCGCCAACGCTGCGGCGACCTTGTTCGGCATTCCAAAATCAGAGCGCACCCCCGCCGTAAACGCGGCGCTTTCCTCGATGGCCGGCGAGATCGACAGTTTGCGCTCCGAGGTTTCAGGCCTGGCTGAAGCCTTGCGTGACGCAGAAACGATGGCGGATCATGATCCGCTTCTGCCGGTGTTCAACCGACGCGCTTTCGTAAGGGAATTGTCGCGCTTACTGTCCTTCGCGCGTCGTTATGACATGGACGCCAGCGTCGTTTACTTCGACTTGGACGGCTTTAAGACGGTCAATGATCGTTATGGCCACGCGGCGGGCGACGCGGTGCTGCAGGCGGTGTGCGATGTATTGGTGCGTCAGACGCGCGAATCCGATTTGATTGGGCGGCTTGGCGGAGATGAATTCGCCGTCGTTTTGGCCCAATTGGGGGCTGAGGCCGCCGCTGTTAAAGCGGCGTCTTTGCAACACGCCATAGAAGCAGAACACATTGAATTTGAAGGTGAAACTCTGTCGGTCGGCGCATCTTACGGATTGTGCCCGCTTGTGCTTGATGAAGGCGTTGAGATTCAGCTCGCACGGGCCGACGAGGCGATGTATGCGGCGAAAGCCGCGCGAAAGGGTCTGCGCCGGACCGCTTAGACGCGGCGGCCCTAAGCGATAATGTCAGGGGTCAATTGAGCGGCGACCCACGCCATTTCATCGCGGATTTTCAGCTTCTGGCGTTTCAGCGACATAATTTGAAACGCGTCAACGCCTTGCAGTTGAAGCGCGTCTATCTGCGTATCCAATCGGCGATGTTCTTCCCGCAACGCTTCAAGCTTCGCCTCTAATTCGGCTGCAGACAGGTCGTCGCCTTGCACGCGTGTCGCCTCCGTATTGCATCGCCGTTAAGGGTGTAAGTTTACCAAATTTCGGCCGTGTCCGCAAAGCGGCTGCGTCAGCCTGCGGCCGGTTGAATTTCGAGACGTTAAAGTGACTCGCGCTGCAAACTGTGCCTATATTGCCACATCACAAAAAAGGAGGCTGACCTATGAGCTTAAACGCACGGATCCGTGAGTTGACTGAGCGACATAAACGCCTGGACGCGGATATCGCCGCTGAGGCCAAGCACCCTTCCGGAGACGATTTGCGATTATACGAGCTCAAACGTCGAAAACTTCAAATTAAGGACGAGCTGGAGTCTTTGAAGGCGCATTAATCCAACGCGCATCGCCTGTGTGGCGCGAACGCAGCTCGTAGCCTGCACACTTAAAAGCGCCGGGGCGACGCCCCTATTATCGCCCTGGCGCACGTCGCAATTGCGCTTTTTTTAGCGTGCGGCCCAGCGTTTGCTTGTTCTTCACTCTCATGCGGTACCGCTAGAGCGGACGGCGATAGAAAGGACGGCGCATGCGCGGACTTTGGGATCAAGATCAAGTGATGTCGGCGAGCATGATTCGCTCGGCGACTTTGTTGCTCGGAGCGCTATTAGCGGCGATCGCCGCGATTAGCGTGCTTGGAGCGTTGGGCAGCCTGTTTTCGGGACGCTTCTTCACATTTTTAGTGCAAATCGCCGGCGGGTTAGGCATTCCCCTCGCGATTTGGCTGATCGTGCGTTTGTTGTCGGAAGGCGTTATGGCGCAGCACCGGCTCAATGATCGTCTGACGATCTTGACGGATGTGCTGAACGAGCAGCGGACTGCGGCGACGGCTGAGCCCGCTAAGCCGGCGGCCAAGCGGGTCGCTAAAGCGTCGAAAGCTAAAACCGAAGACGCCAAGACGGATGCGCCCGACGCATCCGAAGACGCTTAAAGCAGTCCGATGGCGCAAAGCGCCGGAACTGCGATTGTCCTGGGCGGCGCGAAAGGCGTGGGGCTGGCGTGCGCCCGCGCCTTCGTGAATGCGCATTGGTCTTGTCTTCTCGCCGACCGCGACGCCAAAGCGCTGGCCGCCGCCGTGGATGAATTAGGCGGCGGATTGGCGATCTACGCCGGCGAGCTTGATGCGCGGATTGGACTTCGCAACGCATTGGCGGCTGTGTTGGAGGCGCATGGCCGCGTCGACGTGGTGATCCATATCCCTGATTTGCCGGGCGTCGCAGAATTTCTAGACGTGGATTCCGAGTGCTTTGAAGACAAAGCGACGGCCGCCGCCAAAGACGTCACCGCCGCGATCCGTATTTTCGCCGCTCAAATGTTGTCCCAAGGCGCGAGCGAAGGGCGCGTTGCGCTGGATCCGCGTACGGCGAGTTTTATCCAAGTTTTTGGAACGTCCGCGATTTCCGGCGATCCCGGACGGTATTTAGAATCCGCGTCGCAATCCATGGCCTTGGCGGCGGCGCAGAGCGCGGCTTTGGAGCTGACGCGCCACAAATTGCGGTCGAATGCGATTATCGCGGTGCGTCCACGCGCCGAACGCGATGAGCCCTGGCTAAAGCAAAGAACGCCTTTGGGCCGGCATTCTCACGCCGAAGAGATAGGGGAGGCCGCGCTATTCCTCGCAAGTTCCGCCGCCGCGAATATGACGGGGCAGACTTTGGTGTTGGATGGCGGCCGATCCCGTCTAAACGGCGTGCTTGTCGAAGACGAGTAACGCGCTATCCCGTTGGCGCTTTAGTCTTCCGCCGGCTTGGAATTACCGAAATTGGCGAACACATCTTCGGCGGTCGGTTCTTCGGACGACGGCGCGCTGGGCTCCTCAGGTCTTTCCTCGCCTGCAAAGGGCGCGGCGAGCGGCGCGAGGCCGGGCCCTTCTTTAGATTGCGCGCGTTCAGCTTCTATTTTCTCGCGCTTGGCTGCGGCCTTCGCCACGATTTCGTCCAGCTCGATTTGCGAGGTGAGGCCCAATGTGACTGGGTCGACGGGTTTGATGTTCGCCGAATTCCAATGGCTGCGCGAGCGCACCGCTTCAATAGTGGTTTTCGTCGTGCCTATCAGTTTTGAGATTTGCGCGTCGGAAATTTCCGGGTGGTTGCGCAAGAACCAGGCGATGGCGTCTGGACGTTCAGAACGCCGCGAAACCGGCGTATAGCGCGCGCCTTTGCGTTTGGGTTGTGGGATTTCCGCATGCTTGGGCGCTGGCTGTTTGAGCTTGTAGTTGGAATCCGCTTCGCCTTTTTCGATTTCCTCGCGGGTCAATTCGCCTTGCGAAACCGGGTCTACGCCGCGCATGTTTTCCGCCACTTCGCCGTCCGCGATGCCTTTAACCTCGAGCGGGTGCAGTTCACAGAAATCTGCAATCTGGTCGAACGTCAGCGATGTGTTGTCGATCAGCCAGACCGCTGTTGCTTTCGGCATAAGAATGCTGGCCATACGCGTCTCCAATACGTGTCCAAATAGATGCGCCCGGCGCTGGCGGCCGGTCGTTCCAAATCTCAAGATGGGTTGAGGAAGTCCTTAGCTACCGCGCTTATACCCCTAAGCGCGGCGTTTGTGAATTACGCCGCGACACGGATGTCATAAGGTCAAGACGATTTTCCCGGCATGGTCGCCGCCGGTCATCCGCGCGTGCGCTTCTTCGACGTCTTCAAGGGCGAATGTGCTATCTATGACGGGTTTAAACGCGCCCGCCTCGATCATCGGCCAAACATGGGCGCGCACTTCGGCGGCGATGTCAGCTTTGTCTGCGTCGGACCGCGGGCGAAGCGTTGAACCCGTGACGGTGAGCCTTTTCAGCATGAGGCGCATCAAATTGGCTTCGACTTTAGGGCCTTTTAAAAAAGCGATGATTCCGAGCCGACCTTCATCTTTTAGGATCGACAAATTCTTCTGAAAATAATCGCCGACGGCCATGTCGAGAATGACGTCGACGCCGCCAGCTTCGTTTAGGACGTCTTCAAAGGCTTCGGTTTTGTAATTGATCGCCCGCGTCGCGCCCAGGCTTTCGCACAGCGCGCATTTGTCTTCGGTCCCCGCAGTCGCATAAACGGTCGCGCCATAGGCTTTGGCGATCTGGATGGCTGTCGTGCCAATGCCGCTCGCGCCCCCATGCACTAAGAAATCCTCGCCCGGCTTGAGGTTGCAGCGCATGAAGACGTTTGACCACACGGTAAAGACCGTCTCCGGAAGCGCCGCCGCTTCGGCCATGGACAAGCCTTTCGGAACCGAAAGCGTCGAGCCGGCGTGCGCCAGCGCGTATTGCGCGTAGCCGCCGCCCGGCAATAAAGCTGTGACTGCTTCCCCGACCGAGAATGCGTCCACACCTTCTCCTAAAGCGTCGATCCGGCCGGCCGCTTCCAGCCCCATCGTGTCGGGTGCGCCCGGTGGGGGAGGGTAAAGCCCCGCTCGCTGGTAAACGTCCGGCCGATTGATCCCGGCGGCTTCAACTTTGATCCGCACCTGCCCTGGGCCTGGCGAGGGAATTGGAAGTTCTTCTAAGAAGAGCGGCGCGTCTTGTTTGACCGCCACCGCCTTCATAACGCCATTGCTCATGCCCGTTTGCCTCTCACGTCTGTCGCCGCGAAATGTGAACGCGGGCGTCTTGATCGGGGAGCTATGTCACGGCCATGCTGTTAAAAACAAGACGATAATGAGACGTGAGATGCATGGGGTAAGACGATGTTTGAAGACGACGCGGTAAGCAGCGGACCGAAAAGATCCCTAGACGATATGTCGTTGGAGGAATTGGCGGAACGCATTGACGCGCTGAAAGCTGAGATCGCAGCTTGTGAGGCTGAAATTGATAAGAAACAGGCGGTAAAGCGTGCAGCCGACGCAGCCTTTGGCGGCTGACAAAACGTTAGTTTCTAAGCCGCACGCCAAGCGGCGCGGAATTTGCGTAACTGGATCCAACCTTGGCGTGGGCGATTGCTAAGGGTCTTATAAACGATATGCGGACATGGTGGGTGTCCGAGACGGGTGCATGAGGACGACTATGGGCGACGCGACACGACCGGTGAGCATCTCCGGGGATGATTGGAAGACACGCGTTGGCGATTTCGCCGATTCGGAAGTCTTCGACCGCTTGTTCAAAGACGGTATGTCTCTTGTAGAAGAAGCCGCGTCCTATTTGGACGGTCCCGGTCGCGAGGAATCGCGCAAGCTGGACCGCGATTTAGCGCTGACCTATGCGTCTGAGAGCATGGAAGTGACGACGCGTTTGATGCAGGCGGCGTCTTGGCTGGTCGTTCAACGGGCCGTGCGCGAAGGCGATATGAATGTCGAAGAAGCCGGCGACGACAAATTCCGCTTAACGGAGCCGACCCCGCCGCGCAGCCCGAATGTGGATCTCTTGCCGGAGCCGCTCAAAGATCTCGTGACGCGCTCGCGCAGTCTTTATGAGCGTGTCTGGCGGCTGGATGAAACCTTGTTCAGCCGCGAGGTTCAGGACGACGACAATCCGGTGATGAACCAGCTGGAGAAGCTCAAATCGGCTGCTGAGTCTGGCGCCTTCGATCCGCTTGCGATCTGGCGGGACGATTAATAGCTCTTCGGCAGGCCCAGCACGCGTTCGGAGATGAAGTTTAAGATCATCTCGCGGCTGACCGGGGCGATGCGGGCGAGCATGGCTTCGCGCATGTAGCGCTCCACATGATATTCGCGGGCGTAGCCCATACCGCCATGGGCGAGGACGGACGCTTCGCATGCGGTGAAGCCCGCTTCCGCGCCGAGATATTTCGCGGCGTTGGCCTCTGCGCCGCATTCTTCGCCGGCGTCAAATAGGCTGGCGGCTTGATAGGCCATGAGCTCGGCTGCTTTTAACTCCGCCCAAGATTTGGCGAGCGGGTGCGCGACGCCTTGATTTTGTCCGATCGGGCGATCGAAAACGACGCGCTCATTGGCGTATTGCGCCGCTTTTTCCAGCGCAACTTGCCCCAAGCCGACGGCTTCCACCGCGAAGAGGACGCGTTCCGGGTTGAGGCCCTGGATCAGGTATTTGAATCCTGCCCCTTCTTCGCCGATGAGATCCTCTTTTGGGACCTCCAAACCGTCGATGAAGAGCGTGTTGCACTCCACAGCCTTGCGGCCCATTTTCGGGATCGGATTGGCTTCGATTTTGGCGCGGTCGAGATCCGTATAGAAGAGAGACAAGCCCAGATAAGGCTTCGCGCACTGATCTTTCGGCGTGGTGCGCGCGATGATCAGGATTTTGTCGGCGCGTTGTGCGCCTGTCGTCCATATTTTGCGGCCAGAGATTGTGTATCCCGAATTGGTGCGCTCGGCTTTGGTTTCCAGGCTGGAAGTATCGAGGCCTGAATTGGGTTCCGTCACCGCGAAACACATTTTTTGTTCGCCCGAGATCAGTTTGGGCAAATGCTCTTCGCGCTGTTCAGACGTGCCAAAGCGTTCCAGCGGTTTCGGTCCGAAAATGTTGAGGTGAATGGCGGATGCGCCCGAAAACCCAGCCCCGGAACGGGTGACGGTTTGCATGACGATCGCGGCTTCGGTAAGGCCCAAGCCAGCCCCGCCGACGTCTTCAGGCATGGCGACGCCCAGCCATCCGCCATCAGCCATTGCTTGGGTGAACCCCTCCGGCCAATCGCCGGTCTCGTCCGTCTCCGCCCAATATGCGTCGTCAAAATCCGCACAGGTCCGCTCTACTGCGTCGCGGATCGCTTGCTGGTCCTCGTTCATCGGCGAAATATGATGCATGGCGACAGCCTTTCCGTAGCGCGTGAGAGCTATCAGACCTTGTTCGCCAGCCTAGGGCGCCGCAACGGCAGATGCCGTCGCAAACCGATCTGGCGAGAAAGCCGCAAAGAGCGCCTCGGTTGGGCGTTCCAATAGCGCGTCGGCGATAATTTGCGCGGTGAGCGGCGCAAGCAATACGCCGTTTCGATAATGGCCCGCGGCGAGATATAGGCCAGGAAACCTTGTCCACCCGATCAGCGGCGCGTGATCGGGTGTTCCAGGTCTTACGCCGGCCCAGCGCGACTGGATATCGGCGCTTGCTAAGCCTGGGCAGACAAGACCGGCGCGGCGCCGCAACGCGTCGGTCACATCGGCCTCAATGTCTCGATTGTCCACGCCCCAATGAGAGCTCGCGCCGATGACCACACGATCTTTTTGGGGCGCGATATAGCCCGAGCCGAACCTTAAAACGCGGCGCGGGGTCGTCTCGCTCGGCGCAACGGACAGCATCTGGCCTTTCACTGGAATGATCGCCTCGGGCGGCGTGATCGAAGCGCTCGCGCCGTCGATCGTCGTCCGCGCGCCGGCTTGGGCGCCTGTCGTCCAAACCACTGCGTCATGTTCCCATCCGTCCGGTGTACGCCACGCGCCTTCGGCGCGCTCCAGACGCGTCACTGCGAATGAGGTGATCACTGGAATGTCCAATTGCCCGAGCGCTGCGAGCAATGCCCGAATGAGAGCGCGGTTGTCGACTTGCGTATCCGTCGGCAGGTAAAGCGCGCCAACTAAGCGCTCCGACAGTGCGCGCTCCTCCGCGCAGGCCTCGCGCGCCGACAGGAGCTGAGCATCGACGCCGCGCGCCGCGCATGCTTGTTCTAAGCGCTCCAGCGGTCGCAGGTCGGCGGATGTCAGGGCGCACGCCAAAGCGCCTTGCCGCCCAAGTCCCAGATCAATCCCGGTTCTAGATGTTAACCGGGCGGCGAATTCAGGCCAGATATCTGCGCTTCTTCGGCAAAGATCGAAGAGGTCATCGTGCGCATCCGGTTCGGCGGCGGCTTCATAGGCGGGGGCCAGCATGCCGGCCGCTGCGTCGCTGGCCCCGGCGCCAGCGCGAGGCGCCGCATCATAAACACTTACGCTCGCGCCTTGTTCGGCCAAAACAAGGGCGGCGGATAACCCAATCACGCCGCCGCCCACAATCGCGATACGCGGATTTGAAGATGCGTTGGGGGAGGGCGGGTTTGGCGGCGCAGACGTCATCGGCTAAGGGTATAGTCCAGCGGAACGTCCTGCGCATCTTTTTCGCGGATGCGGCGTTCAGGCGCAGTTCATGCCGGGCAGGCGAGATTAGTATTGTTGTCGCGTTGAATTCCAAACGCCAGACCGGGAGCTTTCGCCATGATCCGCCTCGCATCCTGCATCGCCGCCCTCAGTTTGAGCCTTGCGCCCGCCCTCGCGGAACCGGAGGCGACCGAAACATCGGCGGAGACCTCGACGTTGGCTACGGGCGCCAGCTGTTTACGCGCCAATCGGATCAGCGGATACAATGTCATTGATGACCGGCATGTTTTGGTTCAGGCCTCAACGCGCTCGCGGACCTATATGGTGACGACGCGCAATTCGTGTCGCGATCTCAAATTTGGCCAGGCGATCGCCATTAAGACGTCGGGCTTAGACTGCGTCGATAAATTCGCGAAAATCATTCCCCTGGATCGGCCGAGCGCGTCATTCCCGTGCTTTGTGAAAACGGTTGATCGCGTTCAAGACCGGGACGCTGCCGAGGCGTTGATTAACGCGCGCGCGGAAGCAAAGCTAGCCGACGGCGCGTCGTCTTAAGTTTAATTTGCCGCTCAAAAATAATCTAGCTGGCGATGCGTTGCTTCTCGGAGCGCCAGAATACGAGGAACCGAGCGGCGCTCGCCCGATCTTGGAAAATGAGCTTACGGCGGACTTGTCCGCCGCAATGTTCCGTCGTCATCATAAAGTCCGGCGTTTGCTCACGATCGCCCGCTTCCAGCGCCTCGTCGCACCATTTCGCGAATGCATCCAGAGCCAGCGTCAGCTTCGCCGCTTCGCTCTGATCGGCTGCATCGAACTTCAAGACCACTTCAGACATCATCTCTACCCCGAGCACGCCCCCGTCTGGTCCGTTACTTTAAGAGACCATTAAGGCACGATTCTATGAAAAAACTCACATGTCGCGTCGTTTCTCCACAGGAGTGTGCAAGTTTGGGGCCGCTCGCCTGGTTCGGGATGAATTCAAGTCTTCCGCGAGGCGGCTTCGGCGATCCGCTTGTGCGCTAAGGCTTCGGCGACGAGATGGGCCGGCTGTTCGCGTTGCGCCGCTTCGTCGATCACGCGCATCAGCGTTTCCACCAAGCCGTCGAGCTTTTTATCCACCCACGCCGGATCGTAAACGCCTGAAATCTCCGAGGCGATATTGATGATGCCGCCGCCATTGATCACGAAATCGGGCGCGTACACCACGCCCTTGTCTTGCAACGCGGCCCCCATATCCGGCGTGGCGAGCTGATTATTGGCGCCGCCGGCGATGAGCTTGCAGGAGAGGCGCTTCAGCGTGTCCGTATTGATCGATCCGCCCAAAGCGTTGGGCGAGAAGATATCCATCTCGACATCATAGATCGCGTCCGGATCGACAATCGTCGCACCTGTTTCTTCGGCGATCTGTTGTAATGCGTCTTGATTGACGTCCGAGATATAAAGCTTCGCCCCGGCGTCCGCGGCGAGGCGGCAAACTCCGCCGCCGACATTGCCAGCGCCCTGAATGGCGATCACGCGATTGGACAGGCCGGTGGTTCCAAATGCGCGCTCGGCCGCCGCCTGCATGCCCATAAACACGCCCCGCGCCGTAACGGGAGAGGGATCGCCAGACGCCGCTTCGCCTTCATCCAGACCGGCGACATAGCGCGTTTCTTCACGGACATAGGCCATGTCGGCGGGGGTCACGCCGACGTCTTCTGCGCTCCAATAGGCGCCGTTCAAACTGTCGATCGCGCGCCCGAGCGCACGGAATAATTCGGGCGATTTGTCTTTGTGCGGGTCGCCCCAAACCACGGCCTTGCCGCCGCCCAGCGGTAAGTCGGCGACCGCGTTTTTATAACTCATCCCTTGAGAAAGCCGTAGGGCGTCGCTGATCGCCTCGTCGGCGGTCGCGTAATTCCACATCCGGCATCCGCCGCCGCCTGGGCCGCGCGCGGTGGAGTGAAGCGCGATGATCGCGCGCAAGCCGCTGTCTTCGTCATAGAAATGATGCAGGCTTTCATGGCCTGCGAAACCTGGGCTTTCAAACATGTGGCGGCTCTTGGAAACTGCGATCGGAGTGAAGCCGGCGCTTAACCCAAGGGGCGCTGATGAGCAAGCGAGGCCGATTTTTCAGGCGGATAACGGGATTTAGTCGAAGAGTGAATCGACCGCGCCCTGACCCATCGCTTCAGCGTCGTCTTCCTCTAGGCCCCATTCCGCCGCGTCTCCGACCTCATCGAGATCTGCGCTCGCCTCTTCCTCGATTTCCGGAGCTTCGGCTGAGGGTTCTTCGATCGTTTCGGGTGTTTCTTCAAGGTCGGCTTCGATCTCGGTTTCCCGGGCGGCTTCTGGGGCGGCTTCCGACGCTGCTTCGGCGGTTGGCTCAGGCGCGGCGACAGGCGGAGCCGGTTCCTCGCCAACCGGGCGCGTTTCGCCGCCTGGTTTATCGGCGATCCACATTTCCGCGTTCAGGGCGCCGCCTTTCAACGCATTAATTCGCGCGCGCCAGCTTTCCGCTTCCCAGGACAATTCCTGGAGCATTTTTGCGCCGTCTCGGCCCTCCACGCCGGCCGCGATCGCATCTTCCATCGCGCCCGCCAGCCGATCGAACCCGCGCTTAGCCGCCTCTAAAAGATGAGGTGTGGCGTCGCGGCGGGTGACGTTGACGAAACCGGTCGCCTCCAACACGCTTTTTATCGCGCCGTTGGCCGGCAGTTGCGGTTCGGCCCAGGCGGAGGCGAAGGCCGCAGGCGGCGCTTTCGCCGTCGTGCGGGCGTAATCAATCATCACCCAGCGCCCGCCATCCTCGAGGGCGCGGAACGCGCGGGCGGCGAGCCCTGCCTTATGATCGGCGAAAGAAAAAGCTTCGATGCTGAGCAGAGCGCCCAATTCGTCGTCGTCAAACGCTTTCATGCGGTCGAGATCGCAATCGACGACGTCGATCTCGTGCGCAAGGGCGGAGGTTCGCGCGGCGCAGTCCTCGCGCCACTCGGCAATGCGCACCTCGACGTCGAAGCGCGCCTCAACAGCGTGCCCCAAGGCGGCGTCAGCGCCTAGCAGTCCGATTAGAGGCGGCGGGGTCTCGCCAAAGCCGAATGCGTTGAGCAGATAATCATAATAATCGCCGGTCCCCGCCGTCAGACGGCCGCGGCCCCACAAGGTTTCCAGCGCTTTGATGCGCGGCGGCGGCGGCGGCGCAGGGCGGCGAGAGCGTGACTTTTGACGTTTTGTGCGCTTGGGCGGTTCAGTTTTGGCGGCTTGACCGGGGACATAATCCGCCCCTTCCCACCACGCGGAAAAGCGCGCGGCGAGCTCGGCGCGATCATCAAGCGCCAGGGAGGATGTTAGTTTGGCAAGCATGTCGCGTGGACGGCCCCGCCTTGTGTATCTGCAATAAACTGAGACACAAGAATACAACCGACGCGTTAATATTAAGATGATCTGTCGGATTTTGATTTGTCGAATACGGTTAACGCCTTGGTGGCGATTCTAATCGACTTCAGTTTTCGATGCGAATTGCTGGTTTCCGACCTGGAAGGGGAGCGTTGGCGCGCCCGAGGGCAGCGGTCCTTCGGCGTCTTCTATAAATGCAAGGATATCCGCCCAAACGGTTTCGCGCTGAAGGTCGCGTAAGAGCATATGATAGCCGTTTTCATAATACGCCGTTCGAACGTGGGCGGGCAGCTGTTTGGCGGTGCGACGGACGCCGGCCTCGGGAATGACTTCGTCGCGTGCGCCATAGAGTAGAAGCGTCGGCGTATCGCCCGGAAGCGCATGAGCGCGTTTATGCGCGGTTTCCATGATGGAAACGACGCCGTGTACGCTGTCGATGCGATTGGTCTTCTGATTGAAGGGATCATTCCACTGTGTGCGGAGGACGTCATTATTGTCCGTTGGCGTGATTTTGATCCCCTTGGGAGGGCGGACCACCCATCCGGGACGGATATGAGCCGACGCCCAAAGGCTGACGCGATAAGATAGGGGAAGCGCGCCCCATCCTCGCAATCCCGGACTGGACAAGATCAGCTTGTCCGCTGCGGGCGGATCGCCGGATCCGAAAGCGGCCATCGACACCGCCGCGCCCATGGAAATGCCGATCACGGTGATTTGCGCGTCTGGATGAGCACTGCGCGCTGCGCGGACGGCTGCGTGCAAATCCTCAATCATCACACTTTCTTCGGGCCAAATTCCCCAATGAGGCGAGCGGCCAAAGCCGCGCTGGTCGTAGGCGTAAGTGGTGACGCCGCGTTCGGCGAGCCAGGGCGCGGTCCAGCGAAAGGCGCCGGCGTAATCATTCATGCCGTGGACGCCGACGATCACATGTTTCGGCGCATCGACGTTAGCGGCCGGCCAAACGCTGGCGCCGAGCCTCTCGCCGTCGAAGCTGACAAAGGCGTCGTCTTCGAAACGGGGGTCGGTCGGCGCGTCAAACATAAGCGCGCTCTGCGTTTTCGGCGCGCAAGCGGCGAGCGCGAGGATGAACAACAGGCTTAACCATCGAGCGCCCCGCGGACCCGCGCTTTGAGATGCGGCAGCAAGTCTGTTTCGAACCAGGGGCGCTGCTTCAGCCATGCATTGTTTCTCCAGCTCGGGTGGGGCAGGGGAATGACGCCTTCGCCTGCATGACGCCAATCCTCGACCGCGTTCGACACTTTGCCGTTCCATCGACCTGCCCAAAGATCCGGCGTATGCCATTTTTGCGCATACCCGCCGATCAGCAATGTCAGCTTCACGCCGGATAGCGCCGCCATCAAATCCGTTCGCCAAGTATTGGCGCATTCTCGGCGGGGCGGTTTATCGCCGCCCTTGGCGTCTAGTCCTGGGAAGCAAAACCCCATCGGCGCAATGGCGATGCACGCCTCGTCGTAGAATTCGTCGGAGCCGACACCCATCCAATCGCGCAGGCGATCGCCGGAGGGGTCTGTGAAAGGAACGCCGCTCTTATGAACGCGTACGCCGGGCGCCTGTCCAGCGATCAAAATCCGCGCAGTTGTCGATACGCGCAACACCGGGCGCGGCGCCGGGATATGTCCTTTGCACATGCGGCAGGCGCGTATCTGCGACAGCAAGTCTTCAAGCGCCATATTGGTGTTGGGCGAGGGCTCGGTTAGCGTCATATCCCTATGGAAAGCTATTGACGCAGGAGACACAAGCGATGGGCGCCGCGACAGACTTAATCATTGAACCTCGCGTACATGATTTGGGCGGCGCGCCGATCCGGCGCGTGTTGCCTTATCACAAAAAGCGCGCCGTTGGGCCGTTCGTATTCTTCGATCATATCGGGCCAGCCGATGTGCCCCCTGGGCGTGGCGCGGCGGTGCGTCCGCACCCGCATATCGGCCTGGCGACGGTCACCTATTTGTTTGAAGGCAGCATGGATCACAGAGACACGCTTGGAACGATCCAAACGATTGAACCTCGCGCGGTGAACTGGATGACGGCGGGGCGCGGTATTTCGCATTCCGAGCGTGCGCCGAAGGACTTATTAGAGTCGGGGCATCGGATGCACGGCATTCAAACTTGGGTCGCCTTGCCGAAGCCGCATGAGGAAGACGAACCCGCCTTCGTGCATCATCCCGCCGATACCTTGCCGCGGTTCGATCTTGGCGGCGCCGAGGCGACTTTGATCGCGGGCGAAGCGTGGGGTCATGTCTCTCCGGTCGAGTTTCCATGGCCGATTTGGTATCTCGCAGTGGAAGCGCCCAACGGCGCCGCGTTTGATCTCCCGCTCGAGGTGGAGGAACGCAGCGTCTATGTCGTCAAGGGCGAAGCGGAGGTCGATGGCGAGCGGTTGTCGGAAGGCAAAATGTCCGTGCTCAAGCTGGGTGAGGCGGCGTCTGTGACCGCGCAGCCGGATACGATATTGATGTTATCCGGCGGCGCCCCGCTGGATGGGCCGCGTTACATCGAATGGAATTTCGTGTCTTCGTCGAAAGAACGGTTAGAGCAGGCCAAGGAAGATTGGCGCAAATCCATCGCCGGGAATTGGTTGGACACGCCGTTCACGCAACCTCCGGGAGAGACTGCTTACATCCCCTTGCCGGGAGACCCCGAGCCTACGCCGCTCGACAGCCCGCCTGAGTAAAGGAATTTGCGGCGCTAGCGGCTCAGTTTATTGTGTCCCTTGAGATGTAACTGACGAGGGCGAACATGATCAGACTAACCGCTTTCGCCGCCGCGGCGCTTATATGCGCGGCATGTTCGCCTGAGGATGTGGCCGATGCCAGAGACGACGCGGCCGCCTCCTCCGGTTTGCCTACGGTGTCGGCGGTTACAGAAAGCGATATCGCCGCCCGTATCGCGCATTTGGCGGACGATAGTTTTGAAGGCCGCGCCCCCGGAACAGACGCCGGTGAAGCGGCGGCCCAATGGATCGCTGACGAAATGGCGCGCGTCGGGTTGAAGCCCGCAGTCGATGGATCCTTCTTTCAGCAAGTCGAAATGGTCGCGCAAACGGTCAAACCAGGGGCGTCAGGGTTTTCGGTGTCGGTTGGCGACGAGGTGCGGACGCTGGCCCCCGGCGAAGACATTGTGTTTTGGACGAAGCGTCAAACCGAGGACCCTATCGCGTTTGACGGGAGCGACGTCGTTTTCGTCGGCTATGGCGTCGTCGCGCCCGAGTATGGTTGGGATGATTACGCCGGCTTAGACGCTGCGGGGAAAACGGTCGTTATGCTCGTTAATGATCCCGGTTTCGCCACCGAGGATCCCGATCTCTTTAAGGGCCGTGCGATGACCTATTACGGTCGCTGGACTTACAAATTTGAAGAAGCGGCGCGGCAGGGCGCGACATCGGCCCTCGTGATCCATGAGACGGAGCCGGCCAGCTATCCTTGGGCGGTGATCGGAAGCGACCCCTTCGGCGAGCGCGCCGATTTGGTGCGCAATGACGCGGGCGAAAGCCGTATCCCGATTGAAGGTTGGCTTTCAGCGGGCGCGGCGGAGGCGATGTTCGCCGCCGCTGGGTTGGATTTTGGTGAGATGAAAGAGGCGGCAAAAACGCCGGGCTTCACCCCTGTGCCGATGTCCGGCGTCAAAGCGTCCGCGCGGTTGGAACAGAGTGTGACGCGCGCCAAATCGCGCAATGTCGCGGGTATGGTGGAAGGCGCTCAAGCGCCGGATGAGTTCATCATCTATACCGCGCATTGGGATCATTTGGGCCAATCGCTCAATTTTGCGACCGACGACGCGATCAATAATGGCGCGGTCGACAATGCGACCGGCACATCCATGGTCTTGGAGATCGCCGAAGCCTTAGCCGCAGGCGAGGCGCCGGCGCGATCGGTCTTATTTTTGGCGGTGACTCTGGAAGAGAGCGGGCTGTTAGGCTCCGCTTACTTTGCTGAAAACCCGTTTGTGCCGCTCAACAAGATCGTCGCGGGAATTAATATCGACGCCTATGGCCCGATTGGGCGGACGCGGGACATGAAAGTGGTGGGCTCTGGCGCATCCGAGCTTGAAGATATATTGGCGGATATTCTCGCTGAGGCGGGGCGCGTGACCAGCCCGGATCCGCGCCCGGAAGCCGGGCTGTTTTATCGGTCCGACCATGTCAGCCTGGCGAAGAAGGGCGTGCCCATGATGTACGCCGACGCGGGTATGGATAAGCTGGACGGCGGCGTGGAGGCGGGCCTTGCGGAGGATGCGGATTACTACGCCAACCGCTATCACAAGCCGAGCGATGAGTATGACGACAGCTGGGATGTGTCCGGCATGGCGGAGGATGCTGAGGTCTTGTTGGAGTTAGGCCGCAGGATCGCTCTTTCGCCGGATTGGCCGACTTGGTATTCCGGCCACGAGTTTGAGGCTGTTCGGCAAGCCTCGCTTAATCAAGAATAGATGGCGCCGTAGCTTAATTGTGATATACCCAATAGGTGGCCGACACCGTTGGTCATAGCCGCGCTGCGAGATTGTTGCGTGGTTTGGATCGAACTGCCGCGACGGCCTTGGCCGACGACGTATGAGACGCCCTTGATTTCGACGGTCGCGAATACGCGGAAGTCTTCTAAATGGGGTGGCGTGGAGGACGCCGATACGTACCCAACGGGCTCAAATTTTGCCCGAAGCGTCCTTGCAGACGACCGCAACCGCTTGCCGAGCAATCGGCGGCAAGCCCCCCACGCCAGTATTCTAGGAGACACGACATGGCGACCGGCACCGTAAAATGGTTCAATTCCACCAAAGGCTACGGCTTTATCGCGCCTGACGATGGCGGCAAGGACGTGTTCGTTCACGTGACAGCCGTTCATAAGGCGGGACTTCAAGGCCTCGATGAAGGGCAAAAAGTCGAGTTTGATCTGGTCACTGACCCCAAACGCGGCAAAACGTCCGCAGGCGAACTTAAAGCCCTGTAATTCATGATTTTCGCCGCCGGCGATGTTTGGATTGTCGGCGGTTTCAGCGCTTGTTTAGATGGGCGTCTATAAGGATGGCGCGCTCGCGATCGCGTCGGGCGCGTCTTCCAATTTCGCCAGGTTTGCGAGCGTAACGGACGCATCGTCGAACAAGGTCCAGCCTTCGAAGGTTTTTCTGAGAACGAAGCGTCGCCAATTTGCGCGTTCGCGGAAAACCCAGATTTCGTCGATATCAGATGCGACATGGGCCCATCCGCACCAAGGATGACCCTCAGGAAGTGCGCGCCAAACTTTATCGAGCGCGCTAAGGTCGCCGGGTGAAACATTTGTCATGACAGATCCCATATCGGACAAGCCAGCTTCGCCGACAAGCGCGGCGGATAACCCCGGAACGGTTGCAAACGCCGCGCCGCGCAAATTGTCGCCAAATCTTGAAGGTGCGGCGTGGATGCTAGCCTCGGGTCTGTTTTTCACGATTTATCTCGCGCTAACAAAGCATTTGGCCGAAGACTTCAGCGCCGCGATGCTCGGTTTTACGCGCGGAGCGGTCGGGTTCTTATTCACAGCGCCTTTGTTGATGCGTGCGGGTGCGGCGGCTTGGCGGCTTAATCGGCCCGGCCTGGTTGTTCTGCGAGGCGCGCTGGGCTCGGCGGGGTTCTTTTTAAGCATCGCCGCGGTGGCGGATCTTCCGCTCTCGCAGTTTAACGCCATCTCGTTTTCGCGGCCCTTGTTTGTCGTGGCGCTGGCGGCGTTTCTCTTGGGCGAGCGCGTCGGACCTCGGCGCATATCCGCAACCTTGGTCGGGTTTTTGGGGGTTCTAATCATCGTTCAGCCGGGCGGCGGCGTCGACGCGGCGACGATAATGGCGTTGACCTCGTCGCTCTTCTTTGCGGCCGGGATTATATTGGTGAAGACGCTGTCGCGGGACAATTCTTCGCTGACGCTTTTGTTGTACGCCAATGTTATCACCGTCTTGTTTTTGGCTCCTTTCGCGGCGATGGCGTGGACGACGCCGGAAGGGTGGCAATGGGCGCTGATGGCCGCGATGGCGCTAAGCGGCACGCTCGCCCAAGGCTGCTATATTCGGGGCATGGCGCTGGGCGACGCGTCTTTTGTGACCAACATGGATTTTCTGCGCTTGCCGATGACCGTGTTTGCGGACTGGGCGGTGTTTCGCGCGCTGCCAACTTTCTGGGTTTGGCCCGGCGCGGCGCTGATCGTGGGCGCGGCGCTCTATATCTCCGTCCGTGAAGCCCGTATGGGCGCAGAAAAGCCCGTTAAGGCTCCGGCGAGCCCTTAAAGCCTAGTGATCGATATCGATGGGCGGTTCCGGCAGGTTGAGCAGCCTACGGGCGGCGCGTTTGTGGCGCGGCTTGATGTGCGCCCCAACCACGCCCAAAGCGGTGGCGAGCACCGTGGCGTCGTCCGTAAAGCCGAGCGCTGCAATGACATCTGGCAGCAAATCCGCCGGCATGACGAAATACCCCAGCGCGGCGAACAAGACGCCTTTCACGCGGCCGGGCGTCACCGGGTCGAGCGCGCAGAAATAGGCGGCGGCTAAATCCTCGGCGAAGGGAATGCGCCCGGCGTATTTTAGAAGTTTCGGCGTCACCTTTCGGGCGCGCCGGCGGTTCTTCTCAACCGCCAGCGGAAGGTTGGCTTTATCTGGGTCGCCCGCCATGCGGGCGAGTGACCTTGCGTCACTCATTGGCGATCCTCCGCCCCGCTTCTAGGTCTTGCTGCAACGCCGCGCCGTCGCCGCGGGTTACTAACATATAGGAAGACTGACATGAATTTGGATAGCAGCGTATCAGCCGTGATCACGGGCGGTGCTTCAGGTCTGGGCGCGGCCACGGCCCGCCGGCTTGCGGGGCAGGGCGTGAAAGTCGCGCTGTTTGATCTCAATGCGGAGAAGGGCGAAGCGCTAGCAAGCGAACTCGGCGGCGTCTTCTGCAACGTCAACGTCACCTCGGATGAAAGCGTCGACGCCGGGTTTGCAAAATCGCGAGAGGCGATTGGACAGGAGCGCATCCTGATCAATTGCGCGGGGACCGGCAATGCGATTAAGACGGCGTCGCGCAACAAGGAAACCGGCGAGATCTCGCATTTCCCACTCGATAAATTCGACCTGATCATTCAGATCAATCTCGTGGGCACGTTTCGCTGTATCGCGAAGTCCGCAGCGGGGATGATGACGCTGGATCCGGTCGACGGGGAACGCGGCGCGATTGTGAACACAGCCTCGGTCGCCGCAGAAGACGGGCAGATAGGCCAGGCGTCTTACTCGGCGTCGAAAGGCGGCGTTGTCGGCATGACCTTGCCGATCGCGCGGGATTTGTCTCGCGAACTCATCCGCGTGAATACCATTCTTCCAGGTATTTTCGACACGCCGCTCTTAGCCGGCGCGCCAGAGAACGTACGGGCGGCTTTAGGCGCTCAGGTGCCGCATCCGGCCCGTCTGGGTAATCCGGATGAGTATGCGGCGTTGGCGCTGGAAATGTGCCGCAATGGCTATTTCAATGGCGAAGACGTGCGGCTGGACGGCGCCATCCGTATGGCGCCGCGTTAGTCACTGCGTCTGACGGATCCAAAACGAAGCCGCCGCCAGAGCGATGCTCTCCAGCGGCGGTTTGTTTGCGCGTAACGCTGGTTTGGCGCAGCGTTTAGCTCGGCTCGGGACGCTGGATTCTTGAGGCGAGGTTTTTCGTGACGTCGCGTGCATCGAATGCACGCACTTCATCGCCGGGCTTCTCGCCTGTGCGCAACACGATCTCAGCGGACGCGTCATAGCGTGTGATTTCGCGATAGGTCACATCGCTCCAGAACGGATCATATGCGCCATACCATCCAAAACGGGGGTGAAAATAGGAATAGCGGAAGCCGTAGCGCGAATAATAGGGGCTGAATGCGCTGCCGCCCGAAGCTCGGATACGCGTTTCTTTTTCCGTTTCGCGATCGGTGATCACAAAATAATCATAGCCGCGCTCCAGCGTCACTTCGGCGGCGCGGAACAGCAAATACGTCTCAACCGTTTCGCGATCGGTCAGCGAATTGCCCTTAAAGGCGACCATCACGCGATCGGTTTCGATCTGTGTTTCCGAATAGCCTTTGGCGCCGTCGGTGAGGGCTGGCTGATAAGGGGTGGATGTGGCGCAAGCGGCGACCGTCAATGCGGCGACTGCAGCGGCGAATATGCGAAGCATGGCGTTCTCCTTGAACCCGACGACGACCCCAATATAGACGCTAGTGAACCGCAGATGAATGGAACCCGAACAGGTTCTTGACCAAGATTGATTTTTTTGTTCGTCGGGCTAGACCATCGCCGCTTCGTAAAGCGCTTCAAAATCCGCTTGTTCAAGGGGTTTCGGGTTGGTGAAGGTCGCCAAATCCTTCATCGCCCATTTCACAACGCCCGCCCCGCGGCTGGCGTCGAAGCCTAACGCCTTAAGCCCCGCAGGAATGCCAAGATCCTCATTTAATTCTGCAATCGCGTCGCCAAGATCTGCGCCGGCCGGCAAGCCCATCGCCGTTCGAATACGTGCGTAAGGTTCTTCCATATTGGGTGCGTCCGCGTTGAAGCGCAGCACGTGCGGGAGCCAGATGGCGTTCAACGTGCCGTGGTGCGGACGCAAATCGGTCAATCGTCCCGCCCCGTGCGACAGGGAATGAACCGCGCCCAGCCCTTTGACGAAGGCGAGCGCGCCTTCATAGGACGCGAGCATCATGTTCCACCGCGCGTCCGGGTCGGAGCCGTCTTCGGTGGCGCGTTTCAGCATGCCTTGGCCGACGGCGCGCGCCACGCCGTCAAGGCCGATGGCGTCAGCGACCGGGTTGGCGGAGGGCGATATGATCGACTCAATACAATGCGTAACCGCGTCCATTCCAGTCGCGGCCGTCAGATGCGGGGGGAGGCCGAACGTGAGGTCGGGATCGCAAATTGCGGTGGCCGGCATAGCCCGGGGCGACACGAAAAGTTCTTTGCGGCCAGATTTCATCGTCACCATAAAGCCGGCGGAGACTTCTGAACCTGTCCCGGACGTCGTTGGGACGGCGATTAGCGGTGGAAGGGCTTTGATCAGGCGCGTGCCGCGCTCCGCCGTGCCGTATTGATCATAAGGGCCTTCATGCGTCGCCATGAGACCGACCATTTTCGACATATCGAGCGAGGAGCCGCCGCCGAGGCCGATTATGCTGTCCGCGCCGCTTTCTTTATAAGCGGTCGTCGCGATCTCCGCCTGGGCTTCTTCCGGATTGGGCAGGGTATCGGCAAAGACGCCGGCGGGCGCCTCGTCAAGCTGCTCCAAAACCTTATCCAACAGCCCTGCGGCCTTAATCCCTGGGTCGGTGACGATGAAAGGACGGGCGCCGCGAAGTTTTTTCAGCGTTTTCGCCAATTGGCTGATTGCGCCATGATCGAAAATACCGGTGCTCATATATGGAATGACGGCCATGGAGACATCCTTCTGCGTGCGACTATGAGCCGGCGGTTTCTACCTTATGCGCTTTCGCCTTTCCATGGGCGGTGCGCGCGGTCTAATTCAGCGTGTTGGACCCATTCGCGAAAGGGGTTGCGCTAGGTGAACGAAGACAAGGCCGTTTTTCGCGTCCGCGATCTGCGCGTGACGTTTGAGACGCCCGACGGTGATGTGAACGCCGTGCGCGGGCTAGATTTCGAGGTGGCGGCGGGCGAATGCTTGGGCATTGTCGGCGAAAGCGGATCTGGAAAAAGCCAAACGGCTTTGGCCGCAATGGGGTTGCTGGCGTCTAATGGCCGCGCAGAGGGCGTGACGGAATTCCAAGGCCAAAACCTGATCGGCATGCCGCGCAAAGCGCTCAACCAAATTCGCGGCGGCGACGTTGCTATGATTTTCCAGGATCCGCTCACCTCGCTGACCCCGCATATGAGCGTCGGAGATCAATTGCGCGAAGTCTTGGCGCGCCATCGCGGCTTAAAGGGCGCGGCGGCGGATAAAATCTGCGTCGATTGGCTGGAGCATGTGCGCATTCCGGAAGCGGCGCGGCGGATGGATCAATTTCCGCACGAATTGTCCGGCGGCATGCGCCAGCGTGTAATGATCGCCGCAGCCATGTTGTGCGAGCCGCGTTTGTTGATCGCGGATGAACCAACAACTGCATTGGATGTGACGGTTCAGGCCCAAGTATTGGAACTGATGGATGAGTTGAAACGCGAAACGGGCGCGGGGCTCATCCTGATCACGCATGATATGGGCGTGGTGGCGCGCATGTGCGACCGCGTGGTTGTGATGCGGCATGGTCAAGCGGTGGAGCGCGGCGATGTGGAGACCATCTTCAACGCGCCGCAGAACGAGTACACCCGCATGTTGTTGGATGCGACGCCGCGATTGGACCGCACCGATCGCGGCGGACGTCCGGTCATTTCCGATCCGCCGGCCTTATCCGTTGAGCCGATCCTGATGGCGCGCGATGTGCGCGTCAGCTTTCCCGTGCCAAATCCCAAGGGCGGCCTGTTCTCCAAGAAGCTAAGCCTGCGCGCGGTGGACGGCGTCAGCTTCGATTTGAGGCCTGGAGAAACTCTGGGCGTGGTGGGCGAAAGCGGGTGCGGGAAATCTACATTGGCCAGGGCCATACTGAAGCTGATCGATCCGACGAGCGGGTCGGTCGCGTGGCTAGGCCGGGACATCGCCGACGCTGATGCGCGCGAAATGCGAGGTCTGCGCAACACCTTGCAAATCGTGTTTCAGGATCCGATGGCCAGCCTGGATCCGCGCATGTCGATCAGCCAATCCATCGCCGAGCCATTGACCGTATTTCGACCAGACATGTCCGCCGAAGCCCGACACAGCGCGGCGAAAGACATGATGGTCCGTGTCGGTTTGGACGCCACTCTGGTCAACCGCTATCCCCATGAATTGTCGGGCGGCCAGAACCAGCGCGTCGGC
>JBCCMB010000015.1:0-35708 GCA_039026555.1 Pseudomonadota bacterium
AGCGGTCATAGCCCAGCGCGCGCGCAGCTGTCATTGTGATCCCGGAACGAGACGTGCCCGGAATGATCGCGGCGATCGCCTGCGTCGCCCCGATCAGAGCGGCGTGGCCCAGCGTCATATCGGCCTCGGAACGGTTGCGGGTGCCCTTAACGTCCGCCCACCACAGTAAGGCGCCGAAGATGATGGTCGACCAGGCGATCGTCATCGGACTGCGCAGCCTGTCGGCGAGGCCTTGAGGCGCTTGCTCAAAGAGATAACCTGCAATCAACGCAAGCGGCGTCGCAATCAAAATGCAAAGCGCCAGCCGGGCGCCGGAGCTTAGCTGTGCGCCTCGAAACGGTGCGCCGAGAAGCTCAAACCCACCCAATGTGGCTGCGATTACGTCTTTTCGGAAATAGAGCAGCATCGCCGCCAAGGTGCCGGCGTTGGAAATCGCGTTGATCAGCAATTCATCTCGGCCGTCCAGCAAAAACAAGTCCGCCAAAAGAAGCACATGAGCGGACGACGAAATAGGCAGCCATTCCGTAACGCCCTGAATCAAACCAATTAGAGCCAGTTGAAGGAATGACATAGATCGCGTTCCATCCGCCGCAGACGTTGAAAACTTAGCGCGTTAGATCATGCTTCGCCTGAGATCAAAACCAAATCGATATGATCCATATGGTATTTATGCTGCAGTTGCGATTAGAATGCGCGATACTGCCGCATGGTTTTCTCGACCATATAGTACCCATATGAGATTTACAGGCGCGATTCACGCTTGCAAGGAGGAAATTCGCCCGATATAAGGGCGGCGTTCATCCACAGATTACCCTTCGGAGCGCCGCTATGTCCCAGCGAATGTTGCAATTCGTGTCGGTCGACCAGGAGACGCCGGAAAAGCGCGCGGCGAGTTCGCGGAAAGAAGATTTCCACGAAATCTACGCCGAATTTATCGAGCAGAAGGCGGAAGACCAGGCCGCGCGTTGTTCGCAATGCGGCGTGCCCTTCTGCCAGCAGCATTGCCCGCTGACGAACAATATCCCCGATTGGCTGATGTTGACTGCGGAAGGTCGCTTGCAGGAGGCGTTTGAGGTCTCCTCCGCCACGAACAACATGCCGGAAATTTGCGGCCGTATTTGCCCGCAAGACCGCTTGTGCGAGGGCTCTTGCGTGATCGAGCAGTCGGGCCATGGCTCTGTGACCATCGGTGCGGTGGAAAAATACATCACCGACACGGCGTGGGAGAACGGATGGGTGCCGCCGATCAAACCGCCGCGCGAACGCGATCAGTCCGTTGGAATTATCGGCGCGGGACCCGCCGGCTTTGCTGCGGCTGAACAACTTCGCATGGCGGGTTACAAAGTCACTATCTACGATCGCTATGATCGGGCTGGCGGTCTTTTGATCTATGGCATCCCCAATTTCAAACTCGAAAAAGAAGTGGTGGAGCGCCGCCAGCAACGTCTGGAAGACGGTGGCGTCGAATTCGTATTTGGCGTCGATATCGGCGCCGATGTCACGCTAACCGAATTGCGCGCGCGGCACGACGCTATTCTGATCGCAACCGGCGTCTACAAATCGCGGGATTTGAACGTGCCCGGAGCGGGCGCGGAGGGCGTTTATCGCGCCTTGGACTATTTGACGGCCTCCAATCGCAAAGGGCTAGGCCTGTCCGCGCCGGAATTCGAGGATGGGTCGCTGAACGCTGAGGGCAAGCGCGTCGTGGTCATTGGCGGCGGCGATACGGCGATGGACTGCGTTCGAACCGCCGTGCGCCAAGGGGCCAAATCCGTGACCTGCCTTTATCGCCGCGACCGCGCCAATATGCCGGGCTCGCAGCGCGAGGTGGCGAACGCCGAAGAAGAAGGCGTTAAGTTTGAATGGCTCGCGGCGCCCAAAGCGGTGCTGGATAAGAAAGCCGGCGGCGTTAAATCCGTACGCGCCTCGCGCATGCGGTTGGGCCTTCCTGACGCATCTGGCCGTCAAGCGCCGGAAGAGGTGGAAGACTCCGATTTCGACGTGAAGGCCGACATCGTTATCAAAGCGCTGGGATTTGATCCCGAAGACCTGCCGAAGCTTTTCGACGAATCGGCCTTGACCGTGAACCGCTGGGGCGCGGTGCGGATCGATTTCAAATCGATGATGACGAGCTTGGACGGCGTATTCGCCGCCGGCGACATTGTGCGCGGCGCTTCGCTTGTCGTTTGGGCGGTGAAGGACGGCCGCGACGCCGCAGAACAGATGCACAAATACTTAAAAGCGCGCGCGCGCGCCGAAGCGATTGCGGCGGAGTAGGGCGGATGACGGACATGGTCAAAGGCGAATGTCTCTGCGGCGACGTGGAATTCGCCATTGAACAGCCCAAGCATTTGGACGTCTGTCATTGCGGCATGTGTCGCAGATGGAATGGCGGGCCTTATCTCGGCGTCGATTTTCGCGGTGAGGTCCGCTTCGACAAATCCGACAGTTTGAAATGGTATGAGAGCTCTGAATGGGCGACGCGCGGGTTTTGCGCAAATTGCGGGACAAGCCTGTTTTATCGATTGAAAGATGATCCCGATTTCTGGTCGATCAGCGCCGGCGCGCTGGATCTTCCTGACGACGTGTCCATTGAGAAAGAAATCTTCATTGATGAAAAGCCCGATTACTACGCTTTTGCGGGCGATCGGGCGCGGCTGACAGGCGCGGAAGTCATCGCCAGTTTTGAAGCCTCCAACAACGCCTGATGGATCTATCGCGCGCCTAGGGCCGCGCACGGAAAGTCTGCAAATACTATGACCGATTACAAAACCGATTATCTCGCCAAACGCGATCGTTTGATCGACGCGCACGCCTATAATCCCGCCGATGAGCATGACGCCTGCGGCGTCGGTCTCGTGGTTCAGATCGACGGCGCGCCAAAGCGGCACATCGTGGAAAAAGGCATCAAAGCGCTGAAGAATGTTTGGCATCGCGGCGCTGTGGATGCGGATGGAAAAACCGGCGACGGCGCCGGCATTCGCGTCGATGTTCCGCAAGAGTTTTTCCGGGCGCAGATCTACGATACTGGACACCAGCCGAGCGATGCTGATGTGTGTGTCGGCCAAATCTTCTTGCCGCGCACGGATTTGTCCGCCCAGGAAGTGGCGCGCACAATTGTGGAGACGGAAGTCGTCCGCTTCGGCTTCTACATCTATGGCTGGCGCCAGCCGCCGGTCGACACCTCGGTGATCGGCGTCAAAGCGAATGCGACGCGCCCTGAGATTGAGCAAATCCTATTTACCGACACGCGCGGTCGCGATCCGGTGGAGTTGGAGCGCGAGCTTTACATTTGCCGTCGCCGCATTGAGCGGCGCGTGCGCGAAGCCAATATTCCCGCCTTCTACATCTGTTCCTTTTCGTCGCGGACGCTGATCTATAAAGGCATGTTCCTCGCCGAGGATATTGATTCCTTCTATACCGATTTACGAGATGAACGCTTCGTCTCCGCGGTGGCGATCTATCACCAGCGCTACTCCACGAATACTTTCCCGCAATGGTGGTTGGCGCAGCCTTTCCGCATGCTGGCCCACAATGGCGAGATCAATACGGTCAACGGCAACGCCAATTGGATGAAGAGCCATGAAATCCGCATGGTGTCCGACAAATTCGGCGAGTATGGCGACGACCTCAAGCCAGTGATCGCGCAAGGCGCGTCGGATTCTGCGGCTTTGGACAGCGTGTTTGAACTCCTCGTCCGCGCGGGTCGAAAGGCGACCATGGCGAAAACGCTGTTGATCCCGGAAGCGTGGTCGAAGCGGGATGATGTCATGCCCCCGCGTCATTCGGCGCTATACGCTTATGCGAATGCGGTGATGGAGCCATGGGACGGCCCAGCAGCCGTCGCCGCGTTCGACGGGCGCTGGGCCGTCGCCGGCATGGACCGGAACGGCTTGCGCCCCATGCGTTACGCTCTGACCGAAGACGGTGTTCTTGCGGTTGGATCGGAAGCCGGCATGTGTCCGCTGGACAGCGAAACCATTATACGCAAAGGCCGCGTGGGTCCGGGCGGCATGATTGCGGTCAACATTGAAGAGGGGCGTTTTTACGAGCACGACGAGGTCATCGACGCGCTGGCAAAACAGCACCCTTATGAAGAATGGCTGTCCAATATTCGCGAACTCGACGGCGAAATCGGTCCAGGCGCGGAGCCGCGCTTGTATGAACGCGCGGAGATGTTGAAGCGCCAAGTCGCGTCGGGCTTCACCATGGAAGATATGGAATTGATCCTCGCGCCGATGGTGGAGGACGCCAAAGAAGCGATCGGGTCCATGGGCGATGACAGTCCGCTGGCCGTGCTGTCGGACCATTACCGCCCCTTGTCGCATTATTTCCGTCAAAATTTCGCGCAGGTGACCAACCCGCCCATCGACAGTTTGCGTGAACAGCAAGTGATGAGCCTTCGCACACGGTTCAAAAACCTCGGCAATATTCTGGCCGAGGATGAAGCGCAGACGGATGTGTTCACGCTGGAAAGCCCCGTGCTCACCACCGGCATGTATGAGCGCATGCTGAAGATTATGGGCGACACCGTCACAATTATCGATTGTACGTTTGAAGCGAACGCCGACCTGCCTGACGGCGAAGCCCTCAAAGCCGCGATCGAGCGCATCCGGACTGAGGCGGAATTGGCGGTGTCCTCCGGCCGCGAGCACATTGTTCTCACGGACGAGACCCAAGACGCCGACCACGCGGCGATCCCGATGATTTTGGCGGCGGGCGCGGTTCACTCGCATTTGGTGAAGCACGGACTGCGGACCTTCTGCTCGCTGACCGTGCGGGCGGCCGAATGTCTCGACACGCATTACTTTGCGGTTTTGGTCGGCGTGGGCGCCACCTGCGTTAACGCTTACATGGCCCAAGAAGCGATCGCCGATCGGCATGCGCGGGGCTTGTTTGACGATATGCCGCTCCCGGACGCCGTAGGACGCTACAAAAAATCGATCGAAGGCGGCTTACTGAAAATCCTGTCGAAAATGGGAATTTCGGTGATCTCGTCTTATCGCGGCGGTTATAACTTTGAGGCGCTTGGCCTATCGCGCGCGCTTGTCGACGATTATTTCCCAGGTCTCACCAGCCGCATTTCCGGCATCGGACTGGCCGGCCTCGAGCGCAAGGCGACGGAGCTGCATGACAAGGCGTGGGATACACAGGTTACATCCTTACCCGTCGGCGGCTTTTACAAATTGCGCGCGTCCGGCGAGCAGCACGCGCTGCCGGGCAATTTAATCCATTCCCTGCAGGCGGCCTGCGACACCGGATCCTACGCCGCGTATCGCAAATTCGCCGACGGCCTGCGCAATTCCAAACCGGTGCAAATCCGCGATTTGCTGGATTTCAGACCGCCCGAACGATCGGCGGAACCGGAAGACGTTCAGTCCGTCAACGAAATCCGCAAGCGTTTCGTGACGCCTGGCATGTCTTTAGGCGCGCTAAGCCCGGAAGCGCACGGGACGCTCAACATCGCGATGAACCGCATTGGCGCGAAATCCGTATCCGGCGAGGGCGGCGAGGTGCGTGAGCGCTACAAGCCGCGTCCCAATGGCGACAACGAAAATTCCGCCGTGAAACAAGTGGCGTCCGGGCGGTTCGGCGTCACGGCGGAATACCTCAATCAATGCCGCGAGATCGAGATTAAGGTCGCGCAAGGCGCCAAGCCCGGAGAGGGCGGCCAGCTACCCGGCTTTAAGGTGACGGAGTTTATCGCGAATAACCGCTACTCCACGCCGGGCGTCATGCTCATCTCGCCGCCGCCCCACCATGACATCTATTCGATCGAGGATCTGGCGCAACTCATCTACGATCTGAAACAGATCAACCCGATCGCGCGCGTTTGCGTGAAACTGGTGTCGCGCTCCGGCGTCGGCACCATCGCCGCCGGCGTCGCCAAGGCGAAGGCGGACGTGATTTTGATCGCAGGCCACAATGGCGGTACGGGCGCAAGTCCGCAGACCTCGATCAAATACGCCGGTCTGCCGTGGGAGATCGGCTTAGCCGAAGCCCACCAAGTTCTGACGCTGAACAATCTGCGCGATCAGGTCACGCTGCGGACGGATGGCGGATTGCGCACTGGCCGCGACATTGTGATCGCCGCCATGCTTGGCGCTGAAGAATACGGCATCGGCACCGCGTCCTTGGTGGCGATGGGGTGTATCATGGTGCGCCAATGCCACTCTAATACGTGTCCCGTCGGTGTATGTACGCAGGATGACGCGCTGCGCGATCGTTTCACAGGTAATGCGGAGAAAGTCGTCAATCTAATGACCTTCCTCGCCGAAGATGTGCGCCTCACATTAGCGGAACTCGGCTTTACGAGTTTGGATCAAGTCATCGGACGGACCGACCTTTTGGCGCAGGTGTCTCGCGGATCGTCCTTCTTGGACGATTTGGATTTGAACCCGATTCTGGTGCGTGCGGACGCCGAGCAGCGCGTCGTATACAAGCCGGCGCTTCGCAACGTCGTGCCGGACACGTTGGATGATGAGATCCTGCGCGACGCGGCGCCCTTCTTCGAGCGTGGCGAGAAGATGCAATTGGATTATCGCGTGCGAAACGTCCAACGCGCCATCGGCACGCGCGCCTCATCCGTCGTAGTCAACAAATTCGGCATGGATGCGCTGCCTGAAGGCCGTCTTTGGGTGACGCTGGACGGGTCCGCCGGCCAGTCGCTCGGCGCGTTTGGCGTCAAGGGCATCACGCTGGACGTTATCGGCGATGCAAATGATTATGTCGGCAAGGGTTTATCCGGCGCGACCATCATTTTGCGGCCGCCCTCCTTGGCGAAGTATCCCGCGCACCAGAACACGATTATCGGCAATACGGTGCTCTACGGCGCGACGTCGGGCAAATTGTTCGCGGCGGGCCAGGCGGCGGAGCGTTTTGCGGTCCGCAATTCGGGCGCGACGGCGGTGATTGAAGGCTGCGGCTCTAACGGTTGCGAGTACATGACCGGCGGCCGCATCGCGATCCTTGGCGAGGTCGGCGACAATTTCGGCGCCGGCATGACGGGCGGCATGGCCTTTATCTACGACGTCAACAATACGTTTGCGAAACGCGCGAACCCGGAGAGTATTTTCTGGCGAGATATCGCCTCCAGCCATTGGGAAGAGGTGCTGAAATCCTTGATAGAGGAACACCATGCGCGGACGGGCTCCATCATCGCGAAATCAATTCTCGAGAACTGGACTTTAGAGCTGAAGCATTTCCGGCAGGTGGTGCCCTATGAGATCGCGGATCGATTGGACGCGCCGCTGGAAGATGCGGCCTAGGTTGAGTATGCAAGTGCTTTTCAATTACAGCATTGATACTTATAGATAAATTGGAAATCTCTTTCAGCTAAACCTATATGCGATGTCTGACAGATTGAACGGACAAGGCGCATAAATGGCTCACGAAGCAGCCTCAGGACCCGGGCCGATTGGACGGCTGGCCCCGCCGGACGCGGCGCGCATTACGCAGCGCACGGCTGGATTGGCGGTGGCGATGGCGGGCGTGCTGATCGCGATCAAAGCTTGGGCTTGGTTTGTCTCCGGGTCGGTGGCGATGTTGGCCTCGCTTGCGGATTCAGGATTGGATCTGGCGGCGTCCTTGTTCACCCTCTGGGCCGTGACCTACGCCGCCGCGCCGCCGGACCCGGAACACCGATACGGCCATGGCAAGGCGGAGAGTTTTGCAGGATTGTTTCAAGCGCTTTTGGTGGGCGCCTCTGCGACCTTTGTCGCCATTGAAGCCTTCGATCGTTTTCAAAACCCGCAACCGATCCAGCAAGGCGGATTGGCCATTGCGGTGATGGTGATCTCAATTGGACTCACTCTGGCTTTGCTCGTCGCTCAGTCGCGGGCGGTGAACGCCACCGGATCCGTCGCGACATCTGGCGATCGGGCGCATTACGCGGCGGATCTTGGCGCCAATTTAGCAGTTATACTCGGTGTCGCCGCATCGGCGTTTTTGGGATGGCCTTTAGCTGACCCGCTGATCGGTCTGGGTGTTGCGCTATGGTTGGCGTGGAGCGCCCTGGAAGTTGCGCGTGGAGCGACGAACCAATTGATGGACCGGGAATTGCCGGCGGACGCGCGCGAAAGGATTGTCGCCTTGGCGGAAGCCGCCGATCCGCGTGTGAGCGTTCATCAATTGCGTACACGCGCCGCCGGACCGATCATCCATATCCAGTTTCATCTGGATCTGCCGCCCACAATGTCCTTGGCGGAAGCTCATCAAGTGATGGTGGCGTGCGAAACGCGAATTTTGGCTGAGTTTCCTGGCGCGGATGTGCTCATCCACCCCGACCCAATAGGCGTCGCTGAGCCGCACGGCGGCGATTTTTTTGGCGAGACGATTCGCGAAAGCTGATCCCGCCTATCGCCCTTAAACGTAGCGCGGCGATAAGAGCTTTCGCTCTGGCCGGTCGGCGAGCATTTGGCCGACCGTTGCCGCCGTTAGGCCGCGCGCGAGATATTCAGCCGCCACGTCATCGTCGAAATCGCGGTTGCGCGTGTATCGGATTTCTAGCGATTTGTCTTGAACCTCGCCCTGAAGGGTGAATAACTCGCCGGAAGCTATGGCGTCGATCAGCGCAGTGTGCGCCGCTTTAACCGCGCGCATGCCTAAAGTGAACGGCGCGGTCGGCTCGGGGCGGGGAAGGGCGTGGAACAGCATGGGACCGCTGTCCAAACCCTTCGACAGCATGTGGATGGTCGCGCCGACCAGATCCGGATTTCCGTCATAGAGCGCCCAGAAATTACACGATGATCCGCGATAATAGGGTGAGACGCCCATATGGATATTGATGGCGCGCTTCTCGATTAAGCGGTCGATAAGGTCGCCCTTGATGTAGCTCGCCCCAAACACCACGAAGACATCCGCGTCCAGCGCCGGCGCCAAGGTCTCTAGCGGTACGCGGCTGACATCGCCGACTTTCATAGAGAGGCTGCGCACATTGCTGGGCGAAAACCGCGCCGCGCCGAACACTTCCGCCTCCGACGCCGTGACGTATGAGAAATAGGTCTGCATCACTTCGGATTTCTTGAAAAAATCCTCGACTTGGCCGGGAAACAGCGTGGCGCATTCCTGCACGGCGAAGACTTCGTCTGCGATATCGGCAAGTCCCGCGATCAAAGCAGTGTGACGTGGCTGGTTTCCCGTAAAGACGGCGATTTTCACGCCTGCGTCCCCGCTGAATTGGCGATGAGGGTCGCATGATCCTCGCGCGGAAACTCAAGCGGCGACCGATCGGCGCATTCCGCCATATTGGAGCGAAAGCCGAGCGTGACGCCCATCTCTTGAAGAAGGTCCAATGTGTCCGAATTATAGGAATTGCAAGGATGCGACATGGTCTTCGGCGCTTCGCCGAGGATCTGCGCTAAGTGCTTGAAGTTTCGGCGATACTCTTCGCTTTGGCCATCCTTGGACAATTCCGCCAGGCGCGTGGGATGGCTGTAGGAGTGAAGGCCTATGACGTGGCCATCGCTGTGAAGTTGCGATAAGTGCGCGTCGGTCATCCAGAGGGCCTGCGCCGCCTCCGCCAAGTCGAAACCTGCATCCTCCATCAGTCCTCGCATGATGGCGTGGTAGCGGTCTGGGCCCAAAACATCGTCTCGCAAATAGCGGAAAAACCGATCCTCGCGCGTATAGAAGGCGAATTCGGCTAAATAGGTGTCGGCGTTAAAGCTTGCGGCCGCTTCTGCGAAAGCTTCCGACGCTTCGGCGACCGTGCGTTTGAAAAAATCACCATAAAACGCGTCGACGGTTTCGTACCGGGTCGTCCGGAAATAGCGATATAGCTCCAAAGGCTCCTGATTGCCTTCAAAGACAGACGAATAGACGAACCAAAATGCGGTCAGGCCATAAGCTTCCAAAACGGGGCGCGCGACATCGTATTGGCAGAGCAAGGCATCGTCGAAAGTAAGGCAAATGTCGCTCGGCTCCAACATATTCGCCCGCGCGCGCTCGGCCCAATCTTGCGCCGGCAAGATAGCGTCGCGGCCGATCTTTGCGATCAAGCGCTCAAGATCGTCGGCCGAAATGGCGCCTTGGCCCTTTGGATGCGTCTGATCGTAGAAATGATGGAACATCACGCCGAACGCCATGGAAGATTTCCGCTGTTTCCTATGTCGCCAAACTGTATCCCGGGAATCGCCGGTTTGTGGAAGCCCGCTGCGGCGCTAGGGTCGCGCCATGACGACTAAGGTGCTTTTAGACGCTGAGGCCCGCGCTAAATGGTTGAAGCGCGAGGCCGCGGATCTTGGCTTTGACGCAGCCATGATAACGGACGCTCGCGCGCCTTGGGAGGCGTCGGCTCGGCTCAAGGAGTATGTCGACAAGGGCCGCCACGGCGACATGGCGTGGATGGCGCAGACATTAACGCGCCGCTCGCACCCGACGGCGATGTGGGCGGACGCCCGTTCCGCTATTGTCGTCGCCCTGAATTACGGCCCGCCAAGCGATCCCCTGCAGGCGCTGGAGCATCGCGAGACAGGAGTGATTTCCGTCTATGCGCGCGGCGCTGATTATCACGACATCCTCAAAAAACGCTTGAAGCGCCTGGCGCGGAGCTTTGCCGAGACGACGGGTGAAGAGGTCAAAGTCTTTGTCGACACCGCGCCCTTGATGGAAAAACCGCTCGCGGAACGCGCAGGCGTCGGATGGCAGGGCAAGCACACGAATTTGGTCAGCCGGGAAAAGGGCTCCTGGCTGTTTCTAGGCGTGATGCTGACCGCGGCGGAATTACCCGCGGACGACGCCGACATAGATCATTGCGGATCTTGCAGCGCCTGTCTTGAGATCTGCCCAACGGACGCCTTTCCCGCGCCTTATCAATTAGATGCACGGCGTTGCATCTCCTATCTGACGATCGAGCATAAGGGCCCGATCCCTCAGGAGTTACGAACAGGTATCGGCAATCGCATCTATGGCTGCGATGATTGCTTAGCGGTATGCCCGTGGAACAAGTTTGCAGAGCGCGGGCGGGAAGCAGCTTTGTTTCACCGCCCGGAATTGGTGTCGCCGCCCTTAGCGGAGCTCGTCGTTTTGGATGACGCTGCGTTTCGCGAAGTATTTGCCGGCTCGCCGATCAAGCGCATCGGAAGAGACCGTTTTGTCCGCAATGTCCTCATCGCCATTGGAAACTCGGGCGCGCCGGGATTGGCGCAAAGCGCCGAGGCGCAGCTTACCGATCCATCTCCTCTCGTGCGCGGCGCGGCGGTTTGGGCGTTGAAGCAATTGCGCCCAGATCGCTTGGCCGAATTGTGTGAGGGCGCATTGGCGGTAGAGGCGGATGAAGATGTTCGCGCCGAGTGGGTAAGTTAGCGCTCGCCGGCCAATCTTTGCGCCTCACGCACCTCGCCGCGCAACACCAGTAAATCGAGATCATCCGGGGCGAGCCCCAACGCCAAATTGACGTCGTCGGAAGCGCCCTGCCGATCACCGCCATTTAGCCGCGCCTGCGCGCGCAGTTTCAGCGCGTCGACGTCGCTGGGATACTGACCCAAAGCGGCGTTGAGATCGGTTTCGCCCGCCGCCCAATTGCCCAGCAGCAGGTTTGCCCGGGCCCTGTCCATAAGGAGATCGGCGTCGTTCGGATTTAGTTTTAGAGCGTTGGTCAGCGTCACCTTCGCGGCTTCCGGACGCCGGGCCAGCAGCCAGGCGTTGCCGGCCTTGGACAAGTAGATGGCGCGCTCTTCAATCCCGCCGGCGTCCGGCGCGTTGGCCAACGCCTCCAGCCGCGCCGCCGCTTCGTCCGCATGGCCGAGCGCCAACAAGGCGAGCGCGGTGCAATGCCGCGCTTCGGGCCGGCTTCCCTCCGACAGCCAGGTCAGTCCATCCTCATACGCATCCGCCGGGCTTGTTTCGACTTTTTCGAGGCAAGCTTCCAGCCGCGCCGTGTCTTCGCGCGCAATATCCGTTGCAGCGTCCGCCGCCACGAGCAGATAGAACGATACGGACTGGATAAGAGCGACAAACATGTGCATTTCCTTGAAGGCCCTAAATCAGCCTTACGCCGCGAAGCCTGCTTGGACAAATGACATGATTGTAAAGCACATGATTTCCTTCGGGCATGGCTATACAGCCCGAAGCTTAGCCGCGCACCCCGATATGACGGGCGTTTCCGTTTTAGGTACGCGGCGTACTATAAGCGGGGCGGCGGAGTTAGAGGCGTCCGGCGCGCGGGGCGTCCTCTTTCCGAGCCATGCTTGGTCCGCCGAGGATTTAAGCGGCGCTTGGTTGATCTCTATCCCACCCGATGATGAGGGCTGCCCCGTGTTTCGCGCACTTGGCGCCCGTGCTTCGGAGGCGTCTTGGATCGGGTTTTTGTCGTCGACAGGCGTTTATGGGGATCTTGGCGGCGGCTGGGCGTTTGAAGAGACGCCGATTGCGCCTCTAAGCGTGGAAGCCAAGCGCCGCGCCATTGCGGAAAAACAATGGCTAGAGGTTGGCGCGCATGTCTTCCGCCTGCCCGGTATTTACGGACCGGGACGCTCCGCGTTCGACCGATTGCGCGCGGGCCGCGCACGGCGCATCGTCAAACCGGGGCAAGTGTTTTCGCGTGCGCATGTGGACGATATTGCAGATGCTCTGGCGCGATCGATCGCAAACCCCAATCGGGGACGGATTTACAATGTCGCAGATGACGCGCCAGGCCCGCCTCAAGACGTAATCGCCCACGCCGCCGACCTATTGGGCGTTACGCCGCCGCCCGAAATTGCGTTTGAAGACGCAAATTTGCCGGTCGCCGCCCAGCGCTTTTATTCGGAGTGCAAACGGGTGTCGAATGCGCGTTTGAAAGCAGAATTGGGATGGTCGCCGATCTACAAAACCTATCATCAAGGCCTTCCTGCCGTTCTTCAGAAAGATGCGTCGATCTGATCCGTCAAATCGCCCACAGTCGTGATTAGCCGCGCAATGTCTTCGTCCCGCGACAAACGATGATCGCCGTCCTTGATGAGCGTGAAGATGATGTCGTCTCCGTCGATTTGGGTGATAAGCTCTGCGGCGTAGCGCCAAGGCACGTCTTCATCGCGCCCGCCCTGAAGGATACGGATTGGGATCGGCAAGGGCATCGGCTTATCGGTCACCCGCCAATTACGCCCATCCTCGATCAGTTCGCGGGTGATAGGGTAGGGGCCGTCATCATAGGCGGACGGCCGCATCCATCGGCCCGTTTGCAGGATCTCCTGACGAATGGAGACGTCGAAAGTCTCCCACATAAGCTTTTCAGTAAAATCCGCCGCCGGCGCGATCAGCACCAGCCCTTTTACGCGATCCGGCCGGGCGAGGGCGGACAATAACGCCATCCAGCCGCCCATGGACGAGCCGACCAAAACGATCGGACCATCGGTCAAAGTGTCGATCGCCGCCAAGGCGTCCGCGCGCCACCGCGTGACCGTGCCGTCGGCGAAATCGCCGTCGCTTTCGCCATGGCCGAAATAGTCGAACCGCAAAAATCCACGACCAGCGTCGGCCGTCGCCGAATGCAGCGAGGTCGCTTTGCCCCCCGCCATATCGGATTTGAAACCTCCCAGCCAAACGACGCCTGTGCGGCCGTCCCGAGCCCTGGTCCGTCGATAGGCCAGCCGGGAATTATCGTCGCGATGCAAAAACTCTGTTTGATCCAAGGGCATGGGCGTGATCCTCTCCTTATTCTATAAGGGCGTGCTGAGGGAAGGATTGAAAGCGTTTTGAGCTGTTCGCGAGGATAATTGGCGTTGGGTAAGAATACGTCGCTCGATCAGGCGACGATATTACAAGTGATCCCCGATTTGGACGCCGGCGGCGCGGAACGCACCACGATCGAAGTGTGCGAGGCGCTCCGCGACGCTGGCGCGCGCCCGCTGGTGGTGAGCGCGGGCGGGCGCCTTGAGGAAGATCTTTCGGCGGCGGGTGGCGAACTTCTCCGCCGCGCCTCTATCTCGTCGAAAAATCCAGCCACGATCCGCGCCAACGCCGGCTGGCTGGCGAAGCTCATTCGCTCTGAGACCATCTCGCTGGTACATGCCCGCTCACGTGCACCCGCCTGGAGCGCCTTGTGGGCGGCGCGGCGACGAAAGACGCCCTTCGTGACGACCTACCACGGCGTTTACGGTGCGCGCGGTCCCTTGAAACGGTTCTATAACTCCGTCATGGCGCGCGGCGATGTCGTGATCGCCAATTCGAATTTCACCGCCGATCATGTGCGCGGCGCGCATGCGTTCGCGGCGGACCGGTTGAAGGTGATCCCCCGCGGCGTCGATTTAGACGCGTTTCACCCCGACGCTGTGACGGAAGAACGCCTTGCGCGCCTCACGCGCGATTGGGACGCATTTGACGGCGTGACCCTGATCTTGCCGGGTCGGCTGACCGCGTGGAAAGGTCAGATGGATGCGGCGGAGGCCGCCGGCCAGCTGATGCGAAAACATACGAATGGATGGCGTTTGTTGCTGGTGGGCGATCATCAGGGGCGCACCGGATATCTATCGGATCTGGCTGCACGCGTACAGGATTTGGGGCTCAATCATCGGGTCACGGTGCGCGGGCATTGCCGCGACATGCCGGCGGCTTATCAATTCGCAGATGTTGTTATGGCGCCCTCAAGGGAGCCGGAAGCCTTTGGTCGCGTGGCTGCGGAGGCGAGCGCTATGGGCAAGCCGGTGATCGTATCGGACCATGGCGGACAGCGAGAAATTGTGCTTCAGGGCGAGACCGGGCTGCGTGTTCGTCCTGGCGACACGACAGGTCTTGCGCAAGCCATGTCGGACGTGATCGAAATGGGGATTGAGGGGCGTCGCAAGATGGGCGCAGCGGGCGCTAAACACGTCCGCGCACGCTTTTCCAAGACCGGCCTTCAAGCGGCGACCTTAAACGTGTACGAGTCTTTGCTGATCGATCGGGCCTGACGCATGAACGCGACCGCCATGACCTTGGACAAGCCGACCGCCGCGCGGGCCAATCCCGGCGACACGCTGAAGCGCGTGCTCGTCATAAAGCTCGGTGCGTTAGGCGATTTCGTGCAAGCCTTGGGGGCGATGCGCATCGTACGCGAAACACATCCCTCCGCGCGTATCACGCTGTTGACGACGCCGCCTTTTGCGGAATTTGCACGCGCCTGCCCCTATTTTGACGTGGTGGAAGACGATGGCCGTCAAAAGGAGGTCAAAGCCCAATCGGCGATGATCAAGCGCGTTAAGGCCGCGCGTTACGATATGGTCTATGACTTCCAGAATAATGGGCGGACAGAGCGCTATTACGGGTCGATCCGTCCTCGGCCGCTTTGGTCCGGCGCCGCAAAGGGCGCGTCTCACCGACATGACAACCCGAACCGCGCCGCCATGCACAATTTCGATCGTTTGGCGGAGCAATTGGAATGCGCCGGCTTAGGGCCGCATGGCGTGGGCGATACGCAAGGCTGGCCGCGTGGCGCCGGGCCTTTGCCGGAATTGTCTTGGGTCAAAGACGCCTTTAACAATCCGCCTCGTTTGCAGCCGGCTTTTTTCGGCCTGCCCGAGCGTTTCATGCTGATGATTCCTGGCTCTTCGCCGGAGCATCCCGAAAAACGCTGGCCGGAGGAGCGGTTCGCGCAGCTTGCGACAAGACTTGCGGATGCGGGCGTGACGCCTGTGGTCGTCGGCGCCGCTGCGGAAGGGCGTGTCGCACATCGGATCGTCACCGATGAACCGCGCGCCAAGAACATTGTGACCCGCACGGATTTGTTCCAACTCGCCGCTTTGTCGGAGCAGGCCCTGTTTTCCATCGGCGGCGACACTGGGCCGATGCATATGGCGGCGGCGGCCGGTCGACCCGGCGTTTGCCTTTTCGCCCAAGAGTGGACGCCGGCGATGGAAGCTGAGCTCGACACGATTTGGAACCCTGAAACTCGCCTGGGCCGCGCCGCTCCGAAAGGCGCCCAACCTATTGTGGTGGTGCATGCGCCGAACCTTGAAGACGTTTCCGTTGATGATGTTTGGCGCGCATCCAAGGCTCTGGGCGTGTTCTAAGCCTGTATTTTGCGTTAGACTGCCTGTCGCGGCGGCGTAGTCTGACGATAGGATAACTTGCGCCAAAAGGGCGCATTCGCCATATACTCCGCTCGCAAGTCGGAATCAGCAACGCCAGGAGGCATCCCATAGCTCGTCGTCCACAAGCGGCCCAGCCGCCAAAAAAAGAAGGCCCACCCATTAATGGCGATATTTCTTCGCCCCGTGTTTTGCTAATTGACGAGCATGGCGAAAAGCAAGGCGAGATGCCGACGGAAGCTGCGCTAGACGCGGCGCGCGAAGCCGGATTAGACTTGGTCGAAGTGGCGTCGAACTCCGTGCCGCCCGTCGTGAAAATCCTGGATTACGGTAAGCTGCGCTTCGAAGAACAGAAGAAAAAAGCCGCCGCGCGGAAAAAACAAAAGACGGCTGATCTCAAAGAAATCAAAATGCGTCCGAACATCGATACGCATGATTATCAGGTGAAAGCCAAAGCCATGCGTCGGTTTTTCGACGAGGGCGATAAGGTGAAGGTCACTTTGCGCTTCCGCGGCCGCGAGATGGCGCACCAAAATCTTGGCATGGAGCTGTTGGCGAAAGTGAAGGAGGATTTCTCCGACACCGCTAAGATCGAACAAGAGCCTAAACTGGAAGGCCGCCAAATGATTATGGTGATGTCGCCGCGTTAGCGGCGCGCGCCTCATGGCCGGACTTGTCGCGGCTGTTGCTAGAAGCGCCGATCATTCCTTTTCAAAACCGGTTTGCGCTGACATCGTTCTGCTCGAGGGTTTGGGCGTTGAGGGCGATGCGCATGCCGGCGTGACGGTGAGGCATCGTTCCAGAGTCGCGGTTGATCCAACGCAGCCTAATCTGCGCCAGGTGCATTTGATCCACGAAGAATTGCACCATGATCTTCGCGCGGGCGGGTTTGATGTGAGTCCGGGCGTGATGGGGGAGAACATCACGACGCGCGGCGTGGATTTGCTGGCGTTACCGCGCGGCGCTCGCCTTGTGTTGGGATCAGATGCGATCGTTGAAATCACCGGTCTGCGCAATCCGTGTCGACAATTGGATGAGTATCAGTCCGGTCTCTTAAGCGCCGTGCTGGACAGAACGCCGAGCGGCGAACTCGTACGGAAGGCCGGGGTTATGGGTATTGTGCTTGCGAGCGGTCGGGTCGGCGCGGGTGATCAAATTCGCGTCGACTACCCGCCTAAGCCTCACATCAAGCTCGATCGCGTCTAGAGGTCAGTCGCTATTCGGCTGCGGTTCTGACGGCGCCGTTTGTCTCGCTTTCATCCTCATCTTCATCTTCGCTGGATTCCGGGTCCCAGATAAGGATGTCGCCTGGCTGGCATTGCAGCTCCCGGCACAGGGCCTCCAGCGTCGAGAAGCGGATCGCTTTGGCTTTCCCGGTTTTCAGGATCGACAAATTTGCGAGCGTAATGCCCACGCGATCACCCAATTCGGTGAGCGACATTCGTCTTTCCAAAAGAACTCGATCAAGCGTTACGCGAATCGCCATTTAATCAACCTACGCCTAAACGCTAAATCGTCATCTTTTGATCTTCGCGAAGGCGCGCGCCCTCATCGAAAACCTGGGCGAGAACGACCAGAATCATCACCGCAGCCCAAACCACGAAATTAACATGCAACATCGGCTCTAGCGGGCTTTCAACTTTTTCGCCGAACGCGACAAGGATGAGATTGACCGCTGAAGCTAAGAAATGCCGAGCAAGCTCCAACACCGCTAAAGCGCCCGCGATGCGGCGTAACCGGCGCGCATTCCCGGGCACGAAGGGGTCTCCCGCCACCAGCGTTGCGAACACGCCTTTCAGCAGCGAGGCGATAAACATGACGCCCAGACAGGCGATGGTGCCCATCACCGTCCACAAGGTCAGCGTTTGCGGCTCTGTGATGGACACACGCGCCAGAACGCCTGCATTGACTTCGCCTCCGCCGAGGATTGCGATAAGGGACACCAGTGTCAGCAACCAAATAAACCCAAGCGCCGTGCATGCGGCGATCCATGCAATATCGACCAATACGCTCAACACCGAGGACAAGGATCCGCGGCCTAATGCGCGCAGCGCCATACGTTTCGCTCCGTTCCCAACGCCAAAACCTGCGCTCAGACCCGTTCGCCGAGCGGCGGAAAGGGGCGTCTGCGCGAGAGCGGCGCTTGAATTTGTGTGCGCGATGCACGTCATATCGAAAAACAATATGCAGGCGACGTGCCGCGAAGTCAAAGAGGATTTGTATATGACCGATTTTCGTAAGCTGACGCCGGGTCCGATCGCGGCGGCGACGCATAACAAGGGCAAAGTGCGCGAATTGAAGGATTTGCTGGCGCCTTTGGGCTTCACGCCGCAATCGGCGGACGAGCTGAATTTGCCGGAGCCGGAGGAAACAGGCTCAACATTCGCCGCGAACGCTGCGCTGAAGGCGCTCGCAGCGGCCAAAGCGGCGAACATGCCTGCGCTGGCGGACGATAGCGGTTTGGCGGTGGATGCGCTTTACGGCGATCCGGGCATTTTCTCGGCACGTTGGGGCGGTCCGGAGCGGGATTTCGCCTCTGCAATGGAGAAAGTGAATTCGGCGATGGTCGAGACCGGGTCGGACGATCGGTCCGCACATTTTGTGTGTGTCTTGTGCGTTGCTTGGCCGGATGGCCACAGCCATGCGTTTGAAGGACGTGTCGATGGTCGCCTCGTTTGGCCGCCGCGCGGCGATAAAGGGTTCGGCTATGATCCAATCTTCATTCGGGATGGAGATGAGATGACGTTCGGCGAGTTGGATCCAGCGCTGAAGCACACGATTAGCCACCGCGCGGACGCTTTCACGAAGCTGACGGCGGCGCTTTTGTGACGCTGGAATTCGAGCCGACGCGCGGGTTTGGCGTTTATGTGCATTGGCCTTGGTGCGCGAAGATCTGCCCTTATTGCGACTTCAACGTCTACGCCGCGAAATCGCATGATCCGGAACCGATGATCGACGGGATCATCGCGGATATTGCTGGTTGGCGGTCGCGAATCGGCCCCCGGCGCGTCGACAGCGTCTTTTTCGGGGGCGGTACGCCCTCACTTGCGCCGCCCAAAGGTGTAGAGCGCGTTTTAAACGCCCTAGAACAGGCCTGGGGCCTCGCATCAGATGCGGAAATCTCACTTGAGGCCAATCCCGACGATTGGGAGGGTTTCGCTGATTTCGTGGCGGCTGGCGTCAACCGTTTGTCCCTTGGCGTTCAGTCGATGAGCGACGCGTCGCTAGAGTTTCTCGGGCGTAATCATGATGCGGCAACCGCGCGACGCGCCATCGACGGCGCGAAACGCTCGGACGCCGCGCTGTCACTGGACTTTATCTATGCTCTCCCCGGGCAAGCGGCGGAGGATTGGGCGCGCGAACTGACCGAGGCGCTCCATTTCGGCGCCGACCATCTTTCCCTCTACGAGCTAACCATTGCGGAGGGAACCGCATTTCACAAGGCGGTTGCACGAGGTAATTGGTCGCCGATGGAAGAGGACGGCGCCGCGGACCTCTACGAAATTACCCAAGATCTCACCGCCGCCGCTGGGATGCCGGCGTATGAAATCTCAAATCATGCGCGCGACCCGGCCTTTCGCGCGCGTCACAATCTCATCTATTGGCGGTCCGGCGATTGGCTTGGCCTCGGCCCTGGCGCGCATGGGCGGCTGACCTATGATGAGCGGCGGATGGCGACGGAGGCCGCCCGCCGGCCGCAGACTTACATCGATCAGGTATCGCGCACGGGCGTTGGATCGGAATACGAGGACCCGCTCTCGCTCTTACAAACTGCGGAAGAGCGACTGATCATGGGGCTTCGCATCGCAGACGGCGTTCACGACCGGGATGTTGAGAGCTTGGGCGCTAAGCTGAACGCCCAGGCGCGCGCATCTTTCGTCTCAGAAGGTTATCTCGTCGATGATCCGGATCGATTGGCGCTCACCGCGCGGGGCCGGTTGTTGGCCGATCATATCGCCGCGCAACTGCTATCTGACTGACTTTAGCTTCCGTCTGCGTCGAAGCTTGTCCGCGCGCGGTCGACAATTCTTGCGCCGGCCGTTTCTGAGACTTGAAGCACCGCCAAACCGTGCTCGGACACCCCGTCCGGATTGAAGCGAAAAAGCCCATTTACGCCGACAAATCCGTCGCCGCGCTCCAGCGCTTCGGGGCTCAACGCGTCCGCTTCTCCTAGCGCGACCGCCAGGGCCGCCGCGTCATAGCCCAGGCTGGCCAGTCGCGGCGCTTCTTGCCCAATTTCTCCAGCATAGGTTTCGTCAAAGCTTGCGATTGCATCGGGATCAGGCGCCGCGAACGCGCCGCCAAACAAGCTCGGCTCGCGCCAAACCTCAGGGTCGTTCCAAAGTCCGGTGCCCAAAAGCGTCACGATTGATAGATCGACATCATAATAAGGCATCAAGGGCGCCACGGCGCGCAGCCGCACCCCGCGTTCGGGGATCAGCACCGCGACTTTGCCCGGCGCGAGTTCCGCTTCGGCGTTCACCATCGCAGCAAGGTTTTGCGCGGGCAGGACGGGGGAGGGGTCGTTGGCGTCGTAAAACTCGCTGGCGAAGACCGCCGCGCCGCGCCGAGTGGCTTCATAGCGCAGGGCGGCGTCCACCCGACGGCCGTACGTCGTACGCGGGCCGAACATGGCGAAACGCTCAATGCCTTTCAACGCCGCCCAATCGACGATCCGCTCGACCTCTTCTTCAGGCGTGACAGACAAAAGATAGGCGCCGTCGCCGGCTGCGGTGCGGTCGGTGGAAAAGGAGATGAGCGGCGTCTCCGCCTCGCGCGCGATCTCCGCCGCCGCCCGGACATTCGCCGCGAAGAGGGGCCCGAGGATGACGTCGGCGCCTTCCGCCAATGCGATTTGCGTCACCTGGCGCGTCGTTTCGGTATCGCCGGCCGTGTCTTTCGGCAGCAGAACGGCGTTTGCGATACGGCTGTCGAACAGCGCCATCTCAATTGCGGCGAGCAAGCCTTCCGCTTCGCGACGTACGCCTGCATTAGGACTGGTCAGCGGCAGCAAGACACCCACGCGCACGAGATCCTGAGAGCTTACATCGGCCGCCATATGCGGCGGCGTATAGCCTTCGGGGCCAATATCGGCGAGTTCGCGGACGCCGATCTCGTCTTCGTCGATCCGAGGATCGGGCGCGTCCGGGCGGGGCGGCCGGGTTGGCTCTGGGCGTTCATTGCCGCTATAGACGGGCGTGGTCGGACGCGTCGGCCCAGAGGCGCAACCGGCGAGTGTTGCGATCCCAAGAGCGCATGCAAGAATCAGTTTCGGTCCGAACCAGGTCAGGGCGGCAGGTTTAGATGTCATCATCGACCCTTTCTCATCTCAGCCCCTCTGGCGGCCGGCAAGCGGACCCTAAGGGGGTGCGCAACGCCCTGCAAGAAGCGGATGCGGTTGACGCGGACAGCGCGCCCGCGCGCCTTTTTCGTCCAGACCCTACGCTCGATCCGGGCCTCTATATTGTTTCGACGCCGATCGGCAATCTTCGCGACATCACCTTGCGCGCGCTAGACGTGTTGGCGTCGGTCGATATGGTTTACGCCGAAGACACGCGCATCGCCCGGAAACTGTTCGACGCTTACGGGTTGTCTACGCCTTTAAACGCCTATCATGACCATAACGGGGCGAAGGTGCGGCCCAAGATCTTGGGCCGCCTCGCTGAGGGGGCGAAGATCGCGCTGATCTCGGACGCGGGCACGCCTTTGGTGTCCGACCCCGGGTTTAAGCTGGTTCGGGACGCCGCGCAGTCCGGCGAGCGAATTATTCCTGTTCCCGGCGCGTCCGCCCAGCTTGCCGCGCTGGCGGCGTCAGGCCTGCCGACGGATCGCTTCTTATTTGTCGGCTTTCCACCGCCAAAATCAAGCGCCCGCGCGACATTGTTCGCCGAACTGGCGGGCGTTTCGGCTAGCTTGGTGTTTTTCGAAGGACCTTCGCGGCTCGCCGCGAGCCTCGCCGACATGGCGGCGGCGTTTGGCGCGCGCGAGGCCGTTCTGGCGCGGGAATTGACGAAGAAGTTTGAAGAGCTTGTCCGCGCCCCTTTGCCGGAATTGTTGACGCAGATTGGTAATGAAGGCGCGCCGAAGGGTGAACTCGTTGTGCTCATCGGTCCGCCGCCGGCATTGGCGGACGCAGCGCCCGAAGATATCGACGCGGCGATCCTATCAGCGCTTAGCGCTGAGGACCCGCCGCCGGTGAAGCAATTGGCTGCGCAGATTGCGGACAGGCTTGGGGCGAAGAAGCGCGACGTCTATGCGCGCATTCTCGCGCTGAAAGATGATGAAGCGCGCTGACGCGTCCCAAACGCGTCGCCGCCGCGAACGCGAAGGACGCTTAGCCGAACGCGTTGCTGCGCTATGGCTCGTCCTAAAAGGCTATCAGATACTGGCGCTGCGCGCGCGAACGCCCGTGGGCGAAGTCGATGTCATCGCGAAAAAAGGCCGATTGCTCGCCTTTGTCGAAGTAAAGGCGCGTGCGACGCTGGATGACGCATTACAGGCCGTAACGCCGAAAGCTTGGGCTCGGATCGCTCAGGCGGCGGCGGTTTGGACGGCGCGGCGCTCTGATCTTTCGGATTGTGATTGGCGCTACGATCTTATCGCCGCGCGGGGCGTCCGGCCTTTGGCGCACATTCGCGACGCCTGGAGGCCTGATGCCGATGCCTGGTGACGCAAAGCCTCGTTTGGCGCGACCGCCCAGAATTCGCCGCAACTGATGGTTAACGAAACATGTGCAAACCTAACGCGACCGCACTAAGGAGAGTGTCATGTCTGCTCGTCTAGCCGCTCTGTGTCTCGCCCTAACCGCCTTGGGCGCCTGCGCCATTGTTCAGGATAAAACCCTTGGGCAGAGCTTTGACGAAGCCTCGGCGTCCAATCAAATCAAGAGCCGGCTTTTGGCCGCCGGCGCGTCGCGCTTTTCCGAAGTTGATGTTGAGGTCACGGGCGGTCTGGCTCTGCTATCCGGACGGGTGGTGACGCCCGAGGATCGCGTGGCCGCAGAGCGTTTGGCGTGGACGGTTGCGGCGATTGATGAGATCGCAAACGAAATTGTGGTCGCCGCCCAGCCGAGCTTCAGCGGCGGCGTCAAGGATGAGTGGATCACTGCGCGCGTGCGCTCGCGCCTTGTCAGCGATGCGCGCGTTAAGAGCGTGAATTTTAACGTCGAAACCCATGCCGGCGTGGTTTATTTGCTAGGGCTTGCAAGGTCGGAATCCGAATTGGCCGCCGCCGCAGAGCAAGCCAGCCTAGTTTCCGGTGTGGAAAAAGTCGTCTCCTACGTCAAAATGCGTGATCGGCATCGCACGGAACCCGTCAATGTGCAGATTGCGCAGCCGACAGCGCCGGCTCCAACGCCTGCGCCGAGCTATTCAAACGAGTATTCTGATCCTTATGCGGACCCATATGGCGACGGCGCCTCTTCACAACAGGGCGGCGACTACTCAGATTTGCTGGGCGGCCCCCAACGTTAGCGACCGGCGCTAGCGGCGCGGCCCAAAATGAGGAGCGCGGCTAAGTGACGCTACGCATCGCCGTTCAAATGGATCCGCTGGAAGGCGTGAATCCGCAAGCCGACACCACATTTGCGATGATCGAAGAGGCCCAAGCCCGCGGCGCGCGCATCTGGACCTATGGTCCCGACACGCTGTGGTATGATGAAGGATATGTGCGCGCGCGCGCCCGTCCATCGCGGGTCGATCGCAACGCCTCCTTCCACGTTGAATTTGGCGATTGGGAAACGCTCGATCTTCGCGAAGATGTCGATGTGGTTCTGATGCGCCAAGATCCGCCCTTTCATATGGGCTACCTCACTGCTGCGCATCTGCTGGAACTGATCGCGCCGGACACGCTGGTGGTCAACGACCCGGCCTGGGTGCGCTCCAGCCCGGAAAAAGTGTTTCCGCTGATCTTCCCCGATCTTCAACCGCCAACCCTGATCAGTCGCGATCCCGCGACGATTGCGGAGTTTCGCGCCAGGCATGGCGATATCGTGCTGAAGCCGCTTTATGGCCATGGAGGCGCTGCGGTTCTGCGCGTGAAACCGGATGACGGCAATTTTGATGCGATGCTGGACTTGTTCCGCGAGCGGGACCCGGAGCCCTTTATCGCGCAGGCTTTCCTGCCGGCCGTGACGGAGGGCGATAAGCGTATTCTGCTGGTCGACGGCGAGCCGGCCGGCGCCATCAATCGACGCCCGCCAGAAGGCGCCATCCGGTCCAACATGGTGGTCGGCGGCGCAGCCGAAGGTACGGAGCTGACCGAACGGGAAGCCGAGATTTGTGCGCGTATCGGTCCTGAATTGAAGCGCCGCGGACTTCTGTTCGTCGGCATCGATGTGATTGGCGGCTTAATGACGGAGGTGAACGTCACCTCGCCGACGGGCGCGCAGGCGGTGAAAAGACTGAGCGGCGAAGATCCTATCGCGCGCATGTGGGATGTGGTGCAGCGGCGCCTTGCAAAATCCGGCGCTTAAGGAGATGATAGTTTCATGAAAAACATTGCTTTGTCCCTGATTTTGGCAGGTTTCGCGGCGAGCGCAGCGTACGCTCAGGACGCAGGTGGAACATCGGGATCGTCTAACTTCAACTTCGCGATCCCGGATGAAGCGGAGGAAGCGAAAGAGGCCGCGCAGAGCTATGGCGGGTTCAACTTTAAGCTTCCCGGCGAGGCGGACGAGGCGATGCCGGTCGGTCTGGGGTCTGCGCCGCTCCCGGATGACGGCGCAACGCCTTTGCCGAGCCTTGAGGGCGACGCCCCGAATGTGGACGCTGGCGCGTCTAACTAGTCGACTGTCTTGCTTGCGAAACTTATCGTCCGTCAATTGCGACGCGACAGCCGTCTCCCATTGATACGCGCGCTGTGGTGCGCCAGAACCGGCGCATGACCAACCCCGCGCCACCGGCCCAAGATCCAAACCTTCCCACCGCCGGATATTTTGACGGTCGCGAGCACGTGCTTCCCTTCCGTATCTATTATGAGGATACGGACTTTTCCGGCGTCGTGTATCACGCCAACTATCTGAGATTTTTCGAACGCGGACGGTCGGATTTCCTTCGTCTCGCGGGCGTTCATCACGCGGACTTGGCCAACAGGGAGGCGCCTTCCGGCTTTGCGGTCGCGGCGATGGAGTTAGAATTCAAAAAGCCCGCCCGTATTGACGATGCGCTCCTTGTTCGAACCCGGCATACCGGATCGCGAGGGCCGAGGTTGTTTTTCTCGCAGAAAGTCTGGCGTGACGGAGATTTAATCTGCGCTGCAAAAGTCACGGCGACGGCGATCTATCTTGATGGGCGGATCAAGCGTCCATCACCGGAAGAAAAGGCGGTTTGGGCGGGGTTTGAATGGCGCGACGGCGCCTAAATAGGCTGTCAAACCTAAGTTTTGGCGCCGGTTTGGCGCCGCTGTCCTTCATCTTGCCCAATTTGCCTCTCAAGACGGGTGCGTTACATAGCACGCGCCGGTGGCCTCCCCGCCGGTCGTTGAATTCTCCCTGCGCGTAAAGAGGCCCCTATGGAAGCCGTCGCTTTAAATGAAGTCGCTGGCCAAGACTTTTCCTTGATGGCCATGTTCCTGGAAGCGGACATTGTCGTCAAAGTCGTCATGTTGATGCTGGTGCTCGCCTCCGTCTGGTCCTGGGCGATTGCGCTCGACAAATGGATGGGCGTCGGAAGCGCCAAGAAAAAAGCCAAACAGTTTGAAAACGCTTTTTGGTCCGGTCAGCCCTTGGACGATATGGGCGACCGGGTCGGCGACAAAGCCTCCGACGCCATGGCGCGCGTGTTCGCCGCCGGCGCGCGAGAGTGGCGCGATGCGCGCCGCATCAAATCGCCGGACGCGGTGCAGGTTGGTGCGTTGGTCGAGCGTGCGCGCGGCCAGATGGGCGTCGCCGTATCGCGAGAGGCGACCCGTATGGAGAGCGGCCTAGGCACGCTCGCTATTATCGGTTCCGCCTCGCCCTTTATCGGCCTTTTCGGCACGGTCTGGGGGATTATGAATTCCTTCCGCTCGATCGCCGCGGCGAAGGAGACCAATTTGGCGGTCGTCGCCCCCGGCATCGCGGAAGCTCTGTTCGCCACGGCTTTGGGATTGGCCGCGGCGATCCCGGCGGTGATCTTTTACAACAAATTCTCGGGCGACATCGGCAAATACACCGAACGCATGGAAACCTTCACCGAAGAATTCCTGGTGCGTTTGTCGCGCCGCATTACCGAAAAAATGGAAGACTAGCCCATGGCGATGTCACTCGGCGGCGGCGGGCGAAACACGGGCGGCGGACGTCGGCGACGACGCGGCTTGATGGCGGAAATCAATGTAACGCCGTTTGTGGACGTCATGTTGGTGCTGCTTATCGTGTTCATGGTGACCGCGCCCTTGTTGGCGACCGGCGTCACCGTCGACTTGCCGCGCACCAAGGCCGACCCCTTGCCGTCGACGGACAGCCAACCCCTGTCGGTAACGGTCTCGGTCGAGGGCGAGTTGTTTCTCGGCACCCAGAAAGAGGCGATTGCGCCGGAAGAATTAGGTCCGCGCCTAGTCGCCATCGCGGCGAACGGATATGAGGAACGGATTTTTGTGCGCGGCGACAAGGGTGCGGCCTATGGCTCGGTTTTGGGCGCGCTGTCCTTGATCCAAACCGCCGGGTTTTCCAATGTCGCTTTGGTGACTGATCCCAACGGGCCTGCGCTCGAGCCTCCGAATCCGGAAGGGGAGGGCTAGTCCCGCATGCGGCTTGGCCTGCCTTTATCGGTTGCGCTTCACTCGGCCCTGGCGGCTGGGACGCTGGTGGTGATTCCAGCGGCGGCGCGCGAGAGCCAGGAAATCGTCATCGTGCCGGTGGAATTGGTGACCGTGGGCGCAATGACGAATGTCGCGGCCATCGTGGCAGCCGAACCTGAGCCTGAACCGGAAGAAGCGACCGAAGAGATCGAAGAGCCGATCGAAGACGAGCCTGAAGCCGCGCTGCCGGATCCGGAAGAGGTCGAGCCTGAATCGCTGCCTGAGGCGGCGCCCGAGCCAGAACCAGAACCCGCACCAGAACCGGAGCCCGAGCCTGAAGACGAGCCTGAAGAAAAGCCGGAACCTGAAGAGCCGCCCAAACCCGAGCCTAAGCCTGAAGAAGAATCTCAAGAGCGCTTGGAGAATCAGTTCGACAGCATTTTGAAGACCGTCGAAAAGAAAAAGACCGAGCGCAAAAGGCCGCAAAAGACAGCGGATATTCAAAAGACCGACGACGCATCTCAAGTGCGGCCGGGCGTCGGCGCGGGCACCGGAAATACGGTCGACGCGATCACCTATATCGTCTCGAAGATTGAAACGACGGGCTGTTGGCGAGATCCGTCCGATATGCCCAATGCGGAAAGGCTGCGGGCGACGATTCGCTTTAATCTTCTACCGGACGGGTCGATCAGTGGCTCGCCGAAATTGATTCAGCCGCCCGTTCAACCTATGGGCGATCAGCCTATGCGCGTTTTCGTGCAACGCGCTTATCGCGCGATACGTAAATGCGCCCCCTATGATCAATTGCCGGCTGAGGGTTATGAAACGTGGAAGACCGTGACTTTGAACTTCAGGGGCGATACCGGCCTATCGGGCGGTCGATGAAAATTTGAGGAGAGCCGATATGATTCAGCTTAGAAGATGTCTTGCGGCGCTCGTCATTGCGCTCAGCGCTGTCGGCGGCGCAGTGCTGCCCGCACAAGCGCAAATTGAAGGCGACATTACCCGCGGCACATTCGAACCCATGCCGGTGGCCGTGCCGGCTTTTGCCGGCGATACGCCTGAAGCGACCGCCGTGGGCGCAGATATCGCCGGCGTGATCGCGTCTGATTTAGGCGGCTCCGGCTTATTTCGATTGATCGGGGAAGACGCGTTCATTGAACGTAATCTTGATATTTCGGTTTTGCCGCGGTTTGCCGATTGGAAGGTCGTTCAAGCAGAAGCGCTGGTCGTCGGGCGCACCTATTTGGATCCAACGGGCCGTTTGGTGGCGCAATTCCGGCTTTACGACGTGTTCGCCGGCCGCCAGCTCTTCTCGCAAGAATACGCCGTTCCCAGCCAGGAAAGCTGGCGGCGCATCGCCCACATCATCGCAGACGATGTTTATGAGCAATTGACAGGCGATGGCGGATATTTCGACACGCGCGTCGTCTTCATCGCCGAAAGCGGGCCCAAAACGAATCGCACGCGACGCCTGGCGATTATGGATCAGGACGGCGCCAATCCCGAATTCTTGACAGATGGGCGTTACGAAGTACTGACGCCGCGCTTTTCGCCGTCGTCTCAGACTATTATCTACACGGCCCTGGTGCCGGATCGCGTCAATCCGCGTATCGAGCGCCGCCGCGTTTTCTTGTTCGACATCGAAACCGGACGTCAGGAGGTGATTGGCGATTTTCCGGGCATGAGCTTTGCCGCGCGGTTTGCTCCGGATGGACGCTCCGTCGCGATGAGCATGGAACAGGCCGGAAATTCCGACATTTACGTTATGGATTTGGCGCGCCGGAACCGAGTGCGGCTGACAACGTCGCAGGCGATCGACACCTCGCCCTCTTATGCGCCCGAGGGCGATCGCATCGTGTTTAACTCCGACCGGGGCGGGTCTTCGCAGCTTTATGTGATGAACGCCGACGGCCGGCCGATGAGCTGTCCGTCGGGCGGAAGCTCAGACGCGTGCCGAATCACTTTCGGTCAGGGGCGCTATTCCACGCCGGTTTGGTCGCCGCGCGGGGACCTCATCGCGTTCACCAAGCAGGCGAACGGCCGCTTCTACATCGGCGTGATCAAACCGGACGGCACGGGCGAGCGTTTATTGACCGAGGCTTATCTCGACGAGGGGCCCACCTGGTCGCCTAATGGGCGGGTCATCGCGTTTTTCCGCGAACGGGCGCCGGGAGCGCAGCCCCAATTGTGGAGCGTTGATCTTTCTGGGCGCAATTTAAAGTTGATGACGACGCCTGGAAGTGCGTCGGATCCGGCTTGGTCGCCCGTTTTGAGGTGATTTAGGCGCCATTTTTCCTGTCGATTCCATGAAATTCGCGTAACGGGCGACCGTTCTTGGTTGCGATATGGTTAAAACGACGCTTAATGTCGCGCTTATTGGTCGATCGACTGTGTGTCGAACGACGGCCTCGTGTGGCCGTTGTGCAAAGTTGGTCGCGCCGCGATACGTGCTTCGAGGGAGCATGTGACGAAGGGGAGTTGAAGACTCATGGATTCCAAACTCGGCATCGCCGTAATCGCCAGCGCAGCCCTTATTTCGGCTTGCGCTTCTACACCGCCGGAAGAGCCGGCTCCAGTCGTGGTCGCAGAACCTGAGCCCGCGCCGGAGCCTGTTGTGGAGGCGCCGGCTGAGCCGGTCTATTCAGGTCCGTTGCCTGGCTCGGTACAGGATTTCGCAGACAATGCCGGGGATCGCGTTTTCTTCGAAGTCGATCAATACAATCTCGACGCTGAAGATCGCGCGGCGCTTCAGCGTCAAGCGACGTGGCTCGGCGCATACCCGGGCGTAACCGTGTTGGTGGGCGGTAACGCCGATGAGCGCGGCACGCGTGAATACAACCTTGCTCTGGGCGCGCGCCGCGCGTCTGCAGTCAAGGATTATTTGGTGAGCTTGGGCGTCGACCCAGCGCGCATCGAAACGATTTCCTATGGCAAGGAGCGTCCTTTGGACCCTGCGAGCACGGAAGCGGCTTGGAACGTAAACCGCAACGCGCAAACGCAAATCGTTAGCGGCGCTGTCACCGGCTAAGTCCGCCCTTATGTCATTGAGTGCAGTTCCCGATCCGTGTCGCCACAATTTCGGCGCGGATCGGGGCTATACGCGCAGAATGATATTTATGCGTGGACATCAAAGAGCCGCCGCTCCGGTTTTGACCGTCGCGTCCGCTCTCTTTCTTATGACGGCTGCAGCGCCTGCTCAGGCCCAAACATCCGCCTACACCGCCCACACGGCTCCCAATCCTGTGATTGATCGTTTGCAGATCCGTGTTGATACGCTCGACACGGAATTACGCTCAATGACCGGCCGGTTGGAGACGATGGGCTTTGAGCTCAACCAAGCGCGGAAAACCGCTAAAGAAGCCGATGATCGCAGCGCGGCGTTGGAAGTTGTTATCGAAACGCTGGAAGCTCGGATCGCCGCGCTCGAGAGCATTTTGAACGCACCGCTAGATGAGGCGGCGGGCGCCGCTGATGATCCAGCCTCAGCTGTTGTATCGCTTGTCGGGCCCACAGATCCTGCGACGCGCGAAGCGCTGGCCGCTGAGCGCAGCGACGATGGCGAGTTGGCGTCGAAACAACCGGACGTCGAATTGGCTGAGGATCCGGCGGAATTGTACAAGCAGGCGCGCAGTCTTTTGCTAAAGGGCGACTTTCCGTCCGCCGAGACCGCCTTCAGCACCTATCTGGAACGCCATAGTGATCTTGAGAATGCCGGCGAAGCTCAATATTGGCTGGGCGAAAGCTTGCTGGTCCAAGAAGCCTATCCGGAAGCCGCCGCCGCCTACGTCGCCTTGCTGACGGATTATCCCGATGCGCCGAAAGCGCCGGACGGCTTGGTGAAATTGGCGCGGTCGCTGCGTTTGCTCGGCGAAGCTGGACAAGCGTGCGCGGCTTTAGACGAGTTACCGACCCGCTACCCCGACGCGTCAGCCGTCACTCGCAGCTTGGCCGCAACTGAGCGTTCTCGCGCCGAGTGCAGCTAGGAGGGGCCGGGTTTGAGCCGCGCCTTCGCCCCGGCGCTTTTCGCGATGTGCGCGCTGCTCGAGCCAATAGCGTCCGCGCAATCCGTAAATGTCGCCTCGTCCGAACGCGTGCGCGGCGGCATGTTCGACGCGTCCGATCCGGAACGCCTCGTTCGCTTTATGACAGAGCTCGGCTATCAGGCGGAATTGACGACAGACGCGGTCGGCGATCCGCTCATCAACGGCCGGGTCTCTTCCACAGATTATGTCATCCAGTTTTATGAGTGCGAGGAGGGGAGTTTTTGCAACTCGGTTCAATTTCTCGCCGAGGCGCCGCAACCCGCCGCTGCGACGTTGGAACAGCTCAACGCCTTCAACACGCGTTGGCGGTATGTGCGTGCGACCTTCGCCGTGGGGCTGATCCGGTTGCAAATGGACTTAAATCTTGATGGCGGCCTCGCGGCCTCGAACGTTGAAGATACGCTCGACATTTGGCGCCAGCTGCTCGAAACCTTCGAGCGTGAATTCCTTTTACGCAGATAATTCGGACCCGACTTTCGGACTAAATCGGCGCGTTGGCGAAATCCTAGACGCACTGGTGGTCCCGGCGGACGAACGCGCTTTCGGCGTCGCCGTGTCGGGCGGCTCTGATTCGACAGCCTTGCTGGCGCTGTGCGCCGATTGGGCGCGACTGCGCGGAAGCCGCGTTTATGCTGTCACGCTCGACCACGGGCTGAGGTCAGAGGCCGCGGAGGAAGCGCGTCAAGTCGGCGCCTTCGCTAGACGACTCGGCGTTCCGCACACGATTTTGGAATGGCGGCCCGAGGGCGCCGTCAGCCAGGCGTCAGCGCGCGAGGCGCGGCATCGCTACTTGGCGACATGGGCGGCGGACGCGGGCGTATCTCATCTTGCATTGGGTCATACTGCGGATGATCGAATTGAAACTCTGCTGATCCGCGCCCGCGCTGGGTCGGGCTGGTATGGATTGGCGGCGCCCCAGCCCGTGTCGGCGTCTCCGATTTGGCCCGAAGGCCGCGATTTGCGTCTCATCCGGCCTTTGCTCAGCGTGTCTCGCGCCGATCTGCGCCGATATTTGTCGTCGTCCGGCATGTCTTGGATTGAGGATCCAACGAATGATGATGCGAGCTATGAGCGCGTCAGAATGCGTCAGCTGGCGTCTGTCCTTTCGGACGCCGGTCGATGCGCGGCTTTGAAAGCAGCGGATCGACTTATGCATCTGCGCGCGGCGCGAACGGCGCAGCTGCGCCAATTGTCCCAAACAGCGGTGGATTGGCGCGTCGACGGAAGCGCTGTCTTAGATCTTGCACGATGTGACGAGGTGTTACCGGAAACGAGGTTCCGTCTGCTGCAAAACCTGCTCTTGGCGGTCTCTGGGGAGGCGGTCCCGCCACCGCTGACTGCGGTCGATGCGCTGATCGCGCGTCTGGAGCGCGACCGCTCGGCGACTTTGGGCGGCGCATGGCTGGAGCGGCTGGGCGATGACCTTGATATTGTCCGCGCCCCTCGCGGTGGGGCGCGGACGCCGACGGCACCGGAAATCTCGGCCATGACGCTCAATCCCGGCGACGCGAAGGTCTGGGATGGTCGTTTCCATCTCACCTCATCGCCGAACGAAACACCGAGGTCGGTGTTGAGCTATGATGATGCGCAACGGGCGGGCATGACGCTTATTGGTGGCGGCGAGGTCGCGCATCGGATGCGGCGGACCTTGCCGGTTCTGGTCGCTGAGGGCGTTGGCCATGTCGCCGGGTTACAAGCCGCGGAGACGCCAGCCAATGCTGGGTTCTTCGCCCGCGCTTTGCACCGGGACCGAATTGAGTCTCTCCTGACCGACCCTCGCGCAGACCTGCTCACGCAGATCGGGCGAGATAATCTCGTTCAAGACTAAGTCTTAAGCGTTGCAAGCTTTTTAAGCGCGGCGCGCGGCTTGCACCTCGTTTTTGGTGCTGACGTCCCCTATGTTGTGTTCAGCACTTGTGTTTTCGCCTCTGGAAAGGTTTCGCGCATGAACATGCGTAATTTGGCGCTCTTGGGCGTCGTCCTTCTTCTCCTGATCGCTTTGATGTCGGTCATGCAAGGTCAATCCAACGCGCGCGGCGCAACGGAATTGACCTATTCTGAATTTCTGTCCCAAGCCGAAGCGGGCGCTGTCGGCAGCGTCACCCTGCGCGGCGAACGGATTATGGGCGAAAACGCCGAAGGTCCGTTCGTCACCTTCCAGCCAGCCTTCAATCCGGGCTTGTCCGAGCGTTTGACCGAGGCCGGCGTGCAAGTGACGATCGAACCGATGGCGCGTGGGCCGAGCCTATTGGGCTATATTCTCAATGCGCTGCCCTTCTTGCTGATCATCGGCGTTTGGTTGCTGTTCATGCGGCAAATGCAGGGCGGCGGCGGCCGCGCGATGAGCTTTGGCAAATCCAAAGCGCGCTTGCTGACGGAACGCCAGGGCCGCGTGACCTTCGACGATGTCGCGGGTGTGGACGAAGCCAAGGAAGAGCTTCAGGAGATCGTCGAATTCCTGAAAGATCCTGGCAAATTCCAGCGTTTGGGCGGCAAAATCCCGAAAGGCGCGCTGCTGGTGGGACCTCCCGGCACGGGTAAAACCCTGATCGCGCGTGCGGTCGCCGGGGAAGCGAACGTGCCTTTCTTCACGATCTCGGGATCGGATTTCGTCGAAATGTTCGTTGGTGTCGGCGCCTCCCGCGTCCGCGACATGTTCGAGCAGGCGAAGAAAAACGCGCCGTGCATCATCTTCATCGACGAGATCGATGCGGTCGGCCGGTCGCGCGGCGCAGGCCTGGGCGGCGGCAATGACGAGCGCGAGCAGACATTGAACCAATTGCTCGTCGAGATGGATGGCTTTGAAGCGAATGAGGGCATCATTCTTATCGCGGCAACCAACCGTCCGGACGTTTTGGACCCGGCGCTTCTGCGCCCAGGTCGTTTCGACCGCCAAGTCGTGGTTGGCAATCCCGACATTGTGGGCCGCGAGAAGATCCTCAAAGTCCATATGCGCAACGTCCCGATGGCCAAAGACGTTAACGCCAAGACAATTGCACGCGGAACGCCTGGCTTCTCCGGCGCGGATCTCGCGAATTTGGTCAATGAAGCGGCGCTGCTGGCGGCGCGACGCGGCAAACGCATCGTCGCCATGCGCGAGTTTGAGGATGCTAAAGACAAGGTCATGATGGGCCCGGAACGCAAATCCATGGTCATGTCGGACAAGGAAAAAGAGCTGACGGCCTATCACGAGGCGGGGCACGCGATTGTGGCTTTGTCCGTGCCGGCGGCCGATCCGGTCCATAAAGCGACGATTATTCCGCGCGGCCGAGCCCTGGGCATGGTGATGCAGCTGCCTGAGGGCGACAAACTCTCAATGTCGAAAATTGAGATGACGTCCCGCTTGGCGATCATGATGGGCGGCCGCGTGGCCGAAGAGGTTCGCTTTGGGGATGATCATGTGACGGCCGGTGCGTCGTCCGACATTCAACAAGCAACCCGTTTGGCGCGCGCCATGGTCACCAGCTGGGGCTTGTCTGATGAGATCGGTCCGGTCGACTACGCCGATGATCAAGGCGAAGTCTTCTTAGGCCAGCAATTGGTGCGGTCCTCTCACGTGTCTGAGGACACGTCTAAAAAGATCGAGGAAGAGGTTCGCCGCTTGGTGCAGACCGGCATGGACGACGCGCGCCGGATTATTGAAGAGCGCCGAAAGGATTGGGAGATCTTGTCGGAAGGCTTGTTGGAGTATGAAACGCTCTCCGGCGCTGAAATCACGGACCTCCTTAACGGCAAACCGCCTGAGCGCCCCGAAGATGATGACCCAGGTCCGACCTCTGCCGTGCCGGTGGTGAAGGCGAAAAAGAAGCCTAAACCTGATGAAGGTTTCGGCGGACCGGAGCCTGAGCCGAGCGGAGCTTGAGGACGGCTTTGGATTTGAATGTTGAATTAGAGGCCGCTCGGGAAACTGGGCGGCCTTTGATCATGGGTATCGTCAATGTCACGCCGGACAGTTTTTCCGACGGCGGACAGCTTACAAGCGTCAAGGCGGCGCGCGATCATGCATTGCGCCTTGTTCGAGACGGCGCAGATGTTTTGGATATTGGCGGCGAATCCACCCGTCCCGGCGCAGATCCTGTGAGCGAGGCGGAGGAGATTTCGCGCGTCGTCCCTGTTGTCGAGGCGCTTCGGCGCGAAACCGACGCACTCATCTCTGTCGATACGATGAAGCCCGGTGTCGCACGCGCGGCGGTCGCAGCGGGCGCGTCTACGTGGAATGATGTTTCCGCGCTCAGCTATGACGCCGACGGGCCGGCGATTGCGGCGGCGTTGGGGACGCCGGTGGTGTTGATGCATATGCAGGGCGCGCCACGCACCATGCAGGCGTCGCCGCACTATGACGATGTCGTCGCTGAGGTGATCGCGTTTCTGGCGGAACGCGCCAGTTTGGCGCAAGCTGCGGGCGTGTCGCCAGACAAGATCTGGGTCGATCCGGGCATTGGGTTCGGCAAAACGCTCGAGCACAATCTGGCGTTAATCCGGGCGACATCGCGTATTAAAGCAGAGACCGGGAAACCTCTTTTGTTCGGGGCGTCGCGCAAAAGCTTCATCGCAAAAATCGACTCGTCGGCGACGGACCCCAAAGACCGATTGGGCGGCTCGCTCGCGGCGGCGCTTTTCGCGGCGGACGCCGGGGCGGATATGCTGCGCGTGCATGATGTGCGCGAAACGACGCAGGCGTTGGCGCTCGCGCAGTCGTTACGCTAAGGCGCGTGTGGCGCGGCGATACGAGGCTGGGACTGCGCCTTTATCTTATCGCGGGTTATTGGCATGGTCGCGTTCAGCCGTTCGGGGACGGTTGATGGTGAGCGAGGGACGCCATGGCGGACATATTTGTCTCCTATAAGAAAGAAGATGCGGGCCGTGTGGTGCGTATCGTGGAAGGGTTGCGGGCCGAAGGCCTCAGCGTTTGGTGGGATCACGGCATCGCGCCCGGCAGCCAATGGGATCAGACCATCCAAAC
>JBCCMB010000016.1:0-34552 GCA_039026555.1 Pseudomonadota bacterium
ACGACTTTGGGGCGGTGTGCGTCGCGGCGGCGTCTGTCATACATCTCTCCAAGCGCCGTCGTTTCGCCCCTAAGTCCGAGGTGCGGCATTTTGGTCTTCTTTGAAGGAAACCTAGCCCGCCCCGAGGGAAGCGCAATAAAAACACGTTCAAAAACCGAATTGACGTAGCGGTCGGCGTACTGCGACAACGCGCCCCAATGCTTTATGCGGTTTGATGGTCGCCCAAGTTCAACTTGAGCCTATGTTTTTTGACAAACGCCGCTAGAGTGCGCGCGAATTAGTGACTTACAGGTAGACGCGACATGGTCGAACTCACGCTTCCCAAGAACTCTAAGCCCAAAAAGGGCAAGGCTTGGCCAAAGCCTGAGGGGGCGAAGAAACTCAAAACTTTCAAGATCTACCGCTATGATCCCGAAAAGGGCGAGAATCCGAGCTACGACACTTACAAGGTCGATTTGGACAAATGCGGCCCCATGGTGTTGGATGTTCTGATCCACATCAAAAACGAGATTGATCCGACTTTGTCATTCCGGCGCTCTTGCCGCGAAGGCGTTTGCGGCTCCTGCGCGATGTCGATCGGCGGACGCAACACCATCGCCTGCACCAAGGGGCATGACGAGTTTGGCGTAGGCGCCATCACCATCGCGCCGCTTCCGCACCAGCCGGTGGTGAAGGACCTCGTTCCGGACCTCACAAATTTTTACGCGCAGCACGCTTATGTGCAGCCCTATCTGAAGACGACAACGCCCGAACCACAGGACGAATGGAAGCAATCTCAGGCTGATCGCGAGCATTTGGACGGGCTTTACGAGTGCATTATGTGCGCCTCTTGCTCGACATCTTGTCCAAGCTATTGGTGGAATGGCGACAAATATCTCGGTCCGGCTGCGCTGCTGCAGGCCTATCGTTGGCTGATCGACAGCCGCGATGAAAGCACGGGCGAGCGGCTCGATGATCTTGAAGATCCGTTCAAGCTTTATCGCTGCCACACCATCATGAATTGTGCGCAGGTTTGTCCCAAAGGGCTAAACCCCGCCAAGGCTATCGCCGAAATCAAAAAAATGATGGTCGAGCGCGTCGCCTAGGCGCCCTTGCAGGCATTTCTCGGCTCAGCAACGCCTTGCCACATCGCCCAATTGTTCAGCGCCTGACTGAAACGTAATGGTTGAACCGCGTTTCAAGTCTTGGCGGATGCGTATTGTGCGGTAGATTCTCGAGTCTTCAACGCCGGCAAGGAGACGACACGCGCATGATACGATCATTGGCGACGGCGCTTGGACTTTTGTGGTGTTCAAGTCTCCCTGCGCTGGCCGATCCCATTGATTATGATCGTTTAGATGCGCGTCTCACCCAGCTTATGCGCGAAGACGATATGGTCGGCTTGGCGGTCGCGGTCGTCGAAGATGGCGAGATCGCCTTCGCGCAGGGATATGGCGTGACGCATCTTGGCGGCCGGAATGTCAATGAGAACACGATTTTTCGTTGGGCCTCCCTCTCAAAAGGGGTCGCTGGCAGCCTTGCGGGCTTGGCTGCTGCGAATGGCGATCTTTCGCTAAATGACACCGTCAATGAGTTTGGGACGAGCCTGCGCCTGCCTAAGGGCGGCGAAGCGACGGCGACATTGTTGGATTTGTTGTCGCACCGTCTCGGCATCGTCTCGAACGCCTATGACACGCGGTTGGAAGACGGCCGCGACCCGCGAGATATCCGGCGCGCGCTCGGCAAGCTGAAACCCATCTGCGCAGTTGGCGGCTGCCATACCTACCAAAACGTCGCTTTTGATGCGATCAGCGAGGTTTTGCTCGACGCGACGGGCGAGTTTTACGTCGATCTTGCGGACGATCTCTTGTTTGAGCCATTGGGCATGACAAGCGCGAGCCTGACGCGCGACGGCTTGGTCAACGCGTCAAATCACGCGAGGCCTCACAGCCGTACGCGTCGGGCGGGCGGGGTGAACGAAAACTACTATCGCGTGCCAGCGGCCGGAGGCGTGAATTCCTCCATCCTCGATCTCGCCAAATACATGCAGGCGCAGATGGGTCTATTTCCCGACGTGTTGCCGCAGGCGGTGCTCGATGAGATACACGCGCCGCGTGTTCGAACCTTACGGGAAGAGCGTAGCATTAAGCGCCGCTGGGGGCGCGTCGCAAAAGCCGAGTACGCGCTAGGTTGGCGCGTATACGATTACGTCGGCAACCGCGTGATCGGCCATCGCGGCGCGGTGAACGGCTATCGCGCCATGATCATGTTCGATCCGGAGCGGGATACCGGACTGGCGGTTCTTTGGAATTCCGGGACGCGCCGACCCGTGGGCCTGCAATTCGAGGTGATGGATATGCTGTACGGCCTGCCGGCGCAGGATTGGCTGGGCGTGGGCGAGCTGACGGCCGCCAATCCACCAGCGGGCGCAGGCTGACGCCATCAACTCGGCGCCAAGCCCTTTAGCGCCGTTTTGATGAGATCGCCCTCCGACGCGTTTTCGCCCAAGTCACGCACCGCCTCGGCCACGGCGCGCCCGGCGTCGATCTGCGGATAGCCCAAATTGACCAGCGCAGAGACGGCGTCGGCGCGCCCGCCAGATCCTGCGCCGACCGAGGCGAGGCCTGCAGCGTCGGGTGATGGTGCGAAACTCGCCGCAAACAATCCGGTGGGAGGCGGTTTGCCTTTGAATTCCGAGACGACGCGTTCCGCCAATTTCTTGCCAACCCCATGGGCGCGTTGCACGCTCGCCGCGTCGCCAAGTGCGATCGCGTCCATCAATTGGGCCGGCGTTAGCGCGTCGAGTATGTTGAGGGCGGCTTTCGCGCCGACCCCGGGCGCGTCTTGCAAGCGCGCGAACCAGGCGCGGTCTTCAGCCGTCGCGAAGCCGAAGAGCTTAATCGCGTTTTCCGACATTTGCGTTTCGACGAACACTTCGGCCGGTTCGCCCTGCGCCAGTTTCGACAGCGTGCGCGCGCCGGCGAAAATCACATAACCGACGCCGTTGACGTCAATCAGCGCCTGGCCGTCGCCTAGCGCCGCTGTAATTCCGCGCAAACGCCCAATCATGCGCTGACTTTCAATGTCTGAGGTCCGCGATGATGCGCAGTCGTAATCGCGACCGCCAGCGCGTCCGCAGCGTCGGCGGACACCTCGCCGGCTTTGGGCAGGAGCCGGCGGACCATAAACGCAATTTGCGACTTGTCGGCCGAGCCCGTGCCGACCACGCATTGCTTGATTTTCCGCGCGGCGAACTCGACAACTGGCAGGCCCGATTGCGCCAAGCTCGCCATCGCTGCGCCGCGCGCCTGACCCAAGCGCAAAGCGGATTTCGGGTTCGCGTTGACGAAGGTTTCTTCAATTCCGGCTTCGTCCGGCGCGTGCTCCAGGACGATCGCAGTAAGATCGTCCGCCAACGCCGCCAGTCGATTGGCCATAGGCGCATCTGTCGGCGGCTTCACCACGCCATGCGCGATCCAGGACAAGCGCGCCCCTTGGGCTTCAATCACGCCCCAGCCCATATGGCGCAGGCCAGGGTCGACGCCCAAAATGCGAATCGGCGGGTTCATGGGACTAAGCTTAGCGCATCGCGTTAACGATAGATGAGGATTCATCAGGGCAAATTCGTATAGAGTTCTTTTCCTGTTCTTTGGGAGTTGCGCAGATTGGCCGAACGCGTCGACGCAGTTTTCAACCGCCGCGCCTTTTTGGCCGCTGCAATGGGCGCGTGCATCGCGCCTCACGCCGCAGCTTACGGCGTCTCTCGCTATGGCGAAATGTTCAAATTCCCCGCGCGTATCGGCTATATGCGCTTTGCGGAGGACGGGTACCGGCCGGCGGGCCCTGCTGATCGTTCGGCTTGGACAGGTTTTGCTGCGCGCATGGGCGGATTGATCGACGATGTGCGGCCGCTCGGCTTTGGCGCGTTCGCGGGTGTGGACCAGCCGCCGCATGTTGATGAAGGCGCATCCGCGGCTATGGCGGCGCGAGCGGCGGCCGCACAGCAAGGGTTTGACTACGCGCTGGTCTATTCCGTCGACACGCAGCGCGTTGAAAGCGAAGAAAAGCCAGAGATCCAAGGCCGAATGCGGCGCGTTCGCGGCATGTTTCGCTCCGTCTCCGAGGCGGTCGGAAATCTTGCGCCGACGGAGACGACAGTCGGTGAAGCGCATCTTTTGTCCGCTGATGGCGGCCCGGCGGTCGCGTCCGTCTGGCTTAACCCGCCTGCGGTTCGCGCAGGTTTGCTGACAAAACGCAAATCGACGCGCGAGACGGAAGCGCTGGAGGATCTCACTGGACTTCTCGAATATCGCATTCGCGGGTTTGCGTCGGATCTTTATCGGCTGAACAGATCGATTGCCGATTAAGCTTTCACCCGAAGCAAATCATATTCGCTGAAGCGCGGTTCGTTCATTTGGCGGCGATACTTCCAAGGATAGCTCGGCCAATTGTTCGTGATTTTCCCGCTCTCGGTTTTGTACCAATTATCGCAATCGCTCGCCCAGACGGTGCGTGCGGCGCGCAATTGGATATCCTCGTTGAACGCCATCTGCGCGACCTTCTTAGGTTGCATCGCGGTGAGGCGGTCGTCGCGCAGCTTTTCGAGGCACCGAACCACGTAATTCACCTGCGTTTCCACCATATATATGATGGAGTTGTGGCCCAGGTTTGTGTTCGGGCCGTATAGCATAAAGAAATTGGGGAAGCCCGACAGCGCGACGCCGCGATGCGCTTCCGCGCCATTCTCCCAAACATCGCTAAGCTTGACGCCGTTGACGCCTGTAACGGTCATCGGCGCCAAGAATCCGGTGGATTGAAATCCGGTCGCGAAGATCACCACATCACAGGCGTGCATGGTTCCGTTTGTGTCGACGATCCCATTTGATGTGAGCTTATCCAGGCCGGCGCGCACGATTTTCACATTGTCTCGCGCCAGAGCGGGATAGTAATCATCCGAAATCACGATGCGCTTGCAGCCCGGCGTGTAGCTCGGCGTCAACAAGGCGCGCTTCGCCGGCTCCGTGATCTGCACATAAAGATGGTCAAGGCAACGCTTTTTGAGCGCTCCGGCCAGGCGCGACCCTTTTTTGAAAGCCGCAAACCCGATTTCCAGACCCCAGAACATCCAGGCGCGATAGACTTTCATACGCCAATCGCCGGCGCTGAATTTGTCGATCTGGGCGGTTGAGTAAGTCAGGTTTCCCCGACTACGCACCCAGGAAGGGGAACGCTGCAAATTGATCATCTTCTTAACCCGCGGCGCGATCTCCGGAATAAACTGCGCGGCGCTGGGCCCATTGCCGATCACGGCTACGATTTTGTCGTCTAGATCGACGGAATGGTCCCATCTCGCGGAGTGAAAACCGGGGCCTTCAAACGCTTCCGCGCCGGGGTAATCGATAGGCATGGGACGGTTGAGCTGGCCGAGTCCGGATATGACCGCGTCATGTTCATAACGCTCTCCATCGGCGGTGGTCAGGCGCCATTTGTAAGCGTCTTCATCCCATATCGCCGCTGTGATTTCCGTACTTAATTTTAGGTGTCGGCGCAGATCATATTTGTTGGCGCAATGTTCGAAATAGCGCAAGATTGCAGGCTGCCGCGACCATTTCTTGTCCCAGTCAGGCTTAAGCTCAAACGAAAACGAGTAAAGGTGCGAAGGCACGTCGCACCCGCTGCCGGGATAAGTGTTGTCGCGCCATGTGCCGCCGACGCCGTCGGACTTCTCGTAAATCGTAATGTTGTAAAAGCCCGCCTCGCGCAGTTTGATCGCGGCGCAAAGGCCAGACATGCCGGCGCCGAGTATGGCGATGCTTTTGTCCGCTAAAGGCTTGGCCAATACGCGCCCTCCTGTCGGCGGCTCGCATCCTTCAATTCAGCCCGATAAGGATGCGCGCCGCTTTCTCAGTGTCACATGGTGTGGGATGCGCGCGTGTCGAGCAAGGCTGATCTCTCAAATGCGGCGCTAGAGTTTTAAAAGGCTCGCCAGATTGTTTTTCTGCATATCCGACGAACCGCCGACGATCGGCATGCCCAATAGATCGCGAACGTGGCGTTCCATCTCGTAAGCGTCGGAAAGCGCGTAGGAGCCCATGACTTGCTGACAGGCGAGGGCGATTTCGACCCCGGTGTCCGCCACAAATAGCTTCGCCATAGATGTTTCAACCGAGCAGGGCCGGCCTTCATTGGCGAGCCAAGCGGCGTGATACAGCATGTGCCGGCAGGCTTGCAGCTTCGTTTTCGCGACTACTAATTTATGTCGAATCGTTTGGTGTTGCGCGATTGGTTTGCCGAATTGCGCGCGTTCTTGCGCATAGCTCCAAGCCTCGTCCAGCGCTGCGGCGGCGACGCCATAGGCGACGGCGGTGATTTCAAGCTTCTCAACATCCAGCGCGCGGCCGGCGAGCACTTTCCAGCCTTGGTTCCACATATCCGGGCCGCCCACGATATTGGCTTTGGGCACGCGGACATTGTCGAAATAAACATCTTGGCTGTCGGTGTAGCGCAGATTGGCGTGGGCGATGTCGGTCATCGCAACGCCCGGCGTATCCGTTGGGACGAGCACGAAGGATAGGTTTTTGTACCGCGCATCGGCGGGTCCAGAGCGCACGAGGCAATAAATAACATCCGACCAGTCTGCGCCCGTGCACCAACGTTTGGCGCCGTTGATGACGACTTCGTCGCCGTCCAGCTCCGCGCGCGTCTCTACGCTGGCCAAATCGCCGCCGACATTGGGCTCGGACAGGCCATAGGCGAAGAACATCTCGCCGCGCGCCAAACGCGGCAGATACTCGGTTTTTTGCTCTGGCGAGCCGTTTTCCGACAGGTTCATGCCGCCATAAAAGGCCGTGTGAATGTAAGGACCCGCAAGGAATGGTCCGGCGCGCGATAATTCGTCGATAACAGCGATCGCAGCGACCACGTCTTGGCCCGCACCGCCACTTTCTTCGGGGATGGTCAGCGCCGTCAGCCCCATCTCGTTGAGCTTGGCGTAAACATCGCGCGGCCAGCGATGCGCCTTGTCCCATTCAATGCGTTTCTCGCGCGGGGCCTCGGCGGCGATGAAGCGCTGCAATTGATCGCGCAGCGCTAGGATATGGTCCGGCTCGTCGGCGAAACTCTGCATCATCGGCTAGTCTCCCGTCAGATTGGGCGGACGTTTCTCGATGAAGGCGGCGACCGCCTCAGCGCGATCCGACATCATATTTGTGAGGCTCTCATAAGCTACGGACGCGTCCATCAATTGGGCCGCCATGGCTTTGAGCGGGATGTTCGCCACCGTTTTTGACCACCGAACCGCCCAGCGCGGATTGGATTGAAGTTTTTCGACCATCTCTTCGACTTTTGCGTCCAACTGGTCGGCGGGTATTGCGTAATTGATCAAGCCCAGTTCCAGCGCGCGCGCAGCGGTCAGCATATCTCCTGTCATGAGGAGTTCTTTTGCGCGTGCAAACCCGATCAATTGCGGCCAGATCACCGCGCCGCCATCGCCGGCGACCAGGCCGACTTTCACATGCGGGTCGCCGATCAGCGCGGTTTCGTCCGCGATAATGATGTCGCACAACAGCGCGAGGGTCGCGCCAAGGCCCGCTGCGGCGCCGTTTAGTCGGCAGATGATGGGTTTTTCAACATCCAGCAATGTCGTCACGATCCGTTTGGCGTCCCATCCGATGTCCCTGAATTTATTCGGGTGTTCGATCTGTTCTTTGAACCAGTCGAAATCGCCGCCGGCGCAAAACGCGCGTCCCTCGCCGGTGAGGACGAGAATATCGCTGCCTTCGTCATGCTGAAGGTCGATGAAGACCCGCGCGAGCTCTTCATGCATTAAACCGTCAACGCCATTGACCTTGCCGGGACCGGCGATGGCGGCGGTCAGCACGCGCCCATCGCGGTGAAACTTGAAGCGCTTGTAAGCGCTGAAATCGACCATCGCGCATATCCTCAGCCAGATCGTTGATGGGGGTGGGTAACGCCAAATTGCCCGAGCGGTTCGACACCGGTCAAAGCCTCACCCAGGGACAAGCCGCGCAAGTTTTCGGCCAAAGCCGGCGCCGGTAAACAAGCTGCAAAAAGCCGCCGGCGCAGCGTCTAGCTCGTCGACAATGTCTTCGCGGTATTTGAGGGCGCCGTCGCGAATTAAGCCGGCGACTTCCGCTTGAGCGGCGGGAAACTCGCGCAAATCGTCGAACACCACTAGGCCCTCCATCCTCAAGCGTTTGGCGATAAATTCGCGTGTGTTCTTGATGCCCGGCACGTCTTCGGGCGGAAGATTATAGTCCGCCACTTGGCCCGAGATGATGATCCGGCCGCCGGGGCGCATCAAGGGCAGGACGCGGTCGATCATGGCGTTGCCGACATTGTCGAAGAGAACGTCGATTCCTTTCGGGAAGGCGTTGGCAAGGGCGGCGTCCAGATCGACGGATTTATAGTCGATCGCCTGATCAAACCCGGCTTCGCTTGTGATCCACGCGCATTTATCGGCGCCGCCAGCGACGCCCACGACATGGCTGGCGCCCCAATGCTTGGCGAGCTGACCGGCTGTTGCGCCCACCGGACCCGCCGCTGACGTCACCAGCACGCGGGCGTCCGGCTTTATTTGCGCGACGCGTTTGAGGCCGAAATAGGCGGTCATCCCAGGTACGCCCAAAACGCCGATCCAGGTCGACAAGGGCACGCCTAAATCCGGCAGTTTGCCGACATAGCCCTTGCCCTTAGAGATCGAATGTGTCGCCCACCCCGAACCGAGCGTCACCGTCGCCCCCACGGGATAAGCGTCGTTCAGGCTTTGGACGACTTCGCCAACGCCAAATCCGTCAATCGTATCGCCTGGCTGCAAGGGCGGGGCGTAGCTGGCGCCCGGGGACAAGCGCGAACGCGTGCCAGGGTCGAGCGATACATAGGCGTTTTCGACAAGAAACTCGCCCTCTTCCAGCTTCGGGATTGGGGCGGTTTCGATGCGAAAATCGTCCGGGCTCGGCGCGCCTTTAACGTGATGGGCGAGGACGATCCGTTTCAACTCTTGTGTCATTCTTGTCTTTTCCTTCAGCAAGGCGTCGTGTTTGTTGGGCGGCCTTGCTCGCCTTTTGCAGTTCGAATTGAAGGACAATTCATGGACCAGCGTTTCAGCATCGTCACCCTCGGAACCAATGATTTGGACCGCGCCGTTAAGTTTTGGGAGGATATGGGCTGGTCGTGCGGCATGCGGCCGGAAGGCGGCGCGATCGCGTTTTTCCAAACTGGCGGATTGGCGCTCGCGATTTATCCTTTCGACAAGCTCGCGGAAGATTGCGGCATGACCGATCGGGGTCCGGGGTTTGGCGGGTTCACCATCGCTTACAATACCTTCTCGCAAGAAGAAGTGGACGATGTGCTGGCGCGCGCCGTCGCGGCCGGCGGCAAACTGCAAAAGGCGGCGCACAAAGCGTTTTGGGGCGGGTATTCAGGCTATTTCTTGGATCCCGACGGGCATCCGTGGGAAGTGGCGTGGAACCCGTTTTTCATGCTGACCCAAGACGGCGAGATGCTGCTGCCCGAACAGTAAGCTTGCGCCCCGGCGATGGATCGCTTTGAGTGATCTGCTTAGGTCGGGGGATAAGGGTTGGACACTCGCGATTCAGCAGATTCGACCGGCGTCTGGCGGCGGATACGTAAAAGCTTGGCGGCGTACGGTTTAGGCGGGTTTGCGCTCGCAGGGTTTTTCTGTGTCTCCGTCGTTGCGACAGGTTTGGGTTTTGCAGATTTGCGGGCCGCCAATACCGATGCTGCGCACTTGTCGATCATCGAACTCGGCTTTGTCGGCGCCGTCACCTTGTTTGTGGTCAGCGCCATGGTCGCCGCGCTCAATGCGGCGCTGGACACCACGCGCGGCGCGGCCATGCGCGCCACGGCGTTTGTGTTCTACGTTTTCTTCGCGTTTTGGTCCGTGGGCTTCGGTTTTGGGTTTTTTTGGAAGGAGCTGGCGGGCCAAGAATTCACCGAGACGCAATTTGAGCGCTCAATCTCAAACGCCGCCGCCGGCGTCGCCGACGCCTCAGACGCGCTAGCGGTTGTTGAGACCAGTGTGGTTCGCGCTGCGGATTTGGCGCGGGCGCGCGCCGAATTGGAAGCGGAAGAGGGCGGAACATGCGCCAACCGCCCCGCATCCCCGCCGGGCGACGGCCCGCTCACACGAAGTCGGTTCGCCTTCGCAGATCGCGCCCAGGCCCTCGCTGAGGACGTCGCGCGCAATTGGACCGGCCGTTTGGAACCGCAGCGATTGGTTTTGGAACGCCGCGTCGCGGCTTTGTCGAGCGGGACGCCGCTGCCAGAGGGGGCAGATAGCGAGGAGGCGGCGTTGCTCGCGGACCTCGCCGCCGCCAAGCGCCTATCGTCGGTCGACCGCGAGCTGCTGTTCACCCAGACCTATGACGATGTGCGCAGTTTTATCGCCTCTGCAAACGCGCTGCGCGCGCGCAATGGCGATGCGTTTGCGGATCAATTGGACGCTCTCTCGTCAGAGGTTGGCGCCGACCCTCAACGTCGCGGACGGGCCGACCCCGAGCGCTTGGATGATCCTTCTTATTGCTGGGATGTCGTGCTTAGCGATCGATTGCTCGCGGCGGCGGCCTCCTTGCGTGCGTTGGAGGACATTGCCGCGCCGACATTTGAATTTCTGGAAGGCCCGAAGGCGACGCGGGCGGCGTTCTTCAATTTGGCGCGCTGGGTCGGCGGCGTTTGGCGCGCAGGGTCGCAAGACTTCGGCGAGAAGGAGTTTGTCGCTCTGTTTGCGAGCTTGGCGGTCGATCTCGGGATATTGATTTTGACGCTCTTGCGCGCCCCGCGGCGTTTGCAATTGAGCGCGCTCGCCCGCGCGGAGATCTCGGCGGATACCGAACGCGATGCGGCGGAGCGGCTGGCGGGGTTGGCGAGCGACCGTGTCAGACAGCTCCTAGACGACCACATCCTGCAGGATGGTCGCCGCCGCTATTTGGCGTTTGAAGCGCCCGAACATGCTGGTCCGGCAAGAATTCAAGGCGCCAAAGCGCTCAGAAATCTGGCGCTGTTCATTGCGGACAAGCCGGGCGTCAAACGCGTCGACACGCCAATAGCTTTGCTATGGCCGAGCCTTCGCCGACGGCTCGCCGCGAGCTTGAAAATCACGGCAAACCGCCGAGGATTACAGGTCTATCGCCTGTCGCCGGAAGCTGAGATGGCTTTGAAGCTCTTATTTAAAGCCGGAGGTGCGGCGCCGGATAAACCGCCGTCGCCTGAACCTCTACGCTTCGAAACGCTCGCGGATTAGTCGTCCGCTGAAACCTCTGCATGCGGGTCGTAGGCTGAGAAGGTCGCTAAATTCACAATATCCGCGACTGTGGCGCCCAATTGCGCGATCTGGATCGGCGCTTTGAGGCCCATTAGGAGTGGTCCGATGACGGTGGCGCCGCCCAAGGAAGCCGCGATCTTGGTTGAGATCGACGCCGAGTGAATGGCCGGCATAATCAGGACATTGGCGGGTTCGGACAGGCGGCAGAAGGGATAAAGGCGGCGCGCGTCCGGGTTTAGAGCTATGTCGGCGCCGATCTCGCCCTCATACTCAAAATCAATGTCCTTGCGCTCATCCAACAAAGCGACGGCGTCGCGCACCTTGGCGGCGCGTTCGCCGGGCGGATTGCCGAAGGTGGAATAAGACAAGAGCGCCACGCGCGGCGTAAAGCCCATGCGGCGTGCGGCTTTTGCGGTTTCCACCCCCAAATCCGCCAATTTTTGCGCGGCAGGCAGCTCGGTGACGTTGGTGTCAGCGATGAAAATTGGGCCCGATTTGCCGATTACGATGGACATGCCCATAACCGGCTCGCCCTCGCGGCCGTCCAACACCATCCGAACGTCGTTGAGGCAGATGTCGTAATTGCGCGTGACGCCCGTCACCATGCCGTCGGCGTGACCAAGCGCGACCATGCAGGCGCCGAATATGTTTCGGTCATTGTTGACGAGACGTTGCACGTCGCGCTGCAAATAACCCTTCCGCTTGAGGCGCTCATATAAGAAATCGAAGTAGTCCGGGTTTTTGTCAGATAAGCGCGCATTGATGATTTCGAGCTCGTCCTCCGGAACACCGACGACACGCATATTGCGCTTCACCTGTTCTTCGCGGCCAATCAGAACAGGGACACCCAATTCTTGAGTTTTAAAGGCGTAGGCCGCGCGAATAACGGCCGGCTCTTCGCCCTCGGCGAATACGATGCGCTTGGGGTTTTCTTCCGCGCGCACTGAGCCTTGAACCCGTTGCAGGAAGCCTGCCGACGGATCCAAACGTCTCGCCAAAGCGTTGGTGTAGGCTTCCATATCTTCAATCGGCTTGCGCGCCACGCCTGTGTCCATCGCCGCTTGAGCGACGAAGGGCGGGATATAGGAGATTAGCCGTGGATCGAACGGCACCGGAATGATGTAGTCTGGACCAAATGTCGGACGGGCGCCGTGGTATGCTGCGGCGACTTCATCCGGCACATCCTCGCGGGCCAATTGCGCCAAGGCTTCGGCGGCCGCCACTTTCATTTCTTCATTGATGGTCCGCGCCCGCACATCCAAGGCGCCGCGGAAAATGTAAGGAAAGCCCAGAACATTGTTGACCTGATTGGGATAATCCGATCGGCCAGTGGCGATAATGGCGTCTCCGCGCACCTCCTTAATATCCTCCGGCGTGATTTCCGGATCGGGATTGGCCATGGCGAAGATGATCGGATTAGCCGCCATGGATTTCACCATGTCTTGGCTGACGGCGCCTTTCACCGAAAGGCCCAGGAATACGTCTGCGCCCTCCATGGCTTCGGTGAGCGTACGTTTTTCCGTCTTCACGGCGAACGCAGATTTGAACTGATCCATGCCGTCTTCACGGCCTTCATAAATGACGCCGTTTCGGTCGCACAGGAGGATGTTTTCCTTCGGCACGCCCATGTGTTGGATCAACCCGGCGCAAGAAATGCCGGCGGCGCCCGCGCCTGAGACGGCGATTTTCAGATCTTTCATCTTACGCCCGGTGATTTCGCAGGCGTTGATAATCCCCGCCGCGGCGATGATCGCCGTGCCGTGCTGGTCGTCGTGGAATACCGGGATGTCGAGCTTTTCCCGCAATTCGCTTTCAATGACGAAGCATTCCGGGCCTTTAATATCTTCCAGATTGATGCCGCCGAAGGTGGAGCCGATCGCGCGGACGCATTCGATAAATTTGTCGGCGTCTTTTTCGTCGACCTCGATGTCGATCGAATCAACGTCTGCGAAGCGTTTGAATAGGACGGATTTGCCTTCCATTACCGGCTTCGAAGCCATCGGGCCCAAATCGCCCAATCCTAGAATCGCCGTGCCGTTCGAGATCACAGCGACCATATTGCCTTTGGAGGTGTAGTCGTAAGCAAGGTCCTCATCGTCCGCGATGGCTAAGACCGGCACCGCTACGCCCGGCGAATACGCAAGCGAGAGGTCGCGCTGCGTCGCCATGGGTTTGGTCGGGGCGACCGATAATTTACCGGGTTGCGGGTCCTTATGGAACGCGAGCGCCTCATCATCGGTAAAGGCGGGGCGGTTGGAGCTCATCGGAGGTCTTCCTTGGTGGAATCGGAAAAAACAACAATCGGACGATTGTCGACGCGACACTAGGCGTGTCCGCGCCGCCCCTCAACCCGCCGCGAAATCTATCGCCGCGTCGAGCTCTGCTAAGGCCGAAGCCCAGAAGTGGGCGCGCCCGCTTGCGCAGGCCGTTGGCGGGGTTATCGTCCGCGCCCATGTCCGCATCTGCATCTTCAACAAAACCGCCTGCGCCGACGCCGTTTATGGCGCAGTATTTGGAAATCAAAGCGCGTCACCCCGATTCGCTTTTGTTCTTCCGCATGGGCGATTTTTACGAGCTTTTCTTTGACGATGCGGAAGTCGCTGCGGCGGTGCTGGACATTACATTGACCGCGCGCGGTCAGCATAAAGGCGATCCCATTCCCATGGCGGGCGTTCCCTATCACGCCGCCGATGGATATTTGGCGCGCCTGATTCGCGCTGGCCATCGCGTCGCCGTGTGCGAACAATTGGAAGATCCCGCAGCGGCCAAAGCGCGTGGCTCGAAGGCTGTCGTTAAACGTGATGTCGTTCGGGTCGTGACGCCGGGCACGCTGACGGAAGATAATTTGTTGGACCGACGGTCCGCCAATGTGCTGGCCGCGATCGGGCTTGCGGCGGGCGGCGCCGAGGCGGCGTTGGCCTTAGCCGACGTCTCGACCGGCCGTTTTGAGATTTTCGCCTGCGCGCCGGAAGCGATCGGCGAAGAGTTATCGGCCGTGTCGCCCGGCGAGATTGTGGTGGCGGAAGCCGCATACGCCCGACCGATGATTGCCGGATTGCTTGGCGAATTGAACGCGCCGGCGGCGCCGCGGCCGAGTCCCAAAGCCGATCCGAAATCTGGCGAACGCCTCCTTAAAGACGCGTTCGGCGTCTCCGCCCTGGATGCATTTGGCGTGTTTTCGCGAGCGGAGCTATCCGCCGCGGGATTGTTATTGGACTATATGTCCTTAGCCCAAGCTGGCGGCGCTCCCCGACTTGATCCGCCATTACGCCGAACGTCCCAGGCGACCATGGCGATTGATCGTGCAACGCGCGCAAGCCTTGAAATCGATCGGTCCGCTCAGGGCGTTCGCAAAGGATCTCTGCTCGCCGCCGTGGATAGAACGCTCACCTCGCCGGGCGCGCGCATGCTGGCGGATCGGCTGGCCCGGCCGCTCACGGACGTCGAGGCGATTGACGCGCGCTTGGACGCCGTAGCCTATTTCGTCGACGATCCTGACAAACGCGACGCCGTGCGCGAAGAGCTTAAAGCGGGCGCCGATATCGAGCGCGCGCGCATGCGCTTGAAGCTGGGACGGGGCGGGCCGCGCGACCTGCTTGCTTTGAAATCTGGATTGATGGCCGGCGAACGCGCCGCCGCGCGATTGATGGGCGCGCTGGGCGGCCCTCCGGAAGAACTTGCAAGCGCCGCTGCGCCGCTGAGCCTCGCCGAACAGCCCGATCTTGCGGGCTTTGTTCGCACGCTCGACAAAGCGATATCGCCGGACGCGCCGGCCCTCTTGCGCGATGGCGGTTTTATCGCGGCGGGCTTTGATCCTGCGCTGGATGAAGCGCGAGGCCTGCGTGACGACAGCCGCAAAATTATCGCATCCCTGCAAGCCAAATACGCAGAAGAGGCTGGCGTTCCGTCCCTCAAGATCAAGCACAACAACGTGTTGGGCTATTTTATCGACGTAACGGCGCGAAACGCCGGACCTCTAACTGAAGCGCCGCTCAACGAGACCTTTATCCATCGGCAGACCTTGGCGAGCGCTGTGCGCTTTACGACGACGGAATTGGCCGATCTCGACGGCCGCATCGCCCGGGCCGACGAAGAAGCGCGTGCGCGGGAAGTTGCGATTTTCAACGATTTGGTTGCGCAGGCGGACGCGTTGTCCTCGCCGATCGCCGCCGCCGCCGACGGTCTCGCGCGGATCGATGTCGCCGGCGGTCTTGCGCAATGGGCGGCGGAAACCTCCGCGATACGACCGGAGGTGGACGCCTCCACCGCGTTCGACGTTGAAGCGGCGCGGCACCCGGTCGTCGAGGCGGCCTTGCGCGCGGAAGGAGAGGGCTTCACCGCCAATGATTGCCGCTTGGACGCCACCGGCGAAGCGGGGCCGCGGCTCTTACTCGTGACCGGACCGAACATGGCGGGCAAATCCACCTATCTTCGGCAAAATGTCCTGCTGGCGATTTTGGCCCAATCGGGCAGTTTCGTGCCCGCGCGCCGTTTTCGTTTGGGCGTTGCCGATCGCGTGTTCTCGCGGGTTGGCGCGTCCGATGATCTGTCTCGCGGCCGATCGACCTTTATGGTGGAGATGATCGAAACGGCGGCGATCCTCAACCAATCCGGCCCACGTGCGCTCGTCATCCTCGACGAGGTCGGGCGCGGCACGGCGACTTATGATGGTCTTGCGATTGCTTGGGCGGCGGCCGAGCATCTTCATGACGTCAACGCGTGTCGTGCGATTTTCGCGACGCATTATCATGAACTCACGGATCTTGCGGATCGATTAGAGCATGGCGCAAACGCCAGCCTCCGCGCGAAGGATTGGAATGGCGAATTGGTCTTTCTGCACGAGGTGCGCGCCGGCGCGGCGGACAAATCTTACGGCGTTCAAGTGGCGCGGCTCGCCGGTCTGCCGGCCGCCGCGGTGGATCGCGCGGAAAGCGTGCTCGAGCGTTTAGAAGGCGAGGGCGCGCCGGGCGCGGCGTTGGATGATCTTCCCCTCTTCGCCAGCGTCAAAATAGTGGAGCAAGTCAGCGCGCCGAGCGAGGCGGACAAATTGCTGGCCGAGTTAGATCCGGACAGCCTGACGCCCAGAGAAGCCCTCGACTTAATCTACCGACTAAAATCAGCGTCCACATCCGGCGAGAATTGACGATATCGCGTCGGCGCCTATGTCCCGCCCGAAAATCCCGCTAACAGGACACTCATGACAGATACGCTTGCGCCCAATAAAACTTCGCCTGCGCCCGTCGCGGCTGCGCCCAAAACCGGCCGGCCGCGGCCCTGGCGGATTGGCGATATTGTCGATGGCCGGCAGCTTCGTGTGCAATTGACCGCTGTCGCGCTGACCCATGGCGGGGATGAACGCGCGATGCGTCAGCGCGCCTTGGATCTGTTGCATTCGGCTTTGTTTCGGGGGCGCATGATCGCGCAAGAAAGGCTGGAGGCGGGCGCCGACGGGCTCAACACCGCCTATCTGCTCGGCGCGGTGATGGATGAGGTCCTATCCGCGCTCTATGACTTTACGACCATCCACGTGTTTCGTGCGCGCAACCCAACCGAGGGCGAACGCATGGCGGTCTTTGCGGTTGGCGGCTATGGCCGGGGCGTGTTGGCGCCGTCCTCCGACGTCGATCTTTTGTTTATTCGCTCGTACAAGCTCACGCCGTGGGCCGAAAGCGTCATCGAATACATGCTCTACGCCCTCTGGGATATGGGGCTTAAGGTCGGCCACTCGTTCCGAACGTTGGATGAATGCATCAAACTTGCCAAAACGGACCAAACCATCCGTACGGCGATATTGGACCGGCGCTTTTTGTTCGGCGACCAGGTTTTAGCCACGAGGCTGGACGCCCGTTTCGATGCGGACGTCGTCGCCGGCAAGGGCGCGGATTTCGTCGCCGACAAGCTCCGCGAACGAAATGCTCGCCATAATCGCGACGGAGATTCGCGCTATCGCGTTGAGCCGAACATTAAGGAGGGCAAGGGCGGGCTTCGAGATCTTCAAACGCTATTCTGGCTCGCAAAATTCATTCATGGCGGTCGGACGTTGGAGGAGGTGTTGCGCAACGCTGCCTTCACTAAGGCCGACGCCAGCGCATTTCGGCGCGCCGCGCGCTTTTTGTGGACGGTGCGCTGCCATCTTCATTATCTGACGGGGCGGTCGGAGGATCGGCTGACATTCGATCTGCAACCCGAAATGGCCGCCCGCATGGGGTATGTCGCGAAGGGCGGCTATAGCGGCGTTGAGCGCTTTATGAAGCGCTATTTCCTGGTGGCTAAGGATGTCGGCGCGCTCACGCGAATCCTGTGCGCCAAATTGGAGGCTGATGAGCAAAAAAAGCCGACAGGTTTGATGCGTTTCATGCCGCCGCCGGCGCCGAAACCGCTGAAGGCGAAGGGCTTTGTTCTAGACGGTGGACGATTGTCGATCGTTGGGCCTGAAATTTTCCAGTCCGATCCTAGAAATCTGCTTCGCCTGTTTAAACTGGCTGACGATGAAGGCGTTGATATCCACCCCGACGCGATGTCTGCGGCGCGGCGGAATGTCTCCAAGCTGAAAGCGTCCTACCGCAAGGATGATGAGGCGCGCGCCTTGTTCTTGTCGGCGGCGACGTCAAAGCGTCATCCCGGCGTTTCGCTAAAATTGATGAATGAGGCCGGGGTTCTGGGAAAATATCTGCCGGAGTTTGGGCGCATTGTCGCGCAGACCCAATTCAACATGTACCACCATTTCACCGTGGACGAGCATACGCTCAAAGCGGTCGAGACGTTGAACGACATTGAGATTGGTGAGGCGAAGGATTTGCATCCTTTGTCGACGGAGCTGTTTCCCAAACTTGATCATCGCCGGGCGCTCTATCTCGCTATGCTGTTGCATGACACTGGCAAAGGGCAGGGGGATCAGCAGATTGAGGGCGCCAAAGCTGCGCGCGCTGCGTGTCGACGCCTCGGATTGCCTAAGGAGGAGGCGGAACTCGTCGCATGGCTGGTCGGCAATCATTTGGAGATGAGCGATACCGCGCAGAGACGGGATATCTCGGACCCCGCTACGATCGCGCAATTCGCCAAGCTTGTCGGGTCGGTGGAGCGCTTGCGGCTCCTGTTAATTTTAACGGTGGCGGATATTCGCGCCGTCGGGCCTGGGGTTTGGAACGCGTGGAAAGGCCAATTGCTGCGCGATCTATATTTCGCAACTGAGGCGGCTCTACGCGGCGGCCGAGCGGATGAGGAAAGCGTGCGCCGTCAATTGGCGCGCAGAGCTGAGGCCGCGCGCGCAGAGCTTAAAGCGTCGATCGGCGAACTGCCTAAAGCCTTGGAAGGGGTGGAGGACGCCTATTGGGTGACATTCGATCAGCCGACCTTGGCGTGGCACGCCGCCGCCCTTCGATCGGCCGATGCTGACGTCACGGCCGGCGCGCGCGTCGACACGGTGCGTTCGTCAACTGAGATCATTGTATATGCGGAGGACCGGGCGGGGCTGTTCGCCAATTTGGCTGCGGTTCTAAAGTCTGCAGGCGCAAACGTGGTTGCGGCCCGCCTTTACTCAGGCGCTAAGGGCCACGTGTTGGATGTGTTCGATGTTCAGGATTCGAATGGCGGACCTTTAGGCGCGGAAGATACGCTTCGCCGACAAAAGCTGATCGATGAATTAGTGACGATCGCGGGCGGCGCGCCGGTCGCTCGGCCAAAAGCGCAGGCGGCGAGCCGTCGGCACGCCGCTTTTATCGTCGAGCCCGTCGTGTCCATCGATCGAGCGGCGTCCTTAGAGCACACCGTTATTGAAGTTTCCGGTCGGGACCGTCCGGGTCTCATGTATGAGATCGCCGACGTATTAAACCAAGCGGGTCTTTCGATTGTGTCGGCGCATGTCGAAAGTTATGGCGCGCGGGTGCACGACGTTTTCTATATCGAAGTCATCGGCGGCGGCGCCCCGCCCAAAGACAAAGATTCGGAACTAATCGAATCGCTTGAAGCGGTGCTGAGAGATGGGGAGCCCGGCGCGCCGAAAACGCCGGCGCGCACGCTCAAACGCGCGCACGCGTCGCTTGATCGGTAGTTGAGATGTCGCTGGCGCGGAATGTCCTGGTCCAATCAAGTTTAACAGGCGCCAGCCGCATTTTGGGCTTCTTGCGCGACGCGGTGCTGGCGGCGCGGATCGGGGCGGGCCCCGTGGGCGACGCCTGGATCACGGCGCTGCAATTCCCAAATCTGTTTCGCCGCATTCTCGCGGAAGGCGCGTTCGCCCAGGCCTTCGTCCCGGCCTACACTCGAACAAAAGAAGATGAAGGTGAAGCGACCGCCGCAGCTGTCGCATCAGAGACGTTGTCTGTCCTGTTCACCGCGACGATTATACTAAGTGTTGCAGCGCAATTGGCGATGCCCTGGATCATGTTGGTCCTGCAAAACGGCTATCGCGATATGCCGGAGATTTTCGAACTCTCAATCCTGCTAACCCGTATCACCATGCCCTATCTGGTTGGCATGGCGTTGTCCGCCCTATTTTCGGGCGTGCTGAACGCCGCCGGGAAATTCGCCCTAACGGCTGCGGCCCCGACATTGTTGAATATCTGCCTGCTCGCGGCGGTCATGTTTGTCGAAGAGCCCCGCGCCGCCGCGTTCGCCGCTTCTGTCGCCGTTGCGGTCGCGGGTTTTTTGCAGGCGGGCGTTTTGTTGATCGGCGTTCGGCGTCAGGGCGTCGATCTTCGACTGGCGTTGCCGCGCCTAACGCCGCCGGTAAAGCGGGTTATCGCGATCGCCATACCTGGCGCTTTGGCCGCCAGCGCGACGCAGATCAACATTATGATCTCTCAATCATTGGCGTCTTGGGAGGTTGGGGCCAAGACCTGGCTGGCCATGGCGGATCGGCTCTATCAATTGCCGCTTGGCCTTGTAGGCGTCGCCGTCGGCGTTGCGATCCTACCGCGCTTGTCGAAAGCTGCGGCCGACACCGGCGAAACGGCGGACGGCGCGCGCGCCATGGATGAAGGCGTCGGCCTTGCGATGGCGCTTACTCTGCCGGCGGCGGTCGCTTTGATGGTCATTCCGTATTTCCTGGTAGATGTGCTCTTCACGCGAAACGCCTTCTTAGAAAGCGACGCCCGTATGACGGCGATCGCGTTGTTTCACTTCGGTTGGGGCGTTCCCGCCTTCGTGCTTGTCAAGGTGCTGGCGCCGGCGTTTTTCGCGCGTCAGGACACGGTCCGACCCATGCGCTATGCGGTCGCCAGCGTGATACTCAACACCGTGTTCGGCGCGGCGGCGTTCTTGTGGCTGAGATCTCAAGGCGAGCCGGGTTTTCCTGGCCTTGCGGTCGCGACCAGCCTGGCCGCCTGGCTGAATGTGCTCTTATTAGCCGGCTCGCTCGCGCGGCGAGGGATTTACAGGCCAAGCGGCGCGGTCGCCGTCAGGCTTGTTCGTATCGCCCTCGCCACATTCGCCATGGCGGCGGTGTTGTGGGTCGGCAATGAGCGTCGAGATGAGATCGAGGCGCTTGTCTTCGGCTCCAAGGAATTGGCCCTGGCGCTAGTCATACCGGCGGCGGGCCTGGTTTATCTCGCCGCCGCTTTCTTGTTTCGCGCGGTGACCGCGTCTGATTTGCGCGCGGGGCTGCGGCGTAGCTGAACTTGCCCATTTTATCAGCGCGGCTTAGACCCTCCATCCGCACCGCGATCTTAGTGATGGAATTGCCTGAATGACCTCCCAAAATCATAATGACGCCGCTTATAGCGGTCCGGAACGGGTGTTTTCCGGCATTCAGCCGACGGGCGATCTGCATCTCGGCAATTATCTTGGCGCGCTGAAGAAATTTGTGCCGCTTCAAGACAAGTATGAGTGCGTTTTTTCCGTCGTCGATCTACACGCCATCACGCTGCCCCAGGATCCCGCTTTGTTAGCGGACCAAACGCGCGAAATCGCTGCGGCTTTCTTGGCGGCGGGCGTGGATCCGGACAAGGCGGTGGTGTTTCCGCAATCGGCCGTGCTGGCGCATTCAGAGCTGACCTGGATCTTCAATTGCGTCGCGCGCATGGGCTGGTTGGAGCGTATGACCCAGTTCAAAGACAAGGCGGGCAAGGATAAGGAGCGCGCTTCGGTCGGCTTGTTCGATTACCCAGTTCTTCAAGCGGCGGACATCCTCGCCTACAAGGCGACGCATGTGCCGGTCGGCGAGGATCAAAAGCAGCACCTCGAATTGTCGCGCGATATTGCGGATCGCTTTAACCGCGATTTCGACGCGCTGGGTTTTTTCCCTCTGCCGGAACCTTTGATCGAGGGTCCGGGCGCGCGGATTATGAGCTTGAAGGACGGCTCGAAGAAAATGTCAAAATCCGATCCGTCGGATTTATCGCGCATCAATTTGATTGATGACGCGGACGCCGTGGCCAAGAAAATCAAGAAGGCGAAGACCGATCCGGAGCCCTTGCCGGAGACGGTTGAGAGGCTGCAACCGCGCCCTGAAGCGAAGAACCTTGTCGGCATCTACGCGGCGTTGGCCGACAAGTCCGATGAAGATGTTTTAGCGGAGTTTGGCGGCGAAGGCTTTGGCAAGTTCAAGCCCGCGCTCGCGGATTTAGCGATTGCCGCGCTTGGGCCGGTGACCGAAGAATTCCGTCGCCTCAAAGCGGATCCGGGCGAAGTCGACCGCGTCCTCAAGGCGGGTGCGGAGCGCGCGCGCGCGATTTCAGAGCCGATTATGGAAGAGGTCCGCGCCAAAGTCGGATTTTGGCGCAGCTGACGTCGTTTCGCCGCATGTTGAACCGCCCCGCGGCGCTCTATCTCCATCGCCAGATAAATAGGGAGTTCGCCTCATGAAAGTGTCGTTTGCTGCAATCGCGTCGAGCATTGTCGTCGGCCTCGCCGCATGTTCGCCGTCGGAGGTGTCCAACGACGCCGGCGCTGGGGGCGTAGGTCTCGAAGGCTATGAAGTCGGCGATGCGCGCATTCGTCCCCCGCTGGGCGGGCGCGACGTCACGGGCGCGACATTTACAATCGTCTCCGCAGCGGATGATCAGTTAGTCGGCGCGCGTTCCGAGATCGCTGACGCGGTGGAAGTTCATATTCACGAGATGGACGACGGCGTGATGCGCATGCGCCGTGTGGAGGCGTTCGATTTGCCGGCGGGTCAGACGATCAGCCGGAAGGATCGCGGTTTGCATCTCATGCTGTTCGGCGTGCCGGCTTTGGAAGACGGCGACATGGCCGAGATCGTCTTCGAGTTTGCATCCGGCGCCGAAAAATCGGTCACGTTCGATGTGGCGACGCCCGCCGAGGCGGGCGCTATGAAACATTAATGAAGCTTAAGCCGCTGGGCCTTGTCGTAGCGGCTGGATGCCGTCAGTTTAAAAGCGTCTGCTTCGCAATTTAGTTTGGTTTGTCCCCATGCCCGTAGTCCCGTTTGTACGCGCACGTCGCGATGAAACGAACGACTTACCCGTCGTGGAGATTGAAACGCCCGTTCCGCTTGCGCCGCGAGCTGAACCGGAGCACGACGCAGGCGCGCCTGCGGAAACCGCCAAGCCCAAATTCGGCCTGCGCGGGAAAGTTGCGGCGATTATTGGCGCGCTAACGCTTCCGATTATCGCCTATTTCGGTGCGGCCGTTTATTCGCACGAGATTGGCGATGATCTGGAATTCCCGCAGGACACGCGCACATTGTGGACGGCGCCTTGGGCGGGCGTGTCGGCGATGTTGCTTGAGCGCGAATACGCGGATCATGGCTGGTCGCCGGGTGCGGCGAATTGGTCGCCGCGCGGGCGTCTAACAGCGATGCCGGCCTATCAATCCGCGCTGGTGGAGGCGTTGGCGGAACATACCGAGCTTACATCTAAACAAGCGTCGATGAACGACGAGCCTGATCCTGATCTTGCAGCGGCCGCCCGCTTGTTGTCCGGCGCGCCTGGCAAAGATCAGTTGCGCGCGGCCCGCGAAGCTTTTGTGAGCTTTGACGGCCGCGCGCGACGGCGCACCGCTCAGACCATTATTTTACCGTCGCAATTGGCCGAGCGTCTGGACCTGGCGGCGCGTTGGTCGGCTCTTTCGGCTGACGAGCTTGTGGACATGTCCCACGCCGCATCGGGGACGCCGTTCGACGGCGACGCCACAGAGGCCGTCTATCGCGCAAAAGCCCGGGCCTACGCCGCGCATCGACTGATCTCTGCGGTTGACCACCCTTATGAGAGCGATGCGCATGAGGCGCGGGCGCGCGCATTGTCCGCTTTGGCGGCCGCCAGCGAGTTTTCGCCCCTCTTCGTGATCAACGGCGCCGCTGACGGCTGGCCAGCGGGCAGTCATACGGCGGCGATGGCGGGTTTGATTGCCGATGCGCAGCGTGAATTGGCGCGTTATAGCGCTGGCGTCAGACGCATCGACGCGACGTCCGCTGACCAATCCCTCGAGGCGTCGCTTTAATTGCGCGTTGCCGACCAAATTCGCAAAGCTTGACCCGACCGCCGGCTTCGCGCCTGATAACCAGATGTCTGTCGATCGCAAATTTCTCGTTGTGTCCGACGAAAGCGATGAGTGCGCCTCGGCCGCGCGCTTCGCCGGGATGCGCGCGAAAGTCGTAGGCGCCGGGCTGGTGATCTTACGTGTGGCGCGAGGATCGGGGTTTGGCCATTGGCGGGGTTTGGACGAAGAGATGGGCCGCGAAGCGCGTGAAGCGGCGATGATTGAAGCCCGCCGTCTGGCGGAGGACGTGGAAGCGTATTGCGGCCAATCCTCTGAAATCGTGATCAAGGATGGCGACGCGCTGGACGCTATCCGCGGGCTGACGGCGTCCGATCCGACAATTAAGGTTTTGGTGCTTGGATCGGGTACAGGCCGCAAGGGCCCCGGGCCGTTGGTGACGCGGCTTGGACGAGGCAAGCCTTTAGCGGACCGACCGCTGGCCGTGACGGTGGTGCCTGGTCAATTAAACGATGAGGAATTGGCCGAAATGGGCGGTATGACCTGACAAAGCCTTGTCCGCAGGGCGTATCGGGGCCATCTGAGCGCTAACGACAGCATCGGTAAGAATGAGTGCGATATGTTCATCCAAACGGAAGCGACGCCCAATCCTGAAACATTGAAGTTTTTGCCAGGCCGCGAAGTGTCGCCGGGTACGCCGTACGAGTTTGCGACGGAAGCGGAAGCCGACGCGTCGCCCTTAGCGCGATCTCTGTTTCAGCTAACGGGCGTCAAAACGGTGTTTTTGGGCGCAGATTTTATCGCGATCACCAAAACTGATCCAATGGATTGGGCGATTTTGAAGCCGCAGGCCTTGGCCGCGATTATGGATCATTTCGTCTCCGGCCTGCCGGTGCTGGACACGGGACTATCCGTCGATCAATCCGACGATGACGTCTATGAGGGCGAAACCGCAGAGATTGTCGCGGAAATCAAGGAATTGATCGAAACGCGCGTGCGGCCTGCGGTGGCGCAGGATGGCGGCGATATCGTGTTTAAACGCTTTGACGCCGACACGGGCGTTGTCAGCCTGCATATGCGCGGCGCGTGCGCAGGATGTCCCTCATCGACGATGACGCTGAAATCGGGCATTGAGAACATGCTGCGCCATTATGTGCCGGAAGTGACGGCGGTCGAAGCGGCGATCTAAATTCTATCGATTGGACAGGGGAAACTTATGACTGACATGCTCGCGGATGGCGCGCTGGACACGCTGTTTCGCACGGCGCGCTCGCAAAATGGCTGGAAAGACGAGGCGGTTCCCGAAACGCTGATGCGCGCCGTTTACGATCTTCACAACTGGGGTCCGACGAGCGCGAATTGTTCGCCGGCGCGCTACGTATTTATTTCGACAGCCGAAGGCAAAGAACGCTTAAAACCGCTGCTAGCGCCCGGTAATGTGGATAAGACGATGGCGGCGCCCTGGACCGTGATCGTGGCGTACGACATGAAGTTTGCTGACAAGCTCACCGAGCTTTTTCCGATGAACCCGGACGTCAAGAATTGGTTTGCTGCGCCTGAAATGGCGTTTGACACGGCGTTTCGGAATGGCACCTTGCAAGGCGGGTATTTGATGATGGCCGCACGGGCGTTGGGCCTGGATTGCGGACCGATGAGCGGCTTCAACAAAGACGGCGTGGACAAAGAATTCTTCGGCGACGATGAGGTTATGTCCAGTTGGAAGTCGAATTGGCTGTGCAATATAGGCCATGGCGATGAGGCTGCGATCTTCCCGCGTCTACCTCGTTTGTCGTTTGAGGACGCTGTTCGTTTGGCCTAAAGCGGCGGCGTGATAGACCCGCTGCATGTACAGTTTAGGGATCAATACCGCCGGCGCCGCATGTGAAGCGGCGGTGTTAAGGGGTGATGTTGTTCTGGCCGAACGGCGCGAGGATATGGCGCGTGGGCATGACCAGCGCCTCGCGCCGATCATCGACGCCGTCATGCGCGAGGCGGGTATCGCGTTTTCTGAGCTGACTAGCGTCGCAGTCGCGGTGGGCCCTGGCTCGTTCACCGGCGTTCGCGTGGGCGTCGCCTTCGCGCGCGGTCTGGCGGCGGCGCTAAGTATTCCATCCTATGGCGTAACCTCGTTAGCAGGGTTGCTGCCGGTCGATCCGCCGCTTGGTCGGATATTGGCGGTGTCTCCCGCCAAAAAGCGCCCGCCTGAGTTAAGCTGGTGGGCCGAAGAGTTTGAAGACGCTGTCTCGCTTTGCCCGCCGGCCGAGATCGATCTCGACGCGTTAAGAGCTCGCGCATCTCTGGCGGATCTCATCCTCTCGGATGCGAGTTTCGACCGAAGCGTTCTGCCGGAGTTGCAGGTGACCGCCTCAGCGCTCACCGCAATAAGCGTTGCACATGCGGCGCGATTGGGACGCGCAGCGTCATCGCCAGCGTCGCCTGTGTATGTCCGCGCGCCAGATGCGACACCCATGCGCGCGCCGCCCGCGGCATGATCATTCGGCCGGGCGAACGCGCAGACGCCCACGCTCTGGCGGCGCTCCACGCCTCGGTGTTCGATCGCCCCTGGTCTGCGGAAGATTTTGCAGGCTGGCTGGAACGGCGAGATGCGTTTCTTCACCTCGCAGCAGCGGACACAGAAACGCTGGCGTTCGGCTTGGCGTTACAAGCCGGCGAGGACGCCGAATTATTGACCCTTACGACCGCGCCGACGGTCCGCCGGCGAGGATTGGGGCGCCGCGTCCTTTCCGCCTTGTCGGACGATGCGCGCCAACGCGGATTGCAACGCTGGATTTTAGAAGTCGCGGAGGATAACGCAGCGGCTTTGGCGCTATACCGAAACGCCGGCTTTGTGGAACTGGCTCTCCGAAAAGCCTACTATCCAGGTGAAGAGGGTCGGGTCGACGCCCTCGTGCTTTCAAAAGCTATCACTTGAACGTCGCATTGGGTGGACATGTCGCGGTCTAGACCGCATATGTTCCCTAAGGAAAGAAGGCGGCTAACATGATCGAAAAGCGATGCATTGAGAAGGGATTGAGGATGACGGAACAGCGCCGGGTGATCGCCCGCGTGCTATCGAAATCCGAAGACCATCCCGACGCTGAAGAGCTTCACCGCCGGGCCTCGGCTGTCGATTCCAATATCTCGCTCGCCACCGTCTATCGCACAGTTCGTTTGTTTGAGGACGCCGGCATCATCGAACGCCTAGACTTTCGCGACGGCCGCTCTCGCTATGAAGAGACGACGGACGAGCATCACGATCACCTCATCGACATTAAATCCGGCGAAGTGCTTGAGTTTGTAAATGAAGAGATCGAGCGGCTGCAGATTGAGGTTGCGCGCAAGCTCGGTTACAAGCTTGTCGATCACCGAATGGAGTTGTACGCCGTGCCGCTGGATGATGACGGCTAGCACCGCGCTTTTGACGGAATTGACCCGCTGATGGGCGACGCCCCCAAACGTCTGTTTATTAAAACCTATGGTTGTCAGATGAATGTCTATGATTCCGAAAGGATGACGGACGTTCTCAGACCTTTGGGCTACGCCCCGGTGGAAACGCCGGAAGGCGCCGATCTGGTTGTGCTCAACACGTGCCATATTCGCGAGAACGCGTCGGAAAAAGTGTTCTCCGAACTCGGCCGTATCAAGAAATTGAAGGCGGACACCGGCGACAGGATGACGATTGCGGTCGCCGGGTGCGTCGCACAGGCGGAAGGCGCTGAGATAATGCGCCGCCAGCCGGCCGTTGATTTGGTGCTTGGACCGCAGGCCTATCACAAGCTTCCAGAGATGGTCGCGCGCGTTTCCCGCGAGACCGGCGAGCGCTTGGAAACGGATTTCGACGTCGTTGAAAAATTCGACGCCCTGCCCAAGACACGGCAAGCGGACGGTCCGACGGCCTTTCTTTCCGTGCAAGAAGGCTGCGATAAATTCTGCACGTTTTGCGTGGTGCCCTATACGCGCGGCGCGGAGTTTTCCCGCAATGTCGACGATGTTGTGCTCGAAGCCCGCGGCCTGGCGGCGCAAGGCGTGAAAGAACTCACCCTGCTGGGCCAGAACGTCAACGCCTATCATGGCGTCGCCCCCGATGGGGGAGAGTGGGGCCTAGGCCAATTGTTACGGCATTTGGCCAAAATCGGCGGCGTTGAGCGTTTGCGCTACACCACATCCCATCCGCGGGATATGGATGATGATCTTATCGCCGCGCACGGAGAGCTTGATGTTCTAATGCCGTATCTGCATTTGCCGGTTCAGTCGGGTTCGAACCGTATTTTGCAGTCGATGAATCGCGGCCATACGCGCGAGGATTACCTCAAAATCTTCGAGAAGGTCCGCGCCGCGCGACCGGATATCGCCTTGGCGTCGGACTTTATCGTCGGCTTTCCCGGCGAAAGCGAACGGGACTTTCAAGACACGCTCGATCTTGTGAAAGAGGTGAATTACGCCTCGGCCTATTCCTTTAAATATTCGCGCCGGCCGGGCACGCCGGGCGCAGAAATGTTTGGCCAGGTGGATGAAGCGGAAAAGGACGAGCGCCTGCAACGCCTCCAAGCGGTTCTTAATGACCAACAGACGGCGTTCAATGCATCGCAGATCGGCCAGACCTTGCCGGTCTTGTTCACAGGAGCGGGACGCAATGGCGGCCAGGTATTGGGCCGCTCGCCCTATCTCCAATCCGTCCACGTCGAGGGCGACGCAGCGCTTATCGGGCGCATTACGGACGTTGAGATTGTCGGCGCCTCGCGGAATTCTCTGACCGGGCGGTTGCCCGTCATGGCGGAGATTGACGCTTGAGCGCTAAGCCCGCTCGCAGCCGTCGAACCGTGACGGTGGATAGCCCTGATAGATTGCGCGACCTTTGCGGGCCAGCGCACAGTCATTTGCAGATCATCGAACAGGCGCTGCAAAGCTTCGATGTGCGCGCGGAAAGCCAAGGCGGCGCGATTTATCTGGAAGGGGTATCTCCCGGGCCCGCAATCGCCGAGCGCGCTTTAACCGCGTTTGGCGATCGCATAGACGCCGGCGCCGACGCCACAACTTTTGAATTGGAAGGTGTTTTACGTCTCGTCCAAGATGATGGACCGGCGCCTGTCAAAGGCGATGGCGTATCGGGCCTCAAAAAGCCGGTAGATGCGCAAACGCCGGGCCAGCGCGATTATCTCAAAACCCTTCAAAATGATGATGCCGGCTTGGTGTTCGGCGTCGGTCCGGCCGGGACGGGGAAGACCTTTCTGGCGGTCGCCGTCGGCGCGGCGGAGCTGAAATCCGGTCGCCGGGAACGCCTGATTGTGGCTAGGCCCGCGGTGGAGGCGGGCGAGCGGCTGGGCTTCTTACCCGGCGATCTGGAAGACAAGGTCGATCCTTACATGCTGCCTATTTGGGATGCGCTCAATGAATTGCTGGGCGCACAGGATGTTGAAAAGCGGAAGGCGAAAAAGGAGATTGAGGTCGCCCCTTTGGCCTTTATGCGCGGACGCACTTTGAAGAACGCCTTCGTCATTATCGACGAAGCGCAGAACGCGACCATTCCGCAGATGAAAATGGTGCTTACGCGCCTAGGACGGAATTCCCGAATGGTGGTGACGGGCGATCCCTCACAAACAGATTTGCCGGATCGAAGCCCATCTGGACTGTCCCACGCCATGTCGATCTTATCCGGCGTGAAGGGTGTGGATTTCGCGCCTCTGACCGCCAAGGACGTGGTGCGTCATGAATTAGTCGGGCGCATTGTGGACGCTTACGCCCAGGATGAGGCGAGCCGTGACTAATTTGACGATCGATGTCCGAATTGACGACGCCGCTTGGATTGAGGTTGCGCCGGACGCTGAGGCCGTGGTCCATCGGGCTTTGGAAGCGGCGGCGCGTTATCTCAAAACCGGCGGCGAGGCGGCGGTTTTATTGACGGATGACGATGTGATGCGCACCCTCAATGCGCAATGGCGGGACAAGGACAAGCCCACGGACGTGCTGTCATTTCCCAGCGATGACGATCCCATGCCGGGCGCGCCGGCCTTTCTGGGCGACATCGCATTGGGGCTCGGCACCGTCGCGAAAGATGCGCTGGCGTTGGGCCGCCCGATGGAATTACATATCTCGCACCTAGTTGTGCACGGCTTTTTGCATCTTTTAGGGTATGATCACGTTGAGGAATCGGGTGCGCATGCAATGGAGACCCTAGAAGGGACGATACTTGCAGACCTGGGATTGCCCGATCCATATGGAGACGCCGCTTAGGCCATGCCCGAAGACGATTCATCTATTCCCGCCCAACGGGGCGAAACTTCTTTCAAATCAAGGCTGGCCCGCTGGGTCGGGCGCGCGCCCAAGAGCGGGACATCGCATCTGAACGGCGCGGAGGCCGACGCGCCATCTCCTTCGCCAAGCGAAATGCGGCTGCGCGTGGCGGAGTTTCAAAACGCGCGCGTTCGCGATGTGATGATCCCCCGCGTCGAAATTTCGGCGGTGGAGATCGACGCCGATTTCGATGATCTTTTAAAAATCTTCGCCGAGGAGACGCATTCACGCCTGCCCATTTATCGGGGCAGTTTGGATGACCCCGTGGGCTTTGTGCACATCAAAGACGTGGTCGCGGAGCTGTCGCAGCACGCCAATGGTGAAGCGCCGCAAGACGACAGACCCTTACGGCGTTTGTTGCGCGAAATTCTCTTTGTCCCCGCGTCCATGCGTTTGCAGGATCTGTTGGTGAAAATGCAGTCCTCGCGCATCCATTTGGCGCTGGTTGTCGATGAATATGGCGGAACGGACGGTCTTGTCTCTCTGGAGGATCTTGTCGAGCAAATTGTCGGCGATATCGAAGATGAGCATGATGAAGACGAAGCGCTGATCCAAGCACGTGGCGGCGGTGTTTGGGAAGTCGATGCGCGGGCCGACATTGAAGATTTCGAGGCCGAAGCGAAATTGTCGCTCGCTTTGCCGGATTATGAAGACGAGATCGATACGCTTGGGGGATTGGTGTTTGCGCTGGCCGGCCGCGTGCCGGAGCGAGGCGAGATCGTCACGCACCCTCATGGCGTCGATTTTGAGGTGGTCGACGCCGATCCGCGGCGTATAAAGCGTTTACGCGCGCGGTGTGGAGCTGCGCGTAAGAAACGCACGGACGCTGTTGTCAGTACGCCGGCCTCTGCGACGGGCTCTGGAGGGACGTCTGGTGCGGAGCGATCGGCGCGGGGAGTTTGATGACATCTAAATTGCCGGCCTCGCGCCGCTATATGGGCGAAGCAAACATGCTTGCGCCGCTTTATACGCGGATATTGGAGCTCGACGGTTGGCGTGCTTTGGCGGCGGCGGGCGGCGCCGGCGCATTCGCAAATCTCGCCTTTGCACCGCTCTATATTTGGCCGGCTTTGCTTGTCTCCGTCATCTTCCTCCTGTGGTTGATGGATGGCGCGTCGGTGACGGAAAACCCCAAAGCGGCGGCCTTCTGGCGCGGCGGCGCGTTTGCGTTCGGCTTGTTCGGCGTTGGGTTTCATTGGTTGGGGTTTGCGTTTCTGGTGACGCCGAATGCGCATCTCGCCTTTATCTGGCTGGTGCCGGCTCTGATCGCTGTCTTGTCCTTCATTTGGGCGTTGGCGCTTCGGATCATGATCCGGTTTTGGTCGAATGGACCGCAGCGCGTGGTGTTGTTCGCAACGACATTGATCGCGGCGGAATGGACGCGCGGACATTTGTTCGGGGGGTTTCCTTGGAATTTGCCCGGGATGATTTGGGCGCCCGGCGGCGCCGTCTCCCAGCTTGCGTCGATTGGTGGGATTTGGACGTTGTCGGCGATCACGCTGGCGGCGTTCGCCGCGCCTGCAGCTTTGGCGGATCTTCGTCCGCGGGCTTCTGTTTTCTCGCGGGTGGCGCCGGGGCTCGTCGCCGCCATGGCGTTTGGCGCGACGTGGGGGTGGGGCGCCCAGCGCTTGCAATCGGCGCCTGATGCCGGCGCTGCAAACGGGCCGACAATACGGATTGTCGACGCCGGCGTCCCGCAAGCGGAAAAGCACAAGCCGGAACAGCGCGCCAATGTTCTGCGGCGCTATTTGGAGCTGACCGGCGCCGACGGTCCGAACACGCCGGGCATCGTTATTTGGCCGGAAGGCGCCGTTCCTTATGCTTTGTTGCAATGGCCGGATGCTTTGGATCCCGTGTCCGAAAGGCTGGGCGTCAGGCGTTTAATCGTGGGAACAAGCCGTGTGGACCGGCTGAGCGCCGGCCGTGAACGCTGGTATAATTCCGTCGCCGTGATTTCCGGGGACAGCAATCGCCGGGGCGCCCTGTCCATTTATGACAAGCATCGGCTCGTGCCGTTTGGAGAGTTTGTGCCCTTCCGCGACGTCGCCGCGCGGATCGGCGTTGAGACGTTGCAGACGCTGGCGACAAGCGGATTCTACCCAGGGCCGCCGCCCTCGCGTCAGTCCGCGCCCGGCATACCCGCATTCGGACCTCTCGTATGCTATGAAGCCTTGTTTCCGGGGTTGTCGCCGCGGTTTGAAGATCGTCCGGAATGGCTCGTGAACGTGTCGATTGACGCGTGGTTCGGCCGATTGTGGGGCCCGGCGCAACATTCCGATCACGCCCGGTATCGCGCGATTGAAGAGGGCTTGCCCTTAGCGCGCGCCGCTTCTGGCGGGTTGAGCGGCGTTACGGACGCTTATGGGCGCCTTATCGCAATGGCCGATGCAGTTGATCCCGCGATCTGGGGACCTGATCCAGACGGCTGGCGAGCGAGGGTGCTCGACACATCGCTTCCCGATGCGATTGAACCGACCTTCTATAGTCTGTGGGGCGATCGTGTTTTCTGGATCTATATCGTAATATTCAATCTTGGGTTGTTTGTTCTTCCGCGTAAATAATTGGAGTTTGAAGGATTGAATGATTAACGGGGCGCGACTTAGGCGTGTGGGTTAAACAGTTTATTGATGTCTGAAAGCAAGATCCCGAACCTAATCGACAAGCATGTCGGTCGCCGCGTACGTTGGCGTCGCCGTGAACTAAGTTTGAGCCAAGAGCGACTGGGAGAGCTTTTGGGACTTACCTTTCAGCAGATCCAAAAATACGAGAAAGGCGTCAATCGTATCTCAGCGGGCCGATTGTTTGATTTGGCCCAAGTGTTGGATACGACTGTCGGTTACTTTTATCAGGGTGTCGACGAAGTCAGCGCGGCCATCTCGCGCGGCGTCGCGGAAGACGGCGCGCCGGAGGACTTTACTGGTTTAATCGACAGCGACGCTGTCGACCTTGTCTTGGCGTTTCAATCAATTCCTGACCCGAAGCTCAGAAAATCGATATTAGCCATGGTCCGCAATTCGGCTGAGGCGTTTGGGGAAGAGGACGATCCTGGCGACTGAAGTATTTCGTCGCTGGCGGCGCATTCTCAGCCTTCACCCCTTGATTTTAGCATATAAAGCAATCTTTATGTCGCCGTTTGCCGACAGGAGACGTGAGTGTCGCGTTTGAACTATATATTTACCAGCGAAAGCGTGTCCGAAGGGCATCCGGACAAGGTTTGCGACCGCGTTTCCGATGCGATTGTTGATTTGTTTTTGTCGAAAGATCCCGTCGCGCGGGTCGCGTGCGAGACCCTGACGACGACTAATCAAATCGTTTTGGCGGGGGAGGTCAGGTGCGCATCGCCGGTGCCCGGCGACGAGATCGAGGCCGCTGCGCGCGACGCTGTCAAAGACATTGGCTATGAGCAGGACGGCTTTCATTGGCGGGACTCGAACTTCCAAAACTTCTTGCATGAGCAATCCGCCGACATCGCAATGGGCGTTGATGAAGGCACGGGAGATTTCAAGGAAGAGGGCGCGGGCGATCAGGGCATTATGTTCGGCTACGCGACGAATGAGACGTCTGAATTAATGCCGGCGCCTATCTTATACTCACATCAAATCCTCAAACGTATGGCGGAGTTGCGCAAATCCGGCGAGCGGCCGGAATTCGAGCCGGACGCCAAATCTCAAGTCACGCTGGTTTATGAGGACGGCCGACCTGTGCGCGCCAGCTCGGTGGTGGTCTCTACGCAGCATAAAGACGGATATTCGCCGGCTGATATTCGCGACTTGGTGCGGCCGATCATTGAAGGCGTTCTTCCCGAAGGTTGGATGCCGCCGGAAGACGAGTTGTACGTCAATCCGACGGGCAATTTCGTCATCGGCGGTCCGGACGGCGACGCCGGTTTGACTGGCCGAAAAATCATTGTCGACACTTATGGCGGCGCGGCGCCTCATGGCGGCGGGGCGTTTTCCGGCAAAGACCCGACCAAAGTCGACCGTTCGGCCGCCTATGCGTGCCGATATTTAGCCAAGAACGTAGTGGCGGCCGGCTTGGCGGAACGTTGCACGATCCAGGTCTCCTATGCGATCGGCGTGGCGAAGCCTTTGTCTGTCTACGTCAATACAGACGGCACAGGGCGCGTCGACGACGCAAAGATAGAAACCGCACTGGTGGATTTGGTCGATTTGACGCCGCGCGGCATCCGCACCCGTTTGGGGCTAAACCAACCGATCTACGCGCGCACCGCCGCTTACGGCCATTTCGGTCGGACGCCCGACGCCGATGGCGGGTTCTCTTGGGAGAAGACCGATCTTGTCGACGCGCTCAAAGGGATCGCCTAGACCGCAACGCGCATATGGTCCGTTAAGATCGTTCGGACGCACCGGCGGTCGACCTCTGTCAGCGCGCCAACAAAAGCTGTTTGACGATTTGCTGCCGACAATTGAAGCGCCGGCGGCGGACGCTGCGAGCTTGCGTCCGGCGAGCTTGTTCGCGAAAGCCGCCTCGGAGATTTGGCTGGAAGTCGGATTTGGCGGCGGCGAGCATCTGATCGAGCAAGCGCGGCGGCGGCCAGACATCGGGTTCGTCGGTGTGGAGCCC
>JBCCMB010000017.1:0-33622 GCA_039026555.1 Pseudomonadota bacterium
CAAGATTTCGCGCGCCCATTGGCGAGCTCATAAATGTCGAAGCCTGGATTGTCGCTGAGCGCATGCGCCGTCGGCGCGGCGGCGTTTTCAACCGCCACATCATCAAACCGGCCCTGTAAACGGTCCAACCGGTAAACGGCGTCATAGCCGGTAATGTTGGCCCAAGGCCGCCATTTCAGAATACGCGCCTCCATCCGGAAAGCGTCGCCCGTTAAGTCATAGGCGACCGGATCTCCATAAACGCCCTGATCGTCCGGAATGCGCACTTGCGCCGTGAAGGATCTCGGCGCGGTCTCCACCAGCGTCACCTCGGCTGCAATGCGCTCATCCGTCAGCCGCGCATAGGTCTGAAGATTGAGGCCGAACATGGCCGCCACGCCGGCCATCGCCAGCGAGAACCCGCCGAATAAGAGCCGCGAGCTTCCAGAAAAGACTTTCAAGCGCGCCATGCGGCCAAGTCCGCCCAGCGTCAGCCCCAACCCGATTAGTCCGACCAAAGCCGGCAAGGTCCACCACACCGAAAGCGACATGTTGAAATCCCCTCGTGTCACGCCTCCCCGCCCGGCGCATTCGCCGGCAGAACGACGTTAGCATAAGGATCGCGCGCCTAGCGAGAGGCGATGCACACGGTGTTCAGCGGAAGCTGCGCGCCTCAAAAGACGCGAGGACGCTCCACGCGGTCTATGTGCAGGCCGCATTCGGTTTTTTCCTGGCCGGCCCAACGTCCCGAGCGCAAGTCATTGGGGTCACTCGCCGGCGCGGTGCAAGGCCAGCAGCCGATGGAGGGATAGCCTTGCTCAACCAGCGGGTGCTTCGGCAAATTGCGAAGCCGCAGGAACAAAGCGACATCTTCCGGCGTCCATCCCGCCAGCGGGTTTACCTTGAAGCGCCCATCCGTGTGTTCGAACACCGGCAATTGCATGCGCTCGCCGCCATGAAAGCGTTTGCGGCCGGTAATCCAGGCGTCATAGCCTTTCAGAGCCGGCTCCAAGGGCCGCACTTTGCGCAATTCACAGCACACATCGGGATCAGACTTCCATAGATCATTGCGCGGATCTTCCATCTTCCGCTCGTCCTCATCCGGATGGAGCGTCTGAACATTGGTGAGGCCCAGAAATTCGGACAGCTCGTCGCGATAATCCAGCGTTTGTTGGAAGTGCATGCCGGTGTCGATGAAAAGAACCGGGAAGGTCGGATCAACATCCGCGATCAAAGACAACATCACCGCGCTCTCTGCGCCGAAGGATGAGACGTAACAGATCTTGTCCTTGAACTCGCGAATACGCGCGGCGCGGATCACGGTCTGCGCCGAGGCTTCCCGCAGCTCGCCGTTCAAACGCTCTACGCGGTAATCGGGCCGTTCTAAAACACGTGTTTCCGAGTAAGGCATCTTACGCCTCCTATGCGTTAACGGGCGTGCGTGCCGCCGCCCGTTGCGCGTAAACAGGGCGGCGTGTATCCGCCGCCGGTTGATAAGCGTCTGTGAATTCTGAAAGCGCCGCTTCTATCGTTGCAGCCGCCTCGCCAGAGGTAGGGTCAAATTGAAAGGCGTCGAAGCCAGAGCGGGCCATAAACAAAAGCTGGTCGCGCAGCACTTCACCGACCGCGCGCAGCTCTCCGTCATAGCCATATCGGCGGCGCAACAGCTGCGCTTGCGAATAACCACGACCGTCCGTGTATTTTGGAAAGCTAATTTCGACTAAAGCGATGCGGTCCATATGCTCAGCCAAATCTGACGGATCATCTGCGGGCGATAAACGCACGCCGATCTGCATGTTGCGCGTCAGCAGCGCATCGCTGTCAGCTGAAAAGCGCGCGGCCGAGACGACAACGCATCCGTCCGCCGGCAGTTCCGCATCGTCTTCAACAAACCGCCAAATGTCGTCGGCGACGCCAGGCGCGGGATCAAGTTTAACCAGCGGCATAAAGCGCCTCCTTAAACGGATCTGCGCCAACGCGTTCGAACGCATCGATGAATGTTTCGTCTTTCGTTTCGCGCAGCGCGATATAGCGCTCCACCACGCGCTTCAGCGCAGGCGCGACGGCGTCTTTCGCCAGGCCCGGCCCTTGAATGGCGCCGATCGCGGCTTTTTCATCCGCGCGACCGCCAAATGTGATTTGGTACAATTCCTCGCCGCGCCGATCGACGCCCAATATGCCGATATGCCCGACATGATGGTGGCCGCACGCATTAATGCAGCCGGAGAAATTGATGTGCAGCTTGCCGGCTTCAGCTTCCAAACCGCTCGTCACCAAAACATCTTGGATGTCCATCGCCACGGGAATGGAGCGCGCGTTGGCCAAGTTGCAATAGTCCAAGCCTGGGCAGCAAATGAGGTCAGACGCCAAATCAACATTCGCTGTCGAAAGACCAGCATCGTCGAGCGCGACATAGACGCCGTAAAGATCATCCAGCTTCACATGCGGCAGCACCAAATTCTGCACATGGGTGACGCGAATATCGTCAAACGAATAGGCTTTAGCCAAATCCGCCGCGACACGCATTTGCTCCGACGTCGCATCCCCCGGCGCGACGCCCAAGGGTTTGAGCGAAATGGTGACTGAGGCGTAGCCCGGCACTTTATGTGGGTTGAGGTTCACCTCCGCCCAACGTGCAAAGGCGGGATCGCCGGCCTTGGCGCGCTCAAACGCATCTGATGTTTCCGGCAGCGTTTCAAATTTAGGCGGCGCAAAATACGCGTTGATCCGATCCACCTCATCCTGAGACAGTTCGATGCGCTCATGATTTTGCTGCGCTTCGTATTCGGCCTCGACTTCGGCTTTGAACGCGTCCAACCCAAGTTCCGTCACCAGGATTTTTATCCGGGCTTTGTATTTATTATCCCGGCGGCCATGGCGATTATAGACGCGCATGATCGCTTCCAAATAGCTCAGCAGATCGGCTTTAGAGACACAGTCGCGCACCGTAACGGCCACATGCGGCGTGCGTCCTTGACCGCCGCCGACCAGAACTTCAAAGCCCGTCTCACCATCCGCGTTTTGCTTCATGTGCAAGCCGATATCGTGCACGCGCACCGCCGCGCGATCCGTGTCGGCCGCCGTCACCGCGATCTTGAATTTGCGCGGCAGGAAGGAAAATTCCGGATGGAAGGTCGACCATTGGCGCAATATCTCGCACCACGGACGCGGATCTTCCAACTCATCCGCCGCGGCGCCCGCAAACTGATCCGACGTCACATTCCGGATGCAATTGCCGGAGGTTTGAATGGCGTGCATTTCAACGTCCGCGAGCGCGTCCAACACGTCCGGCATGTCCGCCAGCGCGATCCAATTATATTGGATGTTCTGGCGCGTGGTGAAATGGCCATAGCCCTTGTCGTACGTGTCCGCGATGTCGGCGAGCGCCCGCATCTGCTTGGACGATAGCTGGCCGTAAGGGATCGCCACCCGCAGCATATAGGCGTGCATTTGCAGATAAACGCCATTCATCAAACGCAGCGGCTTGAAATGGTTCTCGTCCAATTCGCCGGACAGACGCCGCGCGACCTGACCACGAAATTGGTCGGCCCGCTCGCGCACCAATTGCGCATCGAATTCGTCATAACGATACATCTAAACGGTCTCCGCCGCGTGTTCTAAGCCCAGATCGGTCTCCACCCGCGCCACCCAGCGGCGCACGTTTGGAAACTCGTTCAAATCAAACCCGCCCTCATGCGCCCACCGCGTGTAGGCGACCAAAGCAACGTCCGCGAGCGTCAGCCCATCGCCGACGAGATAATCGGTGTAGGTGCATTGCATTTCCATAACGCCGAGCGCCCGGCGTCCCTTGGCGAAAAGATCGGGGTCAAGATCAGCTTCGTCGGCGCCCTGATATTTCAGCTTGGACCGGCGCACCGCCACATAGGGTTCGTGCGAATACTGCTCCCAAAACAGCCAGCTCATCATCTGCGCGCGTGCGAACGCATCCGCCGGCAGCAAGTTCGAGCCGTTCATTTCGGCCAGATACATCATGATGGCGTTGGATTGCGGTAGGACTCGTCCATCTGGAAACCGCGCAATCGGCACTTGTCCAGCCGGATTGATCGCCAAGAAAGCTTCAGATTGCGTCCCGCCATTGAAGATGTCGATCTCAACCCAATCATAATCAACGCCCAAGCGGTCGGCGACCCAACGCGGCTTCAAGCAATTCCCGCTTTCGGAATTGCCATAGAGCGTCAGTTTTTCAATTGCGCGCTGGGGCATTAGACATTCCCCGCTTGCTTACCGAAATGACGATGCACGGTCGGACCCGTCGCCCGGATGGTCTCGCGCAAGATTTCGCGTCCCGCGATCTCGCCCTCATCGGAGACTTCCGTCAGATAAGGATCATTCGCGCGGGTTTGATCAGCGTTCGCCGCCGCCAGCGCGGCGTCAGCGGCCTCGCCGACCAGCACGTCCGCCGCTGAGATGTCTTCCGACCAATCACCCGCAGCGTCGCGATAAATAGTCCGCCCCGTGCGCGCATTCCAAGCGGTCACGATCTTAGGCGTGTCGGGCGATAATTTTGGACGAACAGAGCTCATTGCGCCGCCTCCGCGCTTAAGGCTTGTGATTTGAGCGCTTCAAGCCCCAAGCCCGCGACTTCGCCGATGATCAGTAAGGCGGGCCCGGTAATCCCGTGGCGCTCCATCAACTCCGACAAGCCGCCCAGCATTCCGAAGACTTGCAGCTCGTTCGCGCGCGTGCCGTTCTCAATCACCGCAACCGGCGTATTGGCGTCGCGACCGGCGCGCCGCAGCCGCGCAGAAATCATCGGCGCGGCGCCGACGCCCATGAAGACGACGACTGTCTGATTGGCCCGCGCCAAAGCGTCCCAATCCAGATCCGGCTCTTCGCCCAATTTCGCATGGCCGGTGACAAACGTAACCGCCTGCGCGTGATCGCGATGGGTGAGCGGAATTTGGGCCGATGCGGCGCATCCCAAAGCGGATGAAACGCCTGGCGCGACATCAACCTCAATACCCGCATCGCGCAGCGCTTCAACCTCTTCGCCACCACGGCCGAAGATAAAAGGATCGCCGCCCTTCAAACGCACCACGGTCTTACCCGCGCGGGCCGCTTCGATCATGCGCGCATGAATGTCCGTCTGCGGCACGGAATGATCACCCTTTGACTTTCCAACGGGAACGAGTTCCGCATACGTCGGAGCGAGCGCCATGACGTCATCGCCGACCAGACGGTCGTAAAAGATCACGTCAGCCGCCTGGATGCGTTTGAGCGCCTTAACCGTCAGAAGATCAGCATCGCCGGGACCCGCCCCCACCAAGGACACACGACCCGCGCCAGATTGCGCGATACGATTGATCTTGCGTTCAAACGCCGGCGAGGCCATAAGCTGCGTCCTTTAGTTTTTCTCAAACGTTTGCGCGCTTCGTCTTAAGCAAGGCGCGCCGACGCTGAGAGCGCCGCTAATCCTGAACGATAAGTGGACCCGGCGCGGGTTAAGAACAATGGACGTCTTCTAAGGCGAAGCATTAGAGAAGCTTCAAGCATGATTGAGACCGATCGATTACCGCCGCTAAACGCCCTTCGCGCCTTCGAGGCCGCGGCAAGGCGTTTGTCTTTCACCAAAGCCGCCGATGAACTGAATGTGACGCCCGGCGCGATCTCGCAGCAAATCCGCCAATTGGAGGAGTTCGCCGGCGCTCCCCTCTTTCGCCGCACGGGTCGACAAGTCTTGCTGACCGATACAGGACAGGCGGCCCTTCCCCTGCTAAGCGCAGCCTTCGAAAAAATGACCGAAGCGGCGCATGTTTTGCGGACACCGCAACGTCGCGGGCGATTAATGGTGTCGGCCGCCCCCTCCTTCGCCACAAAATGGTTGGCGCACCGCCTCGACAGTTTTCAGCAGGAAAATCCGGAGGCGGAGATTTGGGTCTCCGCTGATATGGCGATTATCGATTTTACCGGCCCCGACATCGATCTCGCCATCCGTTACGGCCCGGGCGGATATGAAGGCCTGAAGTACGACAAGCTCCTGTCCGAGACGGTGCTGCCTGTGTGTTCTCCGAACCTGTTGGACGGACCGAATGGCATTAAACGGCCGGAAGACCTCGCACATCATACATTGCTGCACGATCAAAGCGTGGATGATGATCCCTCCTGCCCGAGTTGGAGCAATTGGCTCGCTGCGCGCGGGGTGACCGACGTCAACACGGCGCGCGGGCCACGTTTCAACCAAACGTCGATGGTGGTCGAGGCGGCTGCGGCGGGTCGCGGCGTCGCCCTCGCGAAAAAAGCCATCGCCGCCTCCGATCTCGATGAAGGGCGCTTAGTTGCGCCTTTCGCGGACGGAGCGGCGGATTTGGACTACGCGTATTGGATCGTTTGGCCGCGCGGCCGCACGCAAAGCCAGGTGGCGCGCGACTTCATCAAATGGCTGAAAGCCGAAGCGCTCGCCGAAGAAGTGGTCGGCGTTTAGGCGTCCTCTCCGGTGACATCGAACGCCGCGAGAACGTCCTGCGTCACGCGTGACGGCTTCCGCGTCGCCGCATCGACCATGCACCAAACTGTGCGCGATCGCGCGGAGAAACGCTTCGCGCCAGGTTTTCGAATGTCGACAAACCGGTCGAAGCGCGGCCCGGACGCGACGCCCAGCCATGTGCGCACCTCCGCGCCCTCGCCGGGTACAATCGGATCGCGATAATCGATTTCATGCCTGAGCGCGACCCAAACCCATGCGTCCTGCATGTCTGTCGGAGCGACGGTGCGCCAATGCGTGGTCGCCGCATCCTGCACCCAGCGCAGATAGACCACATTGTTCACATGGCCCAACTCGTCGAAATCCGAAGCATCCGGCGCAACGCTCATGACAAAGGCGGCGTCGAAATCCACGGCGCCGCGACCGGTCTGTCCATCCATGGGCGTCATGTGCGCTAGACGTCGCTGAGTTTCAGGTCGGGAGAATAGTCTGCGCCTTCAACCTCCTTCACGACGGCCTGACCGCAAACCATCCGCGCCGTCGCTGCATCATACGCCAAAGTCGGGCCTCCATGCAGGGTCCAGCCGGCGTTCAGCGCCGCGGTGACTTTGTGGCAGAAGGAGCTGTCGTCCGGGCCGGTAAGATATCGATACGCTTTCATGTGGCCTCCGCTGGATGAACGCCCGCGACGGCGTGGCGCACTGGCCATTTACGCCTTCGCGCCAACATATGGAAGAAGAGCCGGGTTGCGCGTCTAATCTGCGCGATTAGTGTGCCGCGCCAAACGCGCCGCTGCGCGCATATCAAGAACGGACCCACGCGCCCTATGACCATTTACACGTCCGAGCCTCGCAATAACACGTCAGATACGTGTCAGACCATGGCGGATGTGCGCTATGAGATTGATCGGATCGACCAATTGCTGGTCGCGATCTTGTCCGAGCGTGTGAGCTATATGAACGCCGCCGCGCGTATTAAGGGCGATCGGGATTTGGTGCGCGACGAGGCGCGTATCGAAGAGGTGGTATCAAAAGTGCTCGCGGCGGCGAAAACGGCGGGCCTGCCCGCCAGCGTCGCCGAGCCAGTCTGGCGTACGCTTATCGAACACTGCATCGCCTATGAATTCGACGCGTTCGACGCGCTGAGATCTTCCGACAGCGCGAGCTGATGATCCAAATGGGCGATCGCTTCTAAGGCTTCGGCGATTTTCTCTTTCACCGTCGCAAGCAAAACGGATGCTTCAGCGACCGTCACATCACCGTCTCGGCCGCGCGTCTCTCCCGCTTCGCATGCGTCACCGAGCGCGGTTGCGCCAATGCTGCGCGCGGCGCCTTTCACCGTATGACACGCGTCCGCCCAAACGCGCGCATCTTCGTGCGGATCTAGCATGCGTCCCCAAATTTCGGCTTGATGGCGGAAGATTCCGAGGACCTCCCTCGTCAACGCCGCGTCCCCGCCCGTTGCAACATCCAATTGCGACACGTCTAAGACGTCCTGAACCGCCATTTGGTCCCTCCGCTTACTTCTTGCGAATTTGTCTAAGGAACCCAGGATAAGGATTGGTTAACTATGTTTGTCGCTCTGCGAATACCTAACATGACAAGTCTTTAATCTTGATTCTGACCACATGCGGCCGAGAACGCCTTGTTTTCGCCCAGTTGTTATCGCCATTAACAAGACCGTTAGGGGTATGAGGTCATGCTAGATATTCTTCTCGTCATTCGTGACGCTATTTTCGCAATTCTAATGAGCTGGATGGGCGCGGACGCGTCCGAAACGATGATTGACGCGTCGCCTACCGAAGCGCCGGCTGCGGTGATCTTGCCCATCGAGAACGACGACTGCGAAGACCAAGTCTTCCTGTATCAATCCTAGATTGGCGCTGTCTCGGACACTGGCGCTCTGCTTTTTGCGCCCTTAAAACGCCACAAACCTGTCTGCGCTTCGCCGAAAATCGCTTATAAGCAGATTTTATGAGCGAATCTGATTTATCGCCCCACGCAAAAAGAGAACGTGCCAAACGCCGCGCGCAATTGGAAGACGCCCGTCGCGCCGGCGCGTGGATGCCCTGGGCGTGCGCCGCCTTAGCGGTTTTGTGGTGGGGTGGCGCCGCGTCATTTTTTGTCGGCCGCATCGGTTTTGATGAGGTGCTGGCCTTGCCGCCTCTCTTGCTGGGTGGCGGGATCGCGATCGCATTTGCACCCGGTGTCGCGTTGATCCTCGCCGGCGTTATGGCGCGCGAAAGCCGCCGAACATCGGAAGCGAGCGCGCTCATGCTCACCGCCGCGCGCGATTTGTTGGAGCCAGCCGCCGCCGCCCGAGAGGATGTTGAAACATTGGCCGGCAGCATCGCCAGGCAAACCAACGACGTGAACGCTAGTCTCGAAACGGCTCGCAAACAGGTCGAAACGTTAAAGGCGGATATCGAGGCGGGCGCGCAGAGCGCAGCCAAAGCCGCTGAGATCGTGCGGTCCGACAGCGAAGTCCTCGCCGCCCGCTTGCGCGAGGAACATGACAGCCTGAAAAACATCGGCGAAGCGCTTCAAATCCAGACCGACGCCCTATCAAAAGCCATTCCGCGCCACGCGCACACCATGTCGCAAGCCGCCATAGAGGCGCAAAAAGAGGTCGAAAAAGCCGATGAGGCGTTGGACCAGAGGCTAAAATCCATCGATACGGCCGGCAAACGATTGGCGGAACGCATCGCGCAACTGGACCAGATGGCGGCGGATAGCCGAAAGCGCGCGCAGAATTTGGTCTCCGCCTTGGTGCGCATTGACGAGCAAATGCTGTCTTCCTCCTCGCAGGTGGACGCCGCCATAAAGGCGGGAAGTTTGGCGGCAGAGGCCTCCAAGGGCACTGCGGACAGTTTGCGCGAAGCCGTGTCCGACGCGCTGGACGGCGCCCGTCGGTCTGCGGAAGAAATTCGCGCCCAATCAGCCGCCGCGCAGAGCGAAGCCCACGCCGCGATAACACGTCTGCAAGACGCCGGTGCGCAGGCGGAGACAACCGCGAAGGCGGCCGCCATGGCTGCCCGCTCTCAAGCCGAGGAAACCGAACAGCGCATCAACCAGCTGAGCGATTTTCTGTTCAAGGCCGCCAGCCGCGCGACCAAAGTTGCGGAAGCAGGCCTCGACCAAGCCCGCGCGCGGATTGAGCGCGCCTCTAACCTGCTGAACGGCTTGGATCAGGCGGACACGTCGATAGGTGAAGCGCCCCGACTGTCGTCTATTGACGATATTTTCGAGCCCGAGGCGCGCATGCCGCGTCCGCCATCGGAAGCTTCCGATGGGGCTGGGATCGATCAATTGTTAGAGCCGACGCCAAAAACGCCCGAAGCGGCGCAAAATGACAAACCGGAGGTGCTGGGCCGCGCGCCTATCGCGGCGCCGGCGTCGCCCGCAGTTCCAGCCGCCCCCACCGCCAAGCCCAACGCAACGGCGCAGCCGGGCGCCGCCGCACCGGCGCAAAATCCCGTTGTGAAGACGACGCCTGAGACATCGCCGGATGACGAAAACGGAGATGAAGTTTCCTGGCGTGATTTTCTCGCCGGCATTGACGACCCGGCCTCTCGCGAAGAAGAAGCTGGCGCGCTCATCGATCGATTGGACCGCGCCGGCGTACGCTTAAAAAAAGCTGTGCGCGCTTCGGATCTGCGCCGGATCGCAGCCGCCTCCAGTCGCGGCGAACGTCAAAGACGCAGGGCGACGCGCGACGCGGCCCCGAGCGAGCTTCAGCGTATCGTCCGGGTGCTGAAGCAAGACGTTGAACTGCGCAACGCTGCGGAGAGCTTCCTCGCCATGGAAGAGCCTGACGCGCTGAAACTCTTGGAAACAGCTGAGCGTGCTCGCGACGACGCAGCGCCGAGACTGTCCGCTTATTTGCTCATCGATGCAGCCTTAAGCTGAGATGCTGGTGGAAGCCGCGAGAGAAAACCGTCTCGCGCGATATCGTCGGTCCCCACAGCGACGTGACAACGATGCTTCGAGTTGTGTTTTCGACGTTCGAGCGGTCAAAACAGGCGCTAAAGCACAACGCCCACCCTCGACTCGAAGGCCGAAGACAGGCGTTGAATGATTGCGAAATTGGGGCCTAGGCCGCGTTGGATTTCATCGATTCCTTGAGCCATTCACCGATACGGCTTTTGGACATGGCGCCCAAATGCGTCGCGGCGACTTTGCCGTCTTGGAAGATCATAAGCGTCGGCAGGCCGCGCACGCCGAACCGGCCCGCGGTCATTGGGTTCTCGTCGACATTAATTTTGGCGACAGACACTTCATCAGCTTTTTCTTCGGACAATGCTTCTAAATGCGGGGCGATCTGTTTACACGGACCGCACCATTCCGCCCAAAAATCAACGATGATCGTTCCGTCCGCCTGAAGAACTTCGGCGTCGAACGTGTCGTCTGTTACGGATTTTACGCCCATGACGCGTTCCTTTGTGTTTGGTTTCGACTCAGGTGTTGGACCCTAATTAGGCGCTTCGACATCCTGTTCCAAGTCAAGCTCACGCCCGTTCACGCGGTTTTGAGCGCTTGGTCCATATGTTCCGAGGACAGCTCCATCATTTGAGGTCCGTCCGTCCACACCAAGGCGCAACGAATTGAGCGATCGGGATAGGCCGTTTGCAGCACAGCGCGATACGCCGCCATTTGCGCCAGATAGGCAGGGCCGACATCTTCCACGCGCGCCGGCGCCGGGCGGTCGGTCTTAAAATCGACCACAAGCACGTCTTTCGGGGTCACCACCAATCGATCGACGCGACCATTGATCAACACGCCGGACCCAAGTTTTTCCGCGTTCTCGCCAACGATCGGCGCTTCCGCGCGGCCGCCGGGCGCAAAAATCGGATCGAACGCCGGATCGTTCAGAACGCCGAACGCCGCCTTGGCCATTTCGGCCTGCTCATCTTCTGGAAGATCCGTCTCTCTTTCTAAAAACGCGCGCGCCGCGTCAGCACGCGCGTCGAGCGGCAGGTCCGGCAAGGTCTGCAAGAGCGTGTGGATGAGACGCCCCCGGCGAAGCCGACGTGTGCGGTCCGGACCAAACGGCGCCAGCACCGCCGGCTCATCCGGTCCGAGCGAAGACGGCGCCGCCACGCGTCGCGCAGACGTTTCTTCGAGCGCCGCGCGTTTTAGCCAATCCGGCGCGAGTGGCGGCGTCGATCCGTCAACATCCGCCTGGTCCGTTTCGGCTATTTGTCCCAATCTCAGCGTTTCGCGGTCCTCCTCATCCATCACTCTTTCAGCAAGACCCGACGCTTCCAGCCGCTCCATCGCGGAAGAACAGACAGCGTGCCAGGATTTTTCCGCGCGCCCGGTTTTGCTTTTCAAACCGCCGCTCCAGGCGCCGCAGATCAATAATCGATCTTCGGCGCGTGTGAGCGCCACGTAGAGAAGACGGCGATGCTCCCTTAAAGCGCGCGCTTCGGCCTCCGCCCGCAATCGAGTCGCGACGCTCGTATCCTCTTTCGCCCCCGCAGACCAAACCGGCGCGCCCTCGGCCGTCAGCATCACGCCGGCGTCTACGGAAGATTGCGGCGCAGCGCAGGTGTCCGGCAAAATCACGATCGGCGCTTCCAGACCCTTGGCGCCATGCGCCGTCATCACGCGCACCTCGTCCTGCGGCCCGGACAATTCGCGCTTCACCTCCCCGCCCTCGCGTTCAATCTGCGCCAAGAAGGTCTGCAACGCCGAGGGTCCGGACGCGTCAAACGCCTCAGCTCGGTCCATCAACGCCGCCAAAGGCTCTCGGGCGGGCGATCCAAAGCGCGCCAGAAGCTGCTCGAAGCCGGTGCGGCCGGTGATGTCGGGCGCATGCAGCGCAGACGACAAAAACTCGAAGGGCGGAGTGTCTGCGCAGGCTTGCAAAGAACGCAAAACAGCCGCGATTTTCTGCTGGCGCGGGTCTTCAGACACTGACAATCGCGACCACAGACTTGTCACGCCGCGCCCATAAGCCAGCGGAAACAAATCAGCATCTTCCGTCAGACCGCCAAACGGCCCCGTGAGAATTTCGGCAAGTGCAAGATCATCCTCCGGTCGTAAGACAAAGCGAATGAGGTTGAGCACATCCTGCACCGGCGCGCTGTCCAGCAAATCGATGCGGTCCGCGCCCGCCACGGGCAATCCGGCGCGCTTCAAGGCTTTCAAGATGGCGTCGAACAAACCGCCTTTGCGACCGCGCACCAAAATCATGACATCGCCCGGTCGCGCGGGCCGGCGCTTTTCGCCCTCCCCGACCAACTCGCCGCGATCGATGACCCCGCGCACCCAATCTGCGATACGGCGAGCGAGTTCAGCTTTCGGCGAAGTTTCCCGCTCCTGGCCACGCGGCGCATCCCACGCTTCGGCCTCCGGCGGCGCATCTGGCGGTGTCAGCGGCCAAAGCTCCACAGATCCTTTAGCGGTGCGTCGATACGCTGAGTGACGAACAAGATCGGCTTCCGGAGGCGCCTCGATGGAGAACGGCGCTTCGCCGTCAAACGCATCCGACCCGAACACGCCGTCGACGAAGAACAGTATTTCCGGCGCGGAGCGAAACGACATCGTCATGTCTGGCAAAGCATAGGCCGCCTCGCTCGCTTGCGCGCGACCGGCAAAGGCGCGGCGCTCCGTCAAGAACCGCTCCGGATCCGCGCCCTGGAAGGAATAGATGGATTGCTTTTCATCACCGACGACAAACAGCGTGCGCGGCGTTTCGCGCTCCACGCTAAGCCCAGCGAAGAAATCCTGCGTTAGCGCATTCAGCAAACGCCATTGCCCGGGACTTGTGTCTTGCGCTTCGTCCAACAAAACATGCGAAAGGCCGCCATCCAGCTTCCATAACACCCAATCGGCGGAGGAGGCGCGTGTCAGCAAATCGCTGGCCGTTTCCACCAAATCATCAAAATCCAGCGCCGCCCGAGCGCGTTTTCGCATCGCAAAATCCGCAAACGCCGCGTCGGCGACCTGCAGCAAGGCTGCGGACCGCTCATACAAGCGGCGGGCCTTAATAGCGTCGTTTAAGGCGTCCAACCGCAGCGCCTCGCAGCCTTGCGGCAGGTCGACCAAGTTGAAGAGGTCAATTAAGGCCGGGGCCGCCTCCCCCATTGCTTTGGTGAACGGGTTTTTGGCGCGCAGCTCACCCTTCTGCGTAAACACCAATCCGGCATAAGCGTGAAAGCGTAAGTCCGCCGGTGCATCCGAAATCGCAGTTTCGAGCGCCCGCGCGCTGGCCTGATCCGTTTTCGCGCCGGTCGCCAGAATTGGGATGAGCGGCTTTAGACCCGCAACAGGCAGGTCAGATCCCATTCCACGCTCTAAAAGCGCAGCCTCATCGTCCAAAGGCGCATTGAGATCGTCGCGCAGCGCGCCGATGGCGCCGTCCAAACCATCCGCTTTTTGAATGAAAGCCTGAAATTCCGCGCGCTTACCGCCGAGCGCGCGAAGCGGTTCCGACACGCCTCGCGCGCCCGCGAAAAGCGCGACGTCGCGAATGGCGTGTCCGATCTTATCGTCACCGCCGGCCAGAGCCCCGAGCTTGGCCAGCGACCGCTCCCATAATCGGGCGGCGTCCGCATCGTCCAATTCTCGAAATCCGGGCGGCGCGCCGGCCTCCAGCGGAAAGCGGCGCAACAAGCGTCCGCAAAACGCGTGCAGGGTTTCAATCCGCAAGCCGCCCGGCGTCTCAAGAGCGCGCGCGAATAATTCCCGGGCCTTGCCGAGATCTTCCGGCTGATAGGTCTTAGCCTCGCGGCCTTGAAGATCGCCCAAATCCGCGCGCAGTTCTTTATCGGCCGCCACGCACCATCCGCCCAATCGACGAAACAAACGCGCCTGCATCTCGCTGGCCGCGGCCTTAGTGTAGGTGACGCACAAAATCGCATCCGGCGCGACGCCCTCGAGCAAGAGCCGCGCGACCCGATCGATCAACACTTTCGTTTTGCCGGAGCCGGCGTTTGCGGCAACCCAGGCGGACCGCTCTGGGTCGGACGCCTGAAACTGCCCCAGCGTCGTGGCGTCATACTCCGGCCAGGGCGCAGATTTAGCCATCACTCATCGCCCTCATCAATTATCCATTCCGCGCGTCGGGCCAGACGGTCGAAATCCGAAACGGACCAGGCGAATTCGACACGCGGTTTGGAGCGATAAGGTTGGTCGATGTCGTCGTAAGCTGCGACCAGTTTCAAAACGCCATTGAGCGTCGCCGCAGCGATCTCATCGGGCGCAAGGTCCAAAGGCGCGCCATTCTTAGCGGCGCCGACATGCGCGCCCGGCGAGACAGCGACATAGATAAGTTGGCTCACCGACGCCGCGTTGAATTCGGCAAACCCGCCCGCGCTGGCGATGGCCGCCTCGAGCGGCAATTGCGGTTCGAGCCCGGTCTCAACCTGTTTCTTTGTTTTCGGCGCGCCTGTTTTAAAATCGATAATCGCGAGGGATCCGTCAGCCAATTCCTCGATCCGGTCCGCCTTGCCCGTTAGTTCGACGTGGCCGGCGGGGAGATCGATCTGAATGCGCCCTTCCACTTCCGGATACGCCGCGACCACCATGCTTGTGCGATCGGCGCGCCATTTAAGATATTTGTCGGAGGCGCGACGCCATAACGGCGTTTCCAACGCGACCTGCTCCTCCGGCACGCCGGCGGCGCCAAGCTCTTCGCCTATCAAAGCGACAAGATCGCTGGCCCCGTCCAAATTCTCAAAGCGTTCGATCGCCGCGTGGACCGCGACGCCCCGCTCAGCTGGTCCCGGCTGCGCGCCGACCGGCGATAGGGGCTCTAACTTCAGAATATCGCGGGCATAAACGGCGTAGGGATCACGCACCAAGCGCGCCACGCGAGAAACCGAGAATTTGCGCGGCCGCGCATCCAATGGCGGACGCGGTTCAGGCGGCTTCATCGGCTCAACCTGATCTACCGAATTGAGCGCCGCCGCCCATGTCCGCGGATCACGATCGCGATCGGGCGCAAGCGCAGCGTCCAGGGCGTCCTCGCCCAATCCCGCCGCAGCGAGCGTTTGCAGGCGCCAGAGCCAGCGCGACGCCACTGCTGGTTTGTCGTCCACGCGTTTGGCGCGCAGCAACACCACTTCATCGGCGCACGCCATTTGTGAGAAATCATGCGCTGACAAACCAATGCGTTCTTCGGGATCCGGCAGCCCGATCTCGCTTCGCAAGCGCTTCGGCAGAAAACTGTCGACCGGCGCCGATTGCGGCCAAGAGCCCTCATTCAGCCCGCCCAAAATGATGAGGTCGCGCGTTTGCAAACGCGCTTCCAACGGTCCCCATATCGCCAATCGCGGATGGCCGTCGCTAGACGGCGGGACTTTGATATCCCGGGCTGCAGCTTCCGAAAATTCCGGCCAAAGCTCCGCGTCGATGGGGCCGATCTCTTGCGACAATTCCGCGAGCATCTCCAAATAGCGCGCCGACGCTGCGCCTGCAGCGCAGCGCCACACACGCTCCGCGCCCTTAAAGTCCGGCGCTGCAGCCAAGTGTTCGGCAAGCCGTGCGATCGCTTCGGATGCGTCGGCGCCGTCAATATGCGATGCGCCGAAGCGTTCCATCCATGGGCTTAGCGCCTTGGTCAAATCGATCAGCAATTGAGCCGCCTGGGGCGCATCCTTCTCAATCAGCTCACGCAGCTGTTCTAAGGATCGCCATCGCCTTGGCCCTCGTAACGCCGCCAGCTCCAATTCGGCGACATCAGACGCCAAAACATCCGCGCTCCGCCCCCAACCGCGTAAGCTCATGTTTCAAAACCGATAGGAGCAATACCGGATCGGCGGGATCCCGCGCCCATTGACCCAGCAACCCCAAATACCGCCCGGGCGACGTTTGCAGCAATGGCGTTCCGCCCGAGGGCGTCAGCGCAACGTCCCACCGCGCCAAGAGGCTTGACGTGCGGCGCGCTAAGCCGGGGTCAGGCGTCACCAGTGCGGCGGTGCGGTCAGGCGTTTCCAGCGCTTCGCGCAGCAACAGCGCCGCGAGGAGCGCTTCATCGCCCTGATCTTCCGCTTCGATCAACGCTAAGCCGTCAAGCCCGTTCTGGATCAAATCCGTCGGACCCTTCTCGCCCGCCAACTGCACCAGGCGACGCGTCCAATCCTTCGTCCGCGTCGCCGGCGCCAGCGCTTCATTGATGAGTAGGCGCCGTGCGCGGGCCGTCTGCGCTTCATCCGCGCCGGGCCATGGCTCAACGCTGTCCGGGGATACGCCAAGCCGATCCAGCGCGCGGCCCAGCGTGAATTGAGGATGGCTGGGCGCTCGGCCAATCTCATCCCACGCCGCAGCGGACAATTCGGGATCCAGCCCCGGCAACACAATCGCGCCTTTCGGCAAAAGCATCGCAGCGCGCATCAGCGTACGGCTGGCCGGCGTCGCGCCGGTGGAGCCCGCCACAACAACCGGATGCGCGGGCGGTTCTTTAGCCCAAACGGCAGCCTGGGCTTCGGCGGCGGCGTGGCGGCGCGCTAAGGGATCGCTCGCACTCTTTTCCTCCAAATGTCTGGGCCATTGCGCGGCGACGATATCCAGAAAACTAGCGGACTTGTGCCAATGGGCCGCGAGATCGGCCTCCATCGCAACATCTTTGAGCCGCGCCCAATCCGCATCCTCGCCCATGGCGGATTGATCGAGCAAAGCCGCAAGCTCATCCGCAGCCGCTAATGCGGAGCCGGGCGGCAGAGGCGGCAATGTAGGATCCCTCTGAGCAGCGCGCCAACGCTGGATCAATCGGAACAGCGCACCGCGTCGCTTGGCCGGCGATAGGACAGGCGGCAGGGTGAGATCAGACGGTGTAAGACGGCCGTCATCCTCATCCAAATCGCCTAACACCCGAATGTCGGGCGCGATGAGCGCCGGGCGACCGGCGCGGCGCGCGGCGTCGTGAAGCGCCTCGGCGAAGGCGCGCGCCGCCCGTCGATTGGGCAAGAAGACGACCGCCTCGGCCAAGGCATCAGCGGATGCGTCTAGACCGCACGCCTCGGCCAGCGTTGTCGCTAACGCCTCGACAAAAGGCGCGGAGGGCGGAATTGAAAAAATACGCGGGGCCGGCGCGTCAAACACGGCTTTTGGCGCGCGCGAGGATTTCTGCGTCATGCGCTCGGTGCAGCGTTGGCCAGCAAGCGCGCTTCGGCGGCATCCCGCGCCGCCGGATCACCCACATGCATCCAGAAGGGCGACATCACCTGTCCAAAGAGCCGACCGGCTTTCAGGCTCTCATTCCAATACGCGTTCGCTGAAAACGGCGTGGCGGCGTAGCCCGCCAACACGCCCGGGTTCAACACATAGGCGCCAGCATAGACATAAGGCGCACGAGTGCGCTCGCCGCGCCGCGTTAGACGGCCGTCGGTTTCCAGATAAAAATCGCCCGGCCCGTGAAAGCCCAAAGTCTCTTTCATATCCGCTAACAAAAGCAGGGAATCCATCGTTTCAGGATCGAACGCCTCGACCAATGTTTGAAACGTCGTGTCGTCGGCCGTTTCCCAGCATGCATCAGTGTTTAAAATCAGAACCGGCTCGTCTTGGAAATGAACTGACGCTTTGACGACGCCGCCGCCGGTTTCCAGCAATTCGGCGCGCTCATCAGAAATAAGGATCTCGATATCGTCGCGGGCGGCGAGATGGCTTTCCAGCTTATCTGCAAAATAATGAACATTGACGATCGCACGCTCGACGCCTGCCGCGACCAATTTATCCAATGCATGATCTATGAGGCTGCGGCCGGCCAGTTCGATCATAGGCTTGGGCCGATCATCGGTGAGGGGCCGCATCCGCGTGCCAAGGCCGGCGGCGAGCAACATCGCTGTTGATATCATGCGCGCATCCTCAATCCGGGCGTGACCTCGTCGACAAACGCGCGCATTTCAGCCACCGCGGGATGCGTCAAATTCTCCGAGAGAAGTTGAAGTTGCCGGGGCAGGAAATCGCGATAGCGCGGCTTGCCGTCTCTTGCGATCAGTCGGCTGAAAATGCCGGCGACCCGCAAAGCGTTCAGCAATCCGAGCACCGCCAGGCGCTCATCAAAGACTGCGCGTTCACCGCCGACAGCGTCGAGATAGGCGCGCACCGCCGCTTCATGCGCGTCCACGCTAACCTCCCGCCGCGCGTCTTGCAGCAGCATGGCGAAATCCCATTCCGGCCAACCATTGACCGCGTCTTGGAAGTCTAGCAATCCCACGCGCGCCGGGCCGTTTCGGCGCGGCAGCCAGATCAAATTCTCCGCATGGTAATCGCGCAAGATGAAGGCCCGCGGATAGTCTAACGCCAGCGCGATCAGCGCATCGCGCGCGCGTTCCCACTTGACCCAGTCCGCATCCGATAGCGCACCGTCCACCAAATGCGGCGCCCAATTGGGAAACAAATCGGCGTTCACGGCGAGCGCCAGCCGATCGTAATCCAGGATCGGCCAGGCTTCATCGCCGTCGCCGAGCACATCGGGCGTGGGCGCCTGATGCACCACTGCAAGCGTTTCTGCGGCTGCGCGATAAAGCGATACTTCGTCTTCACCCTCGCGAATAATCGGCGCGAAAATGGCGTCGCCCATATCTTCGACGATCGCAAAGCCGCCTTCCATATCCATGGCGGGTACAGCCGGAGCGGATAAGCCAAGTCCGCGCAAATGCCGGGAGATCGCCGCAAACGCCTCCACGCGGCAGGACGCCAAACGCGATTGCGCATTCCAGCCGAGCGCGTTGCGCGTGGCTTCGTCGGCGTCGGGCGGACAGGGCGGACTTTCCTCGGATTTGGGCGCGTCCATTAACAAAACGGACGTTCCATACAAGTTCAGGCGCTCATACCGTCGCGTCGACGCGTCTTGCGAGAGCGGCGAACGCAGTGCATCGCCCCAGCCCACGCCGGCCAGAAAATCTCGTCTTTCTTGTTCGCGCTGATCAGGGTCGAAGGGCATCGATACGGGTGGTCCAATTTCCATGAAAGCTCAGAATCGCTTTACGGCCATGCTCGGCAAAGTCGAGGCGGACGTCCAGCCGCGACGGGGGTAGATTATCACCCAAACGCTCCGGCCATTCGACAAGCGCCAGGCCGTCCGCGCTTTCGTCAAAGCCGAGTTCCTCCACCTCACGATAATCTGTCAGGCGATAAAGATCGAAATGCCATATCGGAGGTTCGTACTCATAGGTCTGGACCAAGGTGAAAGTAGGGCTCGGCACATCGATATCTGCGCGCGCCAAGGTTTGGATCAGCGCTCGCGCCAAGGTCGACTTTCCAGCGCCCAAATCGCCATAAAGCAAAATCACATCGCCCGCACGGACGAGTTTGGCCAATGCGCGCCCCAATTCCTCCGTCGCCGCTGCGTTAGCCAACACTAAAGAAAGCTTGGAGTTTTCCATAGCCAGCTGTTTGACCGCAGTGTAAAGCTTAAGCAATCTTAAAAAGATGACGCTTGCGTCATGTTTGCTCCGTCGAGCCAAACAAGAGGCAAACTCGTCGTTTGACGTGAGGCTGAAGAGGCGCGCAATGTCGTTACAAGATATAAAAACCGTGGCGATCCTCGGCGCAGGGCAAGCGGGCGGACAAGCAGCTGTCTCCCTTCGCCAATATGGATTTGAGGGGCGTATTGTCTTGGTCGGCGACGAGGCTGCGCCGCCCTACCAAAGGCCGCCCTTGTCGAAAGCCTATATGAAGGGCGAATTGCCGGAAGAGCGTCTCTATCTTCGCCCGCTGGATTATTACGAATCTCAGTCGATCGAAATGAAACTCGACATAGAGGCGAAAGCTATCGATCGGTCCGCGCGCAAGATAGCCCTTAGCGACGGAACGAGCCTCGATTACGACGCTCTGATTGTCGCCTTGGGGTCCCGCCCGCGCAAACTGCCCAGCCCCGGCGCCGATCTGCCTCAAGTGTTTGATCTACGTACGCTGAGCGATGTTGATAAGATCAAACCTTTAATGACCGAAGGCGCCAAACTCGTCGTCGTCGGCGCGGGGTATATCGGGCTGGAAGCCGCCGCCGTTGCGCGGACGCTGGGGCTTGAAGTGACTGTACTTGAAGCGGCGCCTCGCGTTTTGGCGCGCGTAACCGGCGAAGACATCTCCAATTTCTATCAAGACGCTCATCGAGGAGAAGGGGTCGATATCCGATTGAATGCAAAGCTCGAAAGCTTTGAAGGCGACGACAAGCTGACGGGCGTCAAACTTGCGGGCGGCGAGGTTCTGGCCGCCGATATTGCGCTCGTTGGCGTCGGCATTGTTCCGAATGAGGAGATCGCAGCGGACGCTGGCCTGGCGTGTGACAATGGGATTATTGTCGACCGCGACGCGCGTACGAACGACCCGCGCGTTTTCGCCGCCGGCGATTGCGCCCGTCGTCCGTTAGTGCATTACGGCCGGGACATGCGGCTAGAGAGCGTCCACAACGCCATTGAGCAAGGCAAGCTCGCCGCCGCGGCGATTTGCGGCAAGGACCGGCCCGCCGAGGAAGCGCCCTGGTTCTGGTCCGACCAATATGATTTGAAGCTGCAGACAGTCGGCTTGATGCAGGGCGCGGACGAAACCGTCATTCGCGGCGACCCAGCAACACGCAAATTCGCCGTTTTCTATTTGAAGGACGGCCGACTTATCGCGGTAGACGCCGTCAATTCGCCGCCGGAATTCTTAGGCAGCAAGAAGCTTGTCGCACGCAACGTCAGCCTTGCACCGGAAGAATTGCGCGATACGTCAATATCCATAAAAGAGATTGCAACCAAGGCGCTCGCTGACGCGCCGACCGCATAAAACTGCGCTTGCGATAGACAAATGAGGAGTACATCGCGTCTATGACCAAGATTACCTTTATAGAGCATGACGGATCCGAACACGCTGTAGACGCAGACAACGGCCTCACAGTCATGGAAGTCGCGATCAAGAACAATATTCCGGGGATTGACGCGGATTGCGGCGGCGCATGCGCTTGCGCGACCTGTCACGTCTATGTTGACGCCGAATGGCTCGAAAAAACCGGCGAATCGGAAGCAATGGAACAATCCATGCTCGATTTCGCTGAGAATGTTGAATCCAACTCCCGCCTATCTTGCCAAATCACCATGTCGGACGAGTTGGACGGCTTGGTCGTCCGGACGCCGGAAAGCCAGCACTAGATTTCAAAACACGGTAGGGCGCTAGGCGGCCGGGGTTTGCGGATTAACGGCCGCGACGTCTCCAGGCGCGCGCCCTAAGCGCGCGAACACGCGCTCATACGCTGCAAGCAAGGGCGCGATTGACTCTTTCCAAGATAGGTCGTCCTCCACGCGTTTTCGGCCGAACGCCCCCATGGCGGCGCGTTTAGTCGGATCGTCCAGCAGATCTTCAATCTTGTCCGCGAAATCGACGATATCGTCCGGTTTGGCGTAAAGGGATGCGCTTTGGGCGGAATAGCGGCTCTCTTTCAAGTCGAACTGCACCATCGCGCGGCCCGCGGCCATGTATTCCATCGTCTTATTCATCGTCGACTGATCATTCATCGCATTGAAGCGATCCGGATTCACGCAGACATCCGCGGTGTACAGCACATCTAAGAGAAGGTCGTCCGGCGCCCGGCCGGTAAATTCGATGTGCTCCGTCAAGCCTTTCTCGGCGGCGTAGGCCTTCACCGCCTCCAATTCAGGGCCAGACCCGATAATGATGGAATGAATATCCTCGCGCCCTTTGGCGCGGACAAGATGCTCAACCGCGTCGATGTAAAGATCCAGTCCTTCTTGAAAGCCGATCACGCCGACATAGCCGACCAAATGCGTTTTTCCCCGTTTCAGTTTGGGCTTTGGCGGGCGCGGCTGAAATCGATCTAGGCGCGGGCCAGACCGCACTATGAATACGTCTTCTGGAGATTTGCCGCCGCGCTCAACGGCGATTTTCCGATAGCTCTCATTCGTCGCGATCGACACGTCCGCGCATTTAAAAGAGCACCATTCCAGCACCTTCATGAGCCGATAAAGCAAACCGCGCTTTTGGAATTTCGCTTCGAACAATTCGGGACAGATATCGTGATGATCGAAGATATAACGCTTGCCGAACAACTTAAACGGCAGCGCCACCGCCCAGATTGTGTCCGGCGGATTGCACCCTTGGATGACATCAAATCCGCGCGTGCGCCATACTTTCAGCGCCAACCGCATTTGATGGAAAAACGCCGCCCCATACTCTGCGACATATCCCAAAGCGCCGCGGGCTTCTAAGGGCAGATCATGGCGATAGACATAAATGTCGTCGATGATCTCAAACTTGGCGTCATAGCCTTTGCCGGTGGGACAAATGACGCTGACTTGATAGCCATTGTCGCGCAGCGTCGTCGCTTCCGACCAAACGCGCCGATCAAATGGGACGGGTAGATTTTCAACGATAATAAGGACGCGGCGCGGGCGAGCCTTGTCACCAATTGACGCCGTCATACGCCGCCTCCGTCTCGGAAAGCTCGTCAATGCGCGCGAGATCGTAAATCGTCTGGCTTGGGTGCAGCCGTTTCGACAAACTGTGGAATTCCGGCGCGTTATTGCCGATTACAACGATTTGTCCGTGCGTCAAAACATCGTCCAAATCGTCGCTGAGCAGCTGGAAAATGTGAGGGATCTTCTCGATCACGAATTCCCGGTTGGCGCCCATTAACTTCGCCATGTGCACATTCTTGTCGTAGATGCGCACATCGTAACCCTTGCCGATCAGCTTCTCGACCAGCTCGATTTGCGGGCTCTCGCGCAGATCATCGGTCCCCGGCTTGAAACTGACGCCCAAAAAGGCGATGCGGCGCTTTCCGATCCGTTCGATATGCTCGAACGCACGGTCGATCTGACGCGTGTTCGACGGCAGGACCGAGTTCAATAGCGGCAGTTCCAGATCCAATTGCCGCCCTTTATAGGTCAGCGCGCGGACGTCCTTGGGCAAACAAGATCCACCAAAGGCGAAACCAGGCTTCAAATAGGCGTTGGAAATGTTGAGCTTTCGGTCTTTGACGAAAATGTCCATGACGTCGTGGCTGTCGACGCCGACGGCTTTGGAGATATTGCCGATCTCATTGCCGAAGGCGACTTTGACCGCGTGCCATGCATTGTCGGCGTACTTCACCAATTCGCCGACCTTCATCGACGTCAACACCATTGGCGCGTCGAGATGCTCATACAAACGCGCAACGATCCTATGCGTCTCGGCGTCATCGGCGCCGATGACGGTTTTCGGCGGATTGTCATAATCATATACCGCCGTGCCTTCGCGTAGGAATTCCGGATTATTGGCGACGCCGAAATCCTCCCCGGCTTTCATGCCCGATGCAGCTTCTAAGGTCGGCACCACAAGCTCTCGCATGGTTCCCGGCAGGATGGTGGAGCGGACGACGATTGTGTGGCGGCGATTGGTCGACTTAACTTTAAGAGCTTCGCCGATTTGTTCGCAGACGCGTACGACGGCGCTGGTGTCTAAGCTGCCGTTTCGCCTGCTGGGCGTTCCCACGCAGATAAAAGATAGATCGGTTTCCGGCACCGCTTCCTCAGCGGAGCCAACCGCGCGCAAATCGCCGCTCGACACGGCGCTTGAGATAATCTCACCGACACATCCTTCGATCATCGGCGCTTGGCCGGAATTGATTAGGTCGACCTTGGACGGCTGTGGATCCACGCCGATAACGGTGTGTCCGTCGCGCGCCAAGCAGGCGGCTGAGACGGCTCCCACATACCCTAATCCGTAGACTGCGATGTCCATGTAAAATCTCTGCCGGTCCAGTGTGTCTTTGGTGAACACGGGATGCAGCTTCGGCGCCAAGATACGCCTCTCACGCGAAAACCGCGCGCGACCAGTCAATTTTCAGGGGTAGAGGCTAGGCCGCCGCCGCAGCGGATCGATCATTGCGGGCTTTGCGTTCCAGCCATGCCTCAGCGAGGTCGAAATCAAACTGCGTATCGATATCGAAAGCACGCTCCGGAGGAACGATCACGCCGACCGTTCCATCTGGAAACAACGTGCCCTCCTCCAAATAGACCTTGGTGCGCGCCGCATAGACAGCGCCAGTTGGCGAATAGAGACTTTTGCGGTCTTGCCGACGGGCGACGCTCGTATCGGCCATGAACGGGGTTAGCCACCCCTCATCATCGCGATGGTTCAGCCATTGCGGCGGCTTATCCACAGCGCACACCGTGATTGCGGCTTTCGCATTGTCCTCGACCACGGCGCGAATCGCAGCGTCCACATCGATTGGCGAGACCAAAGGCGAAGTCGGCTGCATCAACAAAGTAACGTCAAAGCGCCGCTTCTGCGAGGTGATCGCGTGTTGGAGCGCTTCGATCGAGGTTGCAAAATCAGACGCGAGCGCATCCGGACGCCGGAACGGAACGCGCGCGCCGGCCTCTTTTGCGACCGCGGCGATCTCTTCATCGTCGGTGGAGACGATGACATCGTCGGCATAGTCGGACGCCAACGCGGCTTGAATGGCCCAATTTATCAGCGGCTCGCCCGCCAGCGGCAGTAAATTCTTGCGCGGCAAGCCTTTGGAGCCGCCGCGCGCCAACAGAACAATTTGGATATTACAATCGTGCAGCATAAGCGCCTCTTACGCCGCTCTTAGCGAACGGGCGGGAACGCCGGCCACCCGGTGACCAGGCGCAACGTCTGCGACCACGACCGATCCTGCGCCGACTACGGAATCCGGGCCTATAAATGCGCCCGGCCGCGCCACGGCGCGCGACCCGATCATGGCCCAACCACCGACGAAAACGTCTCCCGCGAGAACCGCGCCTGGGCCGACAAAAACGCCGACATCCAATTGACAATCATGCTCAATAATCGCGCCGGTGTTTATAACGGCATGGCGGCCGATTTTCGCGCCGGCGTTGATGACCGCGCCCGGCATGACGCAAACGCCGGGGTCTAAATGCGCGGCGGGGCTGACGACGGCGGACGGGTGAATAAGAGGTTCCGCCGCTGTCGCGTCGACGTCGACAAGCGCCGCTAGACGCCGACGCACGCCCATTTCGCCAACGCCCACAATGAATGTAGCATGGTCGGCATAGGCGAGGATCAGGCCTTCATCATCGCCGACCTTTATCGGTACGCCGCCCAGATCAACGTCCGCTTTGGCGAAGCACGCCAGCAAATCGACGCCGGCGGCGCGGGCGATATCGATGAGGACTTTTGCATGCCCCCCAGCGCCAAGGATGACGATGTCTTGCGACATTAACGGCTCCAAAGCTCGCTAGAATTAGCGAATTGACGCCATAAGACCTGCAAGAGCGTTAAGAAGCCGTTAGGAAACCCTAAGGGAGGCGTGCGCCGCGTTAACCGCCTTCGCGACGCGCCAGAAACGCCAAACGTTCGAACAATTGAACATCCTGCTCGTTCTTGAGCAAAGCGCCGTGCAAAGGCGGCACGAGCTTGTTGGGGTTTTTCTCGCGCAGCGTCGCCGGATCGACGTCTTCGGCGAGAAGCAATTTCAACCAATCGAGCAATTCGGACGTGGAAGGCTTCTTCTTCAGACCCGGCACGTCGCGCATTTGATAAAAAGTGGTGAGCGCTTCGCTAACGAGGCGCTTTTTGATACCGGGGAAATGTGTGTCGATGATCTCCGCCATGGTCTCATCGTCCGGGAATTTGATGTAATGAAAGAAACACCGGCGCAAAAACGCGTCTGGAAGTTCCTTTTCATTGTTGGACGTGATGATCACGACGGGCCGTTGTTTGGCGCTGATCGTTTCATCTGTCTCGTAAACATAGAACTCCATTCGATCGAGTTCTTGCAGCAGATCGTTGGGAAACTCAATGTCGGCTTTGTCGACCTCATCGATCAACAAAACAGGGCGCTTCTCCGCCGTGAAGGCTTCCCACAGTTTTCCACGCTTGATGTAGTTTTTAACGTCGCTTGAGCGTTCATCGCCCAATTGACTGTCGCGCAAACGGGCGACGGCGTCATATTCGTAAAGACCCTGCTGCGCCTTGGTTGTGGATTTCACATGCCATTCAATGATCGGCATATCCAACGCTTTGGCGACTTCCAGAGCCAGCATCGTCTTACCGGTGCCGGGCTCGCCTTTCACCAGAAGCGGGCGCTCAAGCGCAATGGCGGCGTTTACGGCGACCCGAAGATCGTCGGTCGCCACATAATTGTCGGTGCCTTCAAAGCGCTTAACGTCTGCCATTGGAGATCTGTCCATTGTCCTGTTTATCGCAACGGACATTAGAGTATGGCGGCGCGCATTCAACCGTGACGCTGGGAAACCCGCAGAGCGCGCGCAGTCGACCGAATTTTAGGCAGCGCGCTCGTCGCTGCGATATTCGGCAGCGAAAGCGTCCAGCGCGGTGCGGAGTTTCGTCATCGCCGGCTCCCAATCGGCAATTGTGTCCGGCGAGAACAAACGCGATTGCGGGAAATAGGGCATGCAGCTCTCATCGCCGAGCAAACACGCCGCCGTTCGCGACCAGACGAACCAGACATTCGCCCCGGCGCCGCCGGCGATCTGCCCCGTGGCGATCACGGGCGCGACCACCAAATCCAAGGCGCGGCTCAGCGCGGCGATATCGTCAAGATCCTGCTTGAGGTCGAGGCCGGGCACATCGTGAACCTCCACGCCGAACTCATCGCGGATCTTTGAAAGATCATCGCTTTCGTCATTGTATTGCAGGTTAACCCACTGGATCCCCGGGGTTTGCAAAGGGGCGCGCCAGGCGTCGATCGGCGCGAAATGCTTGCGGCGCTTGGGCGTGTAGAGACCCGATTTCCAGATCAGGCCGGCCTTCGGTCCTGGCCCGAGCTTGTCCAATTCCGCACGCCAATGGGCCACCCGCTCCGGGTCCGGCTTTAAATAGCCGTCAAATCCGTCCGCCGGCGGGAACGCCTCGCGCGTATTGCGAAACCGGGCCAGGAAACTGCCCATCGGCGCCCAATAATCATAGCGCGACCAATCCTCGATATGGGCGACGGAGCGCATCTCTTTGTTGTTTTTACGAACGGCGACATGTGTGGTCACATTTGCGCATGGAAAGCTTCGCGCGAATAGGTTTTTGAAGCGCGGTTCGCAGGCGATTGTCAGCGATCCTTCCGGGCCGATCGCGGCGTGCAAATCATCCGCACATGAGCTGAACGTCGCTTCATCGCCCACGCCTTGTTCGCCCAGCATGATGATGTGCTTGCCTTCCAATGACTCCTCATTCGTCCACAAGGGCAAGGGGATCGCAACCGGCATATACGCGCCGTAATAGGGGCTAAGGCGCGCCTTGTAAGCCTCCCAACCGGCAGCAAGATTGCCCAGTGCGAGGTTGGACGAAGCTTTTAAGAATTCGGCTGCGTTGTCCTCAAACGGGTCTTTCAGTCCCAACTCCAACGCGATCGCATTGGCTTGCAACGCTTCTGTGTGCCGGTCTGCATGCGACAGAGCGTAGGAGCGATTGTGATGCGTGCGGGCGATGTCCGGATTGAGGCGCTCGGCCTCATCATAGAAGGTGATCGCGTCGCTGAAATTGGCCTGCTCCACCATGATGGAGCCCATAGAGTTCCACAGCATCGGATCATCCTGCGCCGCGTAAATCGCCATGCGCAGCACTTCGATCGCGTCGTCATAACGGCCTTGATCGCGCAGGACGCAGCCAAGATTGTTCGCCGCCTCCGCAGAGGTCGGCGCAAGTTTAAGCTGGATGCGCAGCAGTTTTTCCGCCACCTCGAACATCTCCATTCGCATGGCGAGAAGCGCGAGGTTTTGATAAACGTCCGGATCGGACGGATCGAGCGTTTGGGCGCGCTCATACATGGACAGCGCCACGTCCAGCGCGTTCATCTTGTCCAGCGCAATCGCCGCGATGTGGTTGGCTTTGGCAAAATCAGGCGCAAGGTCGACCGCTTCCATCGCCGTTTTCGCAGCGCGCACATAATCGCCCGCCAAAACCTGCGCCACGGCCGCTTTTACCCGCCGTAGCGCTTTGCGATGCTCGGGCGCGACCGCGCTTGCACCGGCGTCATTCAATTCTCTTAGCGCGCGGGTGTTGAGCGCGTCCCCGACCGTTCCGACCACGGGGGCGGGACCGGGATCTCCGGCGGCGGCGTCTAGGTCTGCAAAGTTTAGCGGCGTCTGGATCATGGCGACAAATCTCCGGCCCTTTATGGGCCGAAGCTTGTCGAGCCGCGTTAAGAAATCGCTAACCTTAGATTGACGCGGTGCAATCAAGCATTAACCAACGGCTGTTTAGGGTGTCAGCTACCAATTGGGTCTGGAGGCGCAAAATGCCGCTGAAACTGTCGCTAAAGCCGGGCGAAAAATTCGTCGTCAACGGCGCCGTTCTGCAAAACGGCGACCGACGCGGCGTCCTCCTCCTTCAAAACAAGGCGTCGGTCTTGCGCGAGAAGGACATTATGCAGCCGGACAACGCCGACAGTCCTGCGAAGCGGATCTATTTCCCAGTCATGATGATGTATATCGAGGGCGGAGCGCCAGGTGGCGAGCATTATGAAAGCTTCGTGCTGCGGGTAACAGAGTTTATGGGGGCCGTGCGCAATCCTGAAATTCTCAAGGAATGCGTATCTTTGTCCAAGGACGTGATGGGCGGGGATTATTACAGGGCGCTTGGGCGGTGCCGTAAACTAATGGCTTACGAAGAGGAGCGCTTGGGGCATGTCGATCCAGGCTTACCAGCAGGCGGCGAACAAGACCGCCGATCCGCGTGACGTCGAATACCGCTTGTTCGCGCAAGTCACGCGCGCCCTGATCGACGCACAAGACACCGGCAAAGATGATCTGCGCAAAATGATTGATGCGCTGGATTGGAATCGCCGCGTGTGGAGTGCGCTTGCGCTGGATTGCTCGCAGCCGGAAAACCAATTGCCGGTAGATACGCGTGCGGGGATCATCTCCCTCAGCATGTTCGTCTCGAAATATACGAGCCAAGTGGCGCGCGAAGGCGAAGACATTGAAACGCTGATCGAGATCAACCGCTCGATCATGCAGGGCTTGGCCGCCTCGGCCGGTCGTGGGAGCGCAGAGCCGGAAAATGGCTCGGAAGCCGCTGCTTAGGCCGCTAATCTTAGACAAAATCCTATCGCTCAACCCGTCGCCATTCGCCGGGCGCGATCCCGTCGATCGACCAATCTCCGATACGCGCGCGGATGAGGCGTAAAGTCGGGTGGCCGACCGCCGCTGTCATACGGCGCACCTGCCGATTGCGGCCTTCGGTTAAAGTCAGCTCGATCCAGCAATCCGGCACGGATTTGCGATAGCGCACAGGCGGATCGCGCGGCCAGAGATCTTCGGGCTCTTCCATCTGGCGGACTTTCGCGGGGCGCGTCGGTCCATCCTTCAGCGAAACGCCATCCCGAAGAGCCTGGAGCGCGCTCTTATCCGGCGAGCCTTCGATTTGCACCCAATAGGATTTGGACTGTTTGTGTTTGGGATCGCTAATGCGGCTTTGCAGGCGACCATCGTCTGTCAGCACCAACAGGCCTTCGCTATCGCGGTCCAAACGCCCGGCGGCGTAAACGCCGGGAATATCAATATAGGTCGACAGCGTGGGGCGCTTAGAACCCTTCACGCCCTTGTCGGTGAATTGCGACAGCACGCCGAAAGGTTTGTTGAATACTATGATTTGCGACATCTCGGCCTTGTGTGGCCGAGGAACGCCCCGCGAGCAATCTCGCGGGGCATAAGCACAGGGATTATTGACCCGTGCGCTGTTTCACCTCGTCTTCTTCGGCGATGGCGCGATCTTCCTCGTCGAAGACGACCGATTGTTCGGCGCCCGTGGCGTAGTCGCGGGTTTTCTTCGAAAGGCGTTCCATTGTCTCGCCCATCTTGTCCCTGCTTACCGCCATGGACTTTGCGCCCGACACGCCAACCGCGTCCGCATCGTCGAAATTGGCGAATTCCGCCCCGAGGAAGACAACTTCCCACTCGCGGGCTCGCGCACGGTCCAGCGCAGCTTTAGCTGCGGCTTTGTCCATTTCGCGGCTCGCGTTTTCTTGGCCGTCCGTCATAATTACGAGCACGGCTTTTTCCGGCGCATCTTGCTCCGCGAGGGAGACGATGCGGCCGATGGCGTCAAACAAAGGCGTCATGCCGCGCGGCGAGGCTTCGTCATTGGTCAGTTCATTCCAGTCAGACGCCTCCACGCCGCCGCGCAGGACATCGAACTGAAGGCCGTCTTGCGCGTCAAACACCGCCAGAGAGATTTTCGGGTCCAGATCCGGGCCGTCGTTTTCCGCGTCCGACAGACCGCCGGCATAGGCGTTTACCGAGCCAAGCGCTTCGTCCCAGATGGACTGCATGGAGCCCGTACGATCGAGCAGAATGTAGGCGTGCACGCTGTCCTCCGTTTCAGGCGGCGGACCTTCATGGGCGGTCGCGCATGCCGTGAAGATGAAGGGCGCAAGCAGCGCGCCCAGAAGTGGATATTTTGCGGTCAGTTTCATAAGGCGGCTCCCTTTCGGATGAATGTTTGTCTGCGTCACAGCAGCGGCGTCCCCCGCACCCAAGCGGTTGATAAGTCTTCAATTTCGATGAGTTCACCCAATTCGTAGACATTGGCGTAGCCATAGCCGTAAAGGTTCACGAAGGTTGGGATGTTCAGCGCCAACTCGACGCGCTTTTCCATGACCGGCGCGACGTCGTCGGCGAAATTATTGTTGCAATAGATCAAGATGCGGCGGGATTTGTCGCCAATCGCCTCGGCCAGGCTTTCCTTGGTAAAATCGGAAAAATTGAGGTGCACGGCGCCGGCGATATGGCCTTCTTCAAACGCCCGAGCGGAGCGGGTGTCGAGGATTAGCGTATCGGGATCTTGCGCCATCTCCATAAACTGGGTCAGCGATATGAGACGCGTTTCGCGATAGGCGGCGACTTCAGACGTCAACGCTTCAAATCCGGCGTAGTCCACATTGGATCGCTCAAAGAAGGGTGATGTCTCAACCGGCTTGGCGCGCGCGTCCGCTTTCGGAAACAGCAAGACCACTGCGACGATCGCCAGCAAAATCGCGATCGGCGCAATCAATGCCAAACGTTGCAAATGACGGGACATGAACGTCTTCCTGATCAACGAACGCGGTGTCTTTGCGTCCATCTGCAAGGTGCGCTTTGAATCGGGCGCTTCGGCGCCGGAGATGCGGAGGAAGGAAGGTCTCTTTGAGACCAAGCTTTGAAATTGCGGCACGGTCAGAAGCTTGTCTCGACATCAGTTTTCCCAGTGCTTGCCCCTTGGGCCAGCAGCGCTATGGTGCGCCGCTCATCGCACCGCCTCCTCTACTTGCCGTGAAAGCTCATCGCGTATGTCGATCTTTGAAAACCCTCCCAAAAAAGTGGTTCTCGCCTATTCCGGCGGCCTGGACACCTCCATCATTCTCAAATGGCTGGAGACGGAATTGGGCTGCGAAGTCGTCACCTTCACCGCCGATCTCGGCCAGGGCGAAGAATTAGAGCCGGCGCGGCAAAAGGCGCTCGCGATGGGTTTGCCTGAAGAGAACATCTTTATCGAAGATCTGCGCGAAGATTTCGTTCGCGACTACGTCTTTCCCATGTTCCGCGCTAACGCTGTCTATGAGGGGCTCTATCTGCTCGGCACTTCGATCGCGCGCCCATTGATCGCCAAGCGACAGATCGAGATCGCCGAACAGGTCGGCGCCGATGCGGTCTGCCATGGCGCAACCGGCAAGGGAAACGATCAAGTTCGCTTCGAACTGGGCTATTATGCGCTCAATCCAGATATCCAAGTGATCGCGCCTTGGCGCGATTGGAGCTTCAAATCGCGCACGGATTTGATCGCCTTTGCGGAAACGCATGGGATAGACATTCCCACCGATAAGCGAGGGGAAGCGCCTTTCTCTGTCGACGCCAATCTCTTGCACACCTCATCCGAGGGAAAGGCGCTCGAAAACCCCGCCATTGAGGCGCCCGGATACGTATACCAACGCACCAACCACCCGGAATCCGCGCCCGAACAACCAGAGATTGTAGAAATCGGCTTCGAAAAGGGCGACGCGGTCAGCGTAAATGGCGAGGCTCTCAGCCCCGCGGCGCTCTTAACCCGTCTGAATGAGCTGGGCCGCACACATGGGATTGGCCGGCTAGATCTGCTGGAAAATCGCTTTGTCGGCATGAAATCGCGCGGGATATACGAAACGCCAGGCGGGACCATTTTGCTGCTGGCGCATCGCGGCATTGAGCAGATCACGCTCGATCGCGGCGCGGGGCATCTCAAGGATGAATTGATGCCTCGCTATTCTGAGTTGATTTACAACGGCTTCTGGTTCTCTCCCGAGCGCGAAATGCTGCAAGCTGCGATCGACGCATCGCAAGGATTGGTCACTGGATCGGTTCGTTTAAAACTCTATAAAGGCGCCGCGCACTTGATCGGCCGGGACAGCCCGAACAGTCTTTATTCCGAAGCGCATGTCACATTTGAAGACGACGCCGGCGCCTATGACCAAAAAGACGCTGAGGGCTTCATCAAGCTGAACGCGCTGCGGCTGCGGCTGCTTGCGGCGCGGAACAAACGTATTGGGCGAAACGCCTAGACACACACGAACTCCAAGAAGATCGGCGAGCAATCGCCCAATTGCTTCTTTTGATAGCGCGTTTCGACATGGTCTTTCGGCGCCAATCGCCAGTCATCGGCGCATTGGGCGGTCCAGGCGAATTCCGGCACCTTATTAAAGCGTTCTAACGTCCAATCGGCGTAATCGGCCCAATCCGTCGCGAAACGCACGAGGCCGCCCGATTTTAGGACGCGGGCGAGATCACGAAGAAACTCCGATTGGATAAGCCGCCGCTTATGGTGACGCAGCTTATGCCAGGGGTCCGGAAAGAGGATATAGACGCGATCCAAGGACGCGTCGGTAAAGCCCTCCATCACGGCTCGTGCGTCATCCCGCCGAAGCCTCACATTCTCAAGCTTATGCGCCTTAACGCCCGCCAGCGCTTTCGCAACGCCTTCAGCGAAGGGCTCGACGCCGACGAATCCGACGTCCGGTCTTCGCCGCGCCTGTTCGATCAGATGCTCGCCGCCGCCAAAGCCGATTTCCAGCCAGATCTCTGAGGGTGGACCTGCAAACAAGTCGGCGGGATCGCAGCTCGACGCCTCAGCCGCAGGCGCTTCGATTGTCGGCAGCAAATCATCAAACAGCTTTTGTTGACGCGCCGACAGAGGTCGACCGCCGGTGCGTCCGAACGATCTTAACGGACCATATGCGCGTTGCGGTCTAGGCGATCCCTTTGAGCGCGTCGACAAGATCGGTCTTCTCCCAAGAGAACCCGCCATCGGCGTCGGGCGTCCG
>JBCCMB010000018.1:0-32510 GCA_039026555.1 Pseudomonadota bacterium
ATTTCAAATTCCGGTCCGGACATTAGGGACGTAGGATCCTGTCGCTGCGGCCTATTCGCTTAGGGAATGCCGATGAGTTTGTGGGTCTGAAGGCTTAATCGCCACTGCGGGCGCGCCATGCAATAGGCTGCCGCAGCGCGCATTGCGTCCTCTACACCCGGTCCGTCCATCGGTTGCAAGAAAAACCATCGAAAGTCCAGCGCCTCATACCGCTCAGGCGGCGCATCGGCCTGCGGGTACACCAATTTCAGCTCGTCACCTGCCGTTAGCTTCAAATCGGCCGTCGATTTTGGGCTCACGCAGATCCAATCTAACCCTTCCGGCGCGGGCAATGTGCCATTCGTTTCAACGGCGATTTCAAACCCCGCCGCATGAAGCGCGTCAATGAGCGGCTTATCCAATTGCAATAGAGGCTCGCCGCCGGTGCAGACAATATAGGGTCGCCCGCGTGAACCGCCTGCAGCCGCCTGGTCCCAAATCGCGCGCGCATGCGCCGCAAGGCTCGCTGCTTCAGAAAACTTCCCGCCGCCCTCCCCGTCGACGCCGACGAAATCGGTGTCGCAAAATCGGCAAACGGCGCGCGCGCGATCGCGCTCCAGGCCTGACCAAAGATTACAGCCGGCGAAGCGTAAAAACACAGCGGCGCGGCCGGCTTGCGCCCCTTCTCCCTGGAGTGTGTGAAAAGTCTCTTTGACTGAATACGTCATGCGGGCGACGTCTCTCGCCACACATGCCACCCTCGCGCGCGCAAGTCGCACGCAGGACATTCGCCACATCCATAACCCCAATCATGGCGCTTGGATCGATCCCCTAGATAACAGGTGTGGGTGTGTTCAACGATCAAATCCACCAAAGCCCGACCGCCCAAATCTTGCGCCATCGCCCAGGTTTGCGCCTTGTCGACATACATCAGCGGCGTCTCGATCGGCGTCGGCCGGTCCATTCCTAATGATAGAGCCGTTGACATCGCGTCTATCGTATCGCGCCGACAATCCGGATAGCCTGAGTAATCCGTCTCGCACATACCGCCGACCAGACGGTCGATCCCGCGCCGATATGCAACCGCGGCCGCAAAAGTCAGAAAAACAAGATTACGCGCCGGCACAAAGGTCGAAGGCAGACCCGCCTCGGACAATTCAATCTCTCGATCGCGCGTCAAAGCCGTGTCGGATACTTCTCCCAATACGCTGAGATCGACGATCTGGTCATCACCGAGACGCGTAGACCAATCCGCCGAGAGACGTGTGATCGCCGCAAGAAAATCCGCGCGAACGTCAAGCTCCACGCGATGGCGCTGTCCGTACTCAAATCCAATCGTCTCCACGCGGTCAAAACGTTCGAGCGCCCAGGCCAGACAGACGGCGGAATCCTGTCCCCCAGACAATAAAACAAGTGCGGATGAACGCGTCATACTCAACCTTTGCAATCGGTCTGACGATCGACCGCCTCTAATAAAGTGGGGCGAACCAAATTCGGAGACGAATTTCGCACGATTAGCCGCGCCCACCGGGCGACGCAACGGCGCCTGATGTCACAAGCGCCGTATCAAAGGCGCGTTCACGCGGAAACCGAAAAATGCACGCCTTTTCCGCACTAGAAAGCGAGCCCGAGCCCAAGGTCAGATCAAAGTCGACGGTATGTCTGCTAAAATCGAGCGCCGCAGAAAAGGCGCCGGAAACACCCGACGGCCTAAAACTGGGTCGTATGGGCAGGCGAAAAAATGCGATACACGTCCGAATTCCATCTATATGCCAGGGGCTTCGTCACTAGAGGCGGCCGCCGACGCCAACATGGGAAAGGGCCTCTCCCGAGGCGGCTTTGTTAATTCAACATAGCAAACCGCCCCAACCGCTACTCTTAATTGCATTTTTGTGTTTTATTTCGCGCTAAGTGCAATAGGGAGGGACGTTGCATGATCCATGTCGTGACGGTTGAGACCCAACATCTTTACGCCCACCAACTCGACCAGATGTTCCGAATGCGTCACGCGGAGGGCGTGCGGGGCTATAGCTGGAATGAAACGGATACGCCCGATGGCTTCAAAACAGATGAGTTTGACGACGGAGAGGTCGTCTACCTCTTAAGCATAGGCCAGTTTGGCCAGGTCGCCGGATCAGTACGGCTCAATCCATCCACCGGACCCAATTTGCTCGCCGGCAGGCTAAGCGAACATCTCAGCGCGCCGCCGCCTCAGCAAGCGGATGTTTGGGATATGTCGCAATGGTTTGTCGTTCATACAAATCCGTCAGGCAGCGAGGTCGCAACGCCCACGCGTACAAATGCGGAGCTTGCATGCGGCGTGATGGAGTTTGCGCGCTCTAGAGGCGTCAGCGCCTACACAATGGTGGTTGAAACCGCCGATTTAGGCGAATTTCAACAGCATGGCTGGGCCCCCACCCCTTTGGGACCTGATTGGACGTCGAAGAGCAAATCGGGACACGCGGTCGCGCTTCGGATCGACGCCGGCGAGCCTACCCTCGCCGCAACCCGCGCGGCGGGTCAGATCTTTCAAAACGTGCTTTTTGAGATCCGCCCGCAAGACTCTCCAGAACACGACCGGAAGCCAGGCGCAGACACGGCCGCAATCCAAGCGGGATGCGAGGAAACGCAACGCACCGTCCTAACGCTCGCACAGGAAATCGCGCGCCTTGCAGAGATAGATCCCGCCGGTTCCATCGCCGCTATCCACGAGTTTCAAGAAACGCTGACACGACGTCTAGAGGAGGCCAATTTTGAGCCGGAAGCGCCGCCACGCCGCGCGTCGAACTAGCGCGACTGACGAACAATGCCCGTCAGATGCTTTTGGGGCTGTTCAACGCGGCCGAGCGGAGCTAAACCACGCGTCCGGCTCGGAGCGTAGCGCAGCCTGGTAGCGCATCTGGTTTGGGACCAGAGGGTCGCAGGTTCGAATCCTGCCGCTCCGACCATAATCGCCTCAAACACTACGGCTCCCCCCAAAAGCACTACGGATCCCCCAAGAATGGCGCTAGCGCCGCAAAAGCCTAAACGAGGCGCGTCCCCGCGCCCGGACCCTGCTTTCCACGCTCAATTCGCACGCAATCTGAGCCACTTCGCCGTCGCTGGACACGCACCAAGCAGATCCTTCAAGCCAATCGCCACGCCGAACGATATCAAAATACTCAACCGAAATCTTCAACGTCACTGACGAGCGCCGTTCGGCCGCCCAAGCCGCATGGGCCATCAATCCGTCGCTGAAGGCGCACGCCATACCGCCATGGAAAAAGCCCAAACCATTGCAATGTCGTTCAAGAACGCGGAGCCCCATCACGGTTTGTCCCTGAGGCGGCGCCTCGGCGACATAGAGGGGTCCATTGTGCTGCGTAAACGGACCGCGCGCGCTGGCGAGGGTGAACCCCGAGGGCGGGTCTAATTCGTCCGAGCTAATCGGCGACCTCGACATTTCCGAAGATCCGATGCTCAACGACATCGCCAGGCTTTAGGTTCAACTCCGCCGAAAGCCCGCCATTGATCTCCAGCACGCCCTTCACCGGCACCCCTGGATTTATCCGACGCAGCGACCCAGGCCGCGCGCGTTCAGCGATCGCCAGCACTTCCCCATCGGGCGCAAGGAACAACATATCAAGCGAAATAAGAGTGTTTTTCATCCACATATTCGCTTCCCGCGGCGCGCCAAAATCAAACAGCATCCCTGCGTCGGCCGCGAGCGTTTCGCGGTTCATTAAGCCTCGCGACGTTTCTTCCGGATCGTCCGCGATCTCAACGCGGAAAGTATGGTCGGCGTCCATCGATCGAACGGTGACTGTTTCCAGCGTTTGAGCGAAAGACGCGCCCGCCGCCGCAACGGTCATCACTAATAAAGAAAGCAGATGTCTCATGCGCCTTGGCTAACCCAGCCGCAGGCTTCGGCCAAGAGGTTATTCGCGCTCAAGCTGTTTCAGCTCAACCACATGGCGTCCCTTCGGCCCGCGCCCGATCGACGCCGTCAAACTCTGTCCCGGCGATACATCCTCCAATCCGACACGTCGCAGCGTGACGATATGGATGAATATATCTTCGTCGTCCCCATCGCGCTGGACAAAGCCATAACCCTTGTCGCGGTTAAACCATTTAACGACAACGGTCTCCACCGGCCCCGCCACAACCTCGTCCGCCGCATAAGCTTGCGCCAATTCCAAAATTTCGACGACTTGATACCCCCGCTCCCGCTGGGCGGCTAAGCACGCGATCTCCATGCCTTCGGCTGCGGTTTCCCGTCCGAACCGACGAAGGACGGAAATGTGTAAAAGCACATCATACTGGTTTGCGCCGTCTAATGGCACAACAAACCCATATCCTTTCGCAGGGTCGAACCATTTGACGCGTCCATCGACGCGAATGGTTTCCTCAACGTCTTCTTCCGACGTCGTCCCTTTAACGTGCGGCTCCATACGTGCGTGCGCTCCCCTGACACGCGTCTCTAGCATAAACGAGTTCAGCTCTCACAGATGGGCGTGATGCATTTTGCTGAAAGTGTGTCGTTTCGGCAAATATCCTTAATTTCGGCAACCTGTTGATTAAAATCAAGTCAAACAAAAAGAGCCCGCAGATGCGAATCTGCGGGCTCTGATAATCGACGGTCGACGCCTTCTACATTGCGATGTTCGCGCCGAAGAAGAAGTAACGCCCACGAGCGCCTGTCGGCCAGGAGAACTCGGTGATGTAGGGCTCTTCGTCGGAGACATTGTTGACGCCTCCACGAAGCGTCAGGCCGTTGTCGAAGGACCACGAGCCGAACAGATCATGGACGTAGACTTCATCGCCGAACGCGTTGACGAAGTTGTCTGCATCCTCGATCTCAAGACGCGTGCCGCCATTGAGCTGCTCGCTTTGATAACGCGTGCTCCAGCTGAGGTTCAAAGGCCCACGATCATAGCTGATGCGCGCAACGCCAGACCATTCAGGACGCTGGATCTCTTCAAGTTCGGGATCGATCGCAGTTGGATCGGCCGGATCGAAGAATTGATCCAGTTTTTCCTGATAGGTGCCAGCGACGCTCAATGCGAAGCTGTTCTCGCCGACGTCGAACGCATACCGTACGTCAAAATCAACGCCGCTCGCTTCCAGAGCCGCGAAGTTCTGCTGCGTCTGACGCAAGAAGGTGAACCCGCCGAACTGTGAAGAATTGGGGTCGTCATTCCGCGTAAACAACGGACAGAACGCGTTGTTCAAGCTTGCGCTGTCATAGCAATTGTCGACGATGTCCTGCGCGCTGACCGCAACGATCGCATCCTCGATCTCAATGTCCCAATAATCGACGGACATGGAGAAGCCTTCCAAGAAGCTCGGCTGAAGCACCACACCAATGGTGAGCGTTTCAGCTGTTTCTTCCTCAAGGTTAGGGTTGCCGCCTTCAACACCGAAGAAACGCGCAGACAACGGATCGACGAAGGTTGCGGGCAAGCCGTCCGCCGCACAGTTGGCTGCGCGGAGAGCAGGATCCGGCGCGTCAGGAATATTGTTGACGTCGCAAGGATCGTTCGGCCGGAAGGTCGCGCCCTGATCTGGCGAAAACAATTCGAAGATGTTCGGCGCCCGGATGGCCTCTGATTGCGTCACACGGAAGGAGATATCCGGGATCGGCGCCCAGGTGCCGCCCACTTTCCAAGTCGTCGCCTGACCGATGGTCGAATAATCCGCCACCCGAATGGCGCCATCCAGCACCAAGCTGTCGGCGAAAGGAACATCCTTCAACAACGGGGCGCTGACCTCAGCGAAATAGTCGAACGTGTCGTATTCGCCGTCAGAATTCGCCAGCTGAGCGGACGGATCGAAGACGAGCGAGTTCTGATCTTCAACTGTGCCCAACAACGTGCCGGCCGCAACAGGGTTGCCCGATGAATCGATACCGTCCACTGGGATGATGCCCAATGCAAGCGGATCGAAGGTGGCGCTGGAGGTTTCTTCACGGAACTCTAAGCCCGCGGCGAAGCCGACCGGACCGCCTGGAAGTTCGAACCAGTCCGCCGAATCGCCGGTTAAAACGGCCGACAAGACCGTTTGAGTAATCTCTTCCTCAAACGTCGTCGTCGTGGTGATGAAATCGACCGCTTCTTGGCTCGCCGTGTTAAGGCCGAACGGGTTGAAGGGCTCGCACTGTCCGTCGCCTGGCGTGAATGTAAAGAACCCGCCATCCCAACTCGGAATTCCGAAAATGGTGGTGGCGTAATCTGTCTCGCCCAAGTCGGACCGACAAACAATGTTTCCATCCGGATCAACCGCCGCGTCTAGAGCCGCAAACTGGCGGTCCATAATAATGCGGTTATTGTTTGTGCTCGTTAGCTCAAACTGGCCGTAATTGGCCGAGATCTCATAGCTCCAAGTGTCGTTGAACTCGCCGCGAACGCCAGCGATATAGCGCTGTGTGTCCCGCTCAGTCTCGTCTTCATTGAAACCTAGGTCTTGGCTGTCTCGCGTAATGTAAAGACCACCTGTGGAGTCCGCGACGCCTTGAAGGTCCGCAGGAATGTAGGGGTTATCCGGTTCAATGAAAACAAGATCCCAGAAGGCGTTGGTGGTCGTACGATCGCGAACAGTTTGGTTGACGTACTTCGCTTCACCAAACACCACGAATTCCGGAGAGAATTCGTAATTTGCGTTCAGGTTGAAGGCGAGCTTGTCTTCCTTGCCGATCAACGATGATTCATCCGTCGGCAAAACGCCGGAACCACCAAATTGGTTGAAGTCGCTGGCGATCAAGCCGTCTTCGGCCGGCACAACTTGGCCGCCCTCAAGCAAGTTCCAGCAACCGCCGGCCAAACCAAATGACGACGCGCCGTCGAAGCTGTTGTTGTAGCCGACAAAGCTGTCGAGACAGTCGTCAGTGCCGTTGCCATCGATATCAACGCCTGGTGCGAGCGAAAAATCGCCCGGCGATATGATGCCGCCGCCCGATGTGATCGAGAAGGTCGGGAAAGGCAAAACCGCACGAGATGGCGCATTGGCCGCACGGTCGATCAGCGCCAATTCTTCCGTCGTTAGCGTTGGCGCCGAGCCGAATTCGGCCGTATAATCGGCGATGAAATCATCCGCCGACGGAATGCGCAGACCGCGGTTAAATTCGCCCGTATTGTCGAAATTGTAGAATTGCGAAAAGTTTGGCGTCGACGCGCCGATATCGCCGGATTGGAACCGAAGATCTGGATTCGGGAAATCCGAAGCTTGGCGGCCGCCGGCGGTAAAGTCGCGATCGCCGAGGGTCAGGCCTTCATCATCCCAATACTCAACGTTGAAGGTCACATTGCCTTTACCGTTGGCGAAATTCTTCCCCCACAATGCATAGGCACGAGTTTGACCCGCATCGCCCTCGCCGGACAGACCTTTAGAGAAGTCTACTTCGAAGCCCTCAAAGTCATCCTTGAGGATGAAGTTCACCACGCCGGAGACAGCATCAGCGCCGTAGACGGCCGATGCGCCGCCGGTCAGAACTTCGACACGTTCAACAAGCGCGCTAGGGATCGAGCCAACATCCACAGCCGCCGCGCCTTCTAGACCAGACACGTGGCGGCGGCCATTGACCAACACCAATGTCCGGTCAACGCCAAGACCGCGCAAGTCGAGCACGTTCGTGCCGTCATTATCTGCGGTGTCGATTGATTGCTCGGACGTGAGCGAGTTTAAAAGCGCCGGAACGTCATTGATCGTTTCGGTAATGTTGAAATTACCCGAGTTCAAAAGGTCTGCGCCCGTAACCGACTGAACGGGAACCGGAGATCCCAAATTCGGGTCGCGCGCGATGCGCGAGCCTGTGATTACGATGGTGGACTGGACCGATTCTTCGTCCGTCTCCTGCGCCACCGCAACGCCCTGATAGGCGGAAAGCATTGAGGCGGCCGCAACCGATCGCACCAATACCTTCTTAAACGCCGCCGGCGCTTTTGTTGATTTTTCCATGTTACCCCTCTCCGAGCATGTCGCGGCTTTTCGCCACTTGATTTACTTCAACTACCGTGTCCAGGGACCGCTTCTATCGAGCGCTCTTCCTTATCGGACAGTGCAATTTGTCGTTGATTACAAACCGCTTGCATTCGAGCTGACACAGGATCCCAAAACCTGTCAAACGCTCGGATCAGACCATATGCGTTCCCGCGGCGGCTGTTGCTTAATGCACACGCTCTAACCGCGCGGCGCCCGGTTTTTTAGCGTACGGCGCCTGCTATCGCGGCGGCGCCTCGTCTTCCGTAAAAAAAATGATATACCATATTAAGTGGACATCGCCGAGACTGGCGCCGTCGCGCCGAAATAGGCCGCGATGTGAGCGGGTTTGGTGATCTGATTACGAGGTAGGACGCTGACTATTATGACTTCTTCACCGCTAAGCGATCTCAAAGTCGTTGAATTTACGCACATGGTGATGGGTCCGGCCGCTGGCCTTATGCTCGCGGATCTCGGCGCCGACGTCATAAAAGTTGAACCCATTGGCGGCGACAAAACCCGTCGTCTCAAAGGCTCCGGCGCGGGCTATTTTTCGATGTACAATCGCAACAAGCGCAGTGTCTGCCTGGATTTAAAATCCCAGGATGGCGCGGAAATCGCCCTTAAACTGATCGACGATGCGGATGTGTTTATAGAGAACTTCCGCCCAGGCGCTTTGGATGAACTCGGATTCGGATATACGGCGCTGTCGGAACGAAATCCGAAACTCATCTATTGCTCGGAGAAGGGTTTTTTGGACGGCCCCTATTCGCATCGAACGGCGTTAGATGAAGTTGCGCAGATGATGGGTGGGCTGGCTTATATGACGGGACCGCCCGGGCGCCCGCTCCGCGCTGGATCATCCGTCATCGACGTTACGGGCGGCATGTTCGGCGCGATCGCCGTGCTCGCCGCGCTTCAAGAACGCGCGCGCACAGGGCTTGGCAAAAAAGTCGTCGCCTCACTTTATGAGACGAGCGCTTTCCTAGTCGGCCAACATATGGCGCAAATGGCTGTGACTGGCGCCGCCGCTCAGCCTATGCCGGCGCGTATTTCGGCATGGGCGATCTACGACGTATTCGACACGCGCGACGACGACAAGGTGTTTGTCGGAGTGGTGTCAGACGGACAATGGGTGAAGTTCTGCGAAGCGTTCGCTCTGGATCATTGGCGTCACGATAAAACGCTCGCCTTGAACACAGATCGCGTCGCCCGGCGTGATGAACTTATTCCCGAAGTGCGTCGCTTGTTCGCCAAATTCACCCGCGATGAACTCATGGCGAAGCTTGAACGCACCGGCCTTCCTTTTGCGCCGATCGCCCGCCCGGAAGACTTGTTCGACGATGCGCATCTCAACGCCGATGGCGGATTGATACCTCTCTCCCTGCCGGAAGGCCATGACACGAAACTTCCGGCCATGCCCATTCAATATGGAGAGGAGCGGCTCTCAAAAAGATATGATCCGCCTGGCCCCGGTGAGCATACGCGCGAGATTCTTGTTCAACTCGGATACCGCGCCGAAGACGTCGACAGTCTCGCAGAGCGTGGAATTTGCGGCGGCTTGGCCACATCAATGAAAGTCTAAGGCGTCCGATGGCGACGACTTTGTTCGACAAGCTTTGGGCGGCGCATATGATTACCGCTCTTACAACCGGCGAGGATTTGCTGGCGATTGATCGCGTGTTTCTGCACGAAAGAACAGGCGCCGCGGCGCTAACATCGTTGGAAAGCGCCGGACGACGACCGATCGCGCCGCAACGCGTGTTTTGCACCATGGATCACATTGTTTCAAACGCCCCCGGCCGAGGCTTGAATGACGCACGCTCCCCGACCGGCGGCGCCTTCATAAAAGCAACCCGCAACGCTGCGCACGAAGCGGGCGTGCACCTCATCGATGTCGTGGATAAACGCCAAGGCATCGTTCACGTGATCGCACCGGAATTAGGCGTCGCCCTGCCCGGGTTGAGCTTGATCTGCCCGGACAGCCATACCTGCAGTCTGGGCGCGCTGGGCGCTTTAGCGTGGGGGGTCGGATCATCCGACGCCGAACATGCAATCGCGACCGGTGCGCTGCGCGTCGCCAAACCCAAACAGATGCGACTCGAGGTTAAAGGCGCGCTTGCAGCAGACGTCACAGCGAAAGATGTCGCGCTGCATCTTATCTCTAAGTTCGGCGCAGACGGCGCTGGTCGACATGCAGTCGAGTTTTGTGGCTCCGCCATAGAAGCGATGAGCCTCGAGGCGCGGCTCACTCTGTGTAATATGGCGGTCGAGTTCAGCGCCTTCACCGCCGTCATTGCGCCGGACGACAAAGTGTTTGAAGCGATCGAAGGAACGCCTTTCGCGCCGACAGCGAATGATTGGACCCATTCGCTAAATGACTGGCGCGCCCTAAAGTCCGACGCCGACGCAGTCTTTGATGCGGAGGTCATTCTAAACGGCGCTGACATTCGGCCGAGCGTGTCTTGGGGCACCTCGCCGGAACAGGCGGTTCCCTGCGACGGCTTAGTCCCAAATCTCGCCGACATACCAGAGCTCCGCCGCGATCTCGCAGAACGTGCAATGGCCTATATGGATATCAAGCCAGGACAGCCGCTGAATGCGTTGCAGATCGACGGCGCGTTTATCGGATCCTGCACAAACGGGCGATTAACGGATCTGCGCGCGGCGGCCGCTCAGCTTAAAGACCGACGGATCGCCAGCGGCGTGAAAGCGGTTTGCGTCCCCGGATCCAACGCCGTAAAGCGCGCCGCCGAATGCGAAGGTTTGGACAAAATCTTCATCGCCGCAGGATTTGATTGGGGCGAGCCCGGTTGCGCCATGTGCTTTTACGCCGGCGGCGACACATTCGCGCCCGGCGACCGTGTGATCAGCTCGACCAATCGCAATTTTGAAGGACGACAAGGCCCGGGCGTCCGGACGCATTTGGCGAGCCCCGCCACCGTCGCGGCCTCCGCCGTCGCAGGTCGGATCGTCCCGGCCGTATCGCGAACAGATGTACCGGAGGCGATCTGATGCAGGCCTTCACACACCACATTGGCGTCGCCGCGCCGCTGCTGCGCGATAACATCGACACCGATCAGATCATTCCGTCTCGCGAAATGAAGACCGTCTCAAAAGCAGGCTTAGGCGGCGGCCTGTTTGCGGGGTGGCGCTATCAGTCGCCTGACACGCGCATGCCTGATCCTGATTTTGTCCTGAACCGGCCGGATTATTCCGGCGCTTCAATCTTGCTAAGCGGTGCAAATTTCGGATGTGGCTCGTCGCGGGAGCATGCCGTCTGGGCGCTGATGGATTTCGGATGTCGCGTAATCATCGCCGAAAGCTTCGGCGAGATATTCTTCAATAATTGCATCATGAACGGCCTTTTGCCGATCAGCCTGCTCCGCCCGAAAATTGAGGCGTTGGGCGCATTCGTCAGCGAAGACCCGCAATCGCATCGGCTGGATATCGACCTGGACGCCCAAACCATAGTTTGCGCCGGCGACACAATCGGTTTTGATATCGCGACCGGCCCAAAATCGCGACTTTTGAAGGGCCTCGACGCAATTGGCGAGACCCTGCAGCATCGCGATGCGATCGCCAAATTTCTAGCAAACGACGCCCGGAAACGACCTTGGGCCTACGCCGTTTCGCAACTTGCCAAAAATGAAAGCTAAACGCCATGAAAGTTGAAATCAGCGAAGTTGGACCACGCGACGGCCTGCAAAACTGCGACACGATCATGTCGACCGAGGGCAAAAAAGCGTGGATCGCCGCTGAAGCCGCCGCAGGCGTCACCGAGATCGAAGTCGGGTCCTTCGTTCCGGCGAAGCTGCTGCCGCAATTGGCCGACACATCCGAAATCGTCGCCTATGCGAAGACGATCCCGGACCTTACCGTCGCAGTTTTGGTTCCCAATCTGAAGGGCGCGGAAGCGGCGGTGAAGGCGGGCGCCGACAAGATCACCCTGCCCCTATCGGTCAGCGAAACGCATTCGCTTAAGAACCTGCGCCGAACGCACGCACAGGTTCTCGATGAAGTTGCGGCCGTCTCCGCGCTGATCTCTAGTCTTCCAGAGGACAAACGCCCGCATTTCGAAGGCTCATTATCGACCGCCTTTGGCTGCACGCTGGAAGGTTTGATCCCCGAGGCGCAAATCCTGCGCTTGGCGGAAGGGCTCGCCGAACGCGGCGTGGATGAAATCGGACTATCGGACACCACGGGCTATGGCGACCCGGCGGCCGTCAAACACCTGATCCGCGCCGTGCGCGGCGCGGTCGGTGATGAATTGGTGTCGGGCGTTCATCTTCACAATACGCGCGGACTGGGTCTGGCCAACGCATTGGCGGCGCTGGAAGAAGGCGTCACCACATTCGACGCCTCGCTGGGCGGGCTGGGCGGCTGCCCGTTCGCGCCCGGCGCCAGCGGAAACATCGTGACAGAGGATCTCGTCTTCATGTTCGAAGCGATGGGGATTGAAACGGGAATTGATCTCCCGCGCCTGCTTAGAGTGCGGGAAATCCTAAAAACCCATCTGCCGGATGAACCGCTATACGGTTTCACGCCCGACGCTGGGCTGCCCCTCGGCTTTGTCGCCCAAACGCCGGTCGCGGCGGAATAGACGCTAGGCTGTTTCCAAATCCGCCTTATAAGCTTTGGCCGCTTCGGTGGTCAGCTTCTGATAGGTGGTGAACGCCTTGAAAACGCCAATGCCGGTATCAGGCGCTTGGCCTTCCGACATCCGAATAAGCTGGAGGTTGAACCATCCCTGGACGCCCCAGCCGTTCAGCGTCTTAATCAAATTGATCGGCGAATTTTTGCCCAGCCATTTGGTAGGACCTAGACTCAATCGGTTCTCCCAATCCGGCGCAATCGAAACATCGCCGGACAACAAACGATTTGGCAGATCCGGTTCGACGCACAGAGGCCGCGCCATACCGATCATATCCGCCTCGCCGTCTTGGATCGCCGCTTCCATCGCGCCCAAGGTGCGAAACCCGCCGGTCGCCATAATCGGCATGTTCGCGCGCTCGCGCGCGGATTTGGCGTAGCCGATAAAGTACGCCTCGCGCGCCCGAGTGCTTTCGCGCACTTCTTCTTCAAAGACCGGCTCCAGCCCTTCGACATTGGCCATTTTGGGCTGTTCGTAGTTTCCGCCGGTGATCTCAAGGAGATCGACGCCCTCCGCATTGAGCATGTCGACCACGCCCAAACAGTCTTCATGCGTAAAGCCGCCGGATTGGAAATCCGCCGAATTGAGCTTTACCGAAATTGGGAAGGAAGGGCCCGTCACCGCGCGAATCGCGCGCACCGATTCTACCAATAATCGCGCGCGGTTCTCCAAAGAGCCGCCCCATTCGTCCTCGCGACGATTGGATTTCGGCGACAAGAATTGTGAGATCAAATACCCGTGCGCCGCATGGAGCTGAACCCCGTCAAATCCGGTCTCTTGAGCGATCTTCGAGGTGTTGGCGAAGCGCGCGATAACGTCTTTCACCTGCTCGCCCGTCATGGCGACCGGTTCGCCGAACGCGCTGCCGGGCAATGTCAGCGGGATCGCCGACGGCGCTAAGGGGGACGCGTTGACCGACGCCGGCGTTTGCCGGCCGGCGTGCGAGATCTGCATGTAAATCTTAGAACCGCCGGATTTTCCAGCCGCCGCAAACGCCGACAAGGCCGCCATCGCCTCATCGGAAGGACGCCCGTCAATCACGACATTTCCCGGATGCTCCAGATGCGAGCGGGCGATTTGCACATTGCCGGTCAGCAATAGGCCGGCGCCGCCCGCGCCCCAGACTTCATAAAGCCGCGCATGACCTTCCGTCGCATAATTGCGGACGTCGGCGATGCACTCCGTCATTGCGGCTTTGCAAAATCTGTTCGGTATTGTCGCACCGCACGGGAGCTGTAAGGGATTTGACAGGGTTTCCGACATTTAACTTGTTCCCAGTGTTTTCGCCGCAACCAAATGCGGTCATGTATAATCTCGATTCTCAAGCCTCAAAGACGGAACGACTATGGCGAAGAATGGACAAGCAAAACTGTTTGAACAGGCTGACGACACAGACGGCTATTCCGCTAAAGATATCGAAGTTTTAGAGGGCTTAGAGCCTGTCCGCAAACGTCCCGGCATGTATGTCGGCGGAACGGATGAACGCGCCTACCACCACCTATTTGCGGAAATCCTCGACAATTCCATGGATGAGGCGGTCGCCGGACACGCCAAGAAAATCGAAGTTCAGCTGTCCGCCGACGGTTGGCTGACGGTGAAAGACGATGGTCGCGGCATTCCCGTTGACCCGCATCCCAAATATCCCGACAAATCTGCGCTTGAAGTCATTATGACGACGCTGCACGCCGGCGGAAAATTTTCGAACAAAGCCTATCAAACGGCTGGCGGCCTGCACGGCGTGGGCGTCTCCGTTGTGAACGCCCTATCCTCGCGCCTAGAGGTCGAAGTGGCGCGCGGCAAAAAGCTCTATTTTCAAGCTTTCGAGCGCGGCAAAACCGTCGCGCCGCTAGAGTTAAAGGGCGCGGCGCCCAATCGCCGCGGCACAATCGTACGGTTTAAGCCAGATGCAGAGATCTTCGGCGAGAAGCTGCGGTTTAAGCCTGCGCGCATTCTGCAAATGGCCAAGTCCAAAGCCTATTTGCATCGCGGCGCTCAAATCCATTGGTCCTGCGCGCCGGAATTGCTGAAGGAAAACGATCCGACGCCCGCCGAGGCGGTCCTTCATTACCCCAACGGCCTCGCGGACATGCTCAAAGAGATGACGGCCGGGCGCACTTTGGTGACGCCAGAGATCTTTTCCGGCCGCGTCGATGGCGAAAACGGCGCCGCGTGCGAATGGGCTGTGGTTTGGAGCGTCGCTGGGTTTGGCGAAGCGGACGGCATTACGCGGTCGTATTGCAACACGATTCCAACACCCGATGGCGGCACGCACGAGGGCGGATTGCGCTCAGCGCTGACCAAATCATTGCGCGCCTATGGTGAACTCACCGGCGTAAAAAAAGCCGCTCAGATCACAGCGGAGGACGTTCTCGGAACTGCCGGCGCGCTACTCTCCGTCTTTATTCGCGAGCCGGAATTCGTCGGCCAAACAAAAGACAAACTCTCATCCACAGAGGGTTTTCGCGTGGCGGAGAACGCCATTCGCGACCGGTTCGACCACTGGCTGACCGCCTCGCCGAAGGAAGCGTCCAAATTACTGGAATGGACGATCCAGCAAGCCGAAGACCGCATGCGGCGACGCAAAGAAAAGGAAGTGTCCCGCCAATCGGCGACACGAAAACTTCGCCTACCAGGCAAACTCGCCGATTGTTCGAATTCAGCGGCGGAGGGCACGGAAGTCTTCATCGTGGAGGGTGATTCTGCGGGCGGTTCCGCCAAACAGGCCCGCGATCGCAAGACGCAGGCGATTTTGCCCCTGCGCGGCAAGATTTTGAACGTCGCGAGCGCGGGCGGCGACAAACTCGCCAAGAACCAAGAGCTTAGCGACCTCACGCTCGCATTGGGCGCCGGAACCGGCGCGCAGTTCGACCTGAATGATCTGCGCTATGAGCGCGTCATCATCATGACGGACGCCGATGTCGACGGCGCCCATATCGCTGCGCTGCTCATCACCTTCTTCTACAAACAAATGCCAGGCTTGATCGAAAGCGGACAACTCTATTTGGCGTTGCCGCCGCTCTTTAAATTGTCCGCCGGCGGCAAGTCGGCCTATGCGCGCGACGATCAACACAAAGACGAATTGCTGGAGACGGAATTCAAAGGCCGCAATGTCGATATCAGCCGCTTTAAAGGCCTGGGCGAAATGATGCCCGCGCAATTGAAAGAGACCACCATGGCGCCGGACAAACGAACCCTTGCTCGCGTTGCGCTTCCCGACGGCATTAAAGGGCCGGAAGATTTGGTGGAGACCTTGATGGGCAAAAAGGCCGAATTGCGCTTCCGCTATATTCAAGACAACGCGGCTTTCGTCGAAGACATCGACATATAGCCTTAAGAATCAAAGCGCTGCGCGCTTAGATTGACTTAGCGATAACTCCGCCTATGTTGCGCCGCACGTATGAAGCGTCGGCTATGAGTTGGCGCGCGCCGCCGGCCCATGATGCGGTCGGATCCACTAGAAAAGACCGACCGATAGATGACATTTGACGAGCTGGGCCTCGACCCCAAAATCTTAATTGCGATTTCAGACGCCGGCTATACCGAGCCGACGCCGATCCAAACGCAAGCCATCCCCACAATCCTAGAAGGCCGCGACGTCACCGGCATCGCCCAGACGGGCACCGGCAAAACGGCGGCCTTCGTTCTCCCTATGATCGACAAGCTCGCCAAAGGCCGCGCGCGGGCGCGGATGCCGCGTACGTTGATCTTAGAACCGACCCGCGAATTGGCCGCGCAAGTGGCGGAGAATTTTGAAAAGTACGGCGTCAATCATCGCCTTAATATGGCGTTGCTGATCGGCGGCGTTTCCTTCGCAGACCAGGACCGCAAGCTCACGCAGGGCGCCGACGTTTTGATCGCAACGCCCGGCCGGCTGATGGATCATTTCGAGCGTGGGAAACTCCTGCTAACCGGTGTGCAGATGCTAGTGATCGACGAAGCCGACCGTATGCTAGATATGGGCTTCATTCCTGACATTGAGCGGATTTGCGGCTTGTTGCCGAAAACGCGTCAGAGCTTGTTGTTCTCCGCGACCATGCCTCCGGAAATCACGCGTCTTGCAAAGCAGTTCCAAAACGATCCTAAGCGTATCGAGGCGTCGCGCCCGGCGACTACCGCCGCTACGATCACGCAGCACGTCACGCACGCGCCGATTGATCGCGACGAGGTGAAGCGCGCCGTGCTCCGCTCCATCATCCGATCCTGCGCCGTCAAAAACGGCATCGTTTTCTGCAACCGCAAACGCGAAGTCGATGTCGTCGCGAAATCCTTGCAAAAACACGGCTTCGACGCGGCCGCCATTCATGGGGACCTACCCCAAGCCTATCGCACGCAAACGCTTGAACGCTTCCGGAATGGCGAATTGACGCTGCTGGTCGCGTCCGACGTCGCCGCGCGCGGACTAGACATTCCAGACGTCGGCCATGTGTTCAATTACGGGCCACCGCCCAACTCCGACGATTACGTTCACCGCATCGGGCGCACAGGCCGCGCGGGCCGCTCCGGCGAAAGCTATACGATCGTAACGCCACGCGACGACAAACTATGGGCGGCGGTCCTCAAGCGTATCGGTCAAGATGTGAAGCTCTTCGACAATGAAGCGGTACAAGCCGCCATCGAAGAAGGCGCCGGACGACCCCAAAGATCGGACCGACCAAACCGGTCCGGACGCGACAAAGATCGCGATCGACGCCCCCGTCGCGACAAGCGCGAGCGCGGCCCCAAACGCGAGGACGAAGCGCGCGCTGTAGAAGACGCCTCGTCGCAAGACACGCCAGCTGACATAGAAGCGTCGGAAAAACCGCGTCGGCGCCGCAATCGCCAAGACGATTTAGGTCCGCCTGTTAAAGGCCTGGGCGATCATATGCCCGCCTTTTTGATGCGCCCGGTTAAGGTCAGCGAGTCAGCACCCAAAAACGAGACCGAACCCGCCGAAACCGAAGTTTAGCTAAGACGCGTCAAATTATCCTGTCGAACTAGCGTTAGTTCTCAATCCCACGCGGGCCTAGAGGCGGTTGCGGAAGTTCTACATCGTGGCGATGGTTCCAGATCTCGATGATCTTTCCGTCCTCGTTGAACCGAAAAACATTTATGATCGCGACGTTTTTAATGGGCGTCATTCCCATATTCAGCGCTGCTGAATTGGGCGCGAGAGACACAAACCACCGGGTTGCGACTTTGTCGCCTTCGGCGATTTGGTAGTCAATTTCACCGGACAATTCGCCAAAACCGTGAAAGGCATCTGCGATTTGTTTCTGGGTGATCGCCGTCTCAATTAGCCCCTTTGCCTCGCCGATATCATGGATCACATAAGTCTCGTCGACATAATCCACGTAGGCGTCTGTGTTGTTGGAAAACCAAAGGTCTTCATAGAAGCTAAGCGCGATTTCTTTGTTCCTTTCGGCGACGCTCTGGTCAGCGCCCGTTGCACAGGCGCTGAGACCCGCCGCCAAAACCGATAAAATAGCTATCCGCAACATGTGAGTTCCTCCACTTGCGGTCGCGGCCCGCCTTCCGGTGCAATTGGCCTTACACGATTATCGCTTAATTCGGCCGGCGACCATTTTTCGGAATTTCTCGTCGTAAGGCGGTCGCAGCATACTGGCGACCTTCTCGCCCGGCATCTGCGTATAAACGGTTTTCTTGTGCGTGAACTCCAAGAAACCGTCATAACCGTGATAAGCGCCCATGCCTGATGGGCCGACGCCGCCGAAGGGCGCGTCTTCAGCACCGACATGCATGATCACATCATTCACAGTCACGCCGCCGGAGGTTGTGTTGTTGACCACGTCTTCGCGCTCCGCGGCGTCTTCGCCGAAATAATAGAGCCCGAGCGGACGCGGATTAGCGTTTACGTAATCCACGGTTTCGCGAACGTCGGAATAGGTTTTAACAGGCAAGATTGGACCGAAGATCTCGTCTTGCATCACAGCCATATCGTCGGTTGGATCTAGGATTAAAGTTGGTGGAATTTTATAGTGTGGCTGCTGAGAGAAGTCTTCGCCAGCAGGATTGATCTCTATGGTTTCCGCACCCTTGTCGCGCGCTTCCTCTAAGTATCCGTTCAGACGATCATAATGCCGCTGGCTTACGATAGAGGTGTAATCGTCATTGTCCTTTAAGGTTGGGTAAAGCGTCCTAACCGCCTCTTGAGCCGCATCTACAAATTCGCCGCGCAGTTCTTTCGGTGTCATAACATAATCCGGTGCAAGGCAAATCTGGCCGGCGTTCAGTGTTTTGCCGGCCATCACGCGGTTGGCGACCTTCTGCATATCCGCCGACCGCCCAATCACAACAGGCGATTTACCGCCTAATTCCAACGTGACCGGCGTGAGGTTTTCAGACGCTGCGCGCATCACCAATTTGCCGATCGATGTCGCACCCGTAAAAATGAGATGGTCGAACGGCAAAGACGTAAACGCCGAGCCGATATCCGGGCCGCCGACCAAGACGGCAGCTTCTTCTTCCGAAAATGCGCTTTCGACCATGCGTTTCATGAGTTCCGACGTCGCCGGCGTAAATTCCGACGGCTTGATCATCACGCGATTGCCGGCGGCAAAGATTCCAGCCATCGGCCCGAAGGTCAGCGTTACTGGGAAATTCCAGGGGCTGACCAAGCCGACAACGCCTTTGGGCTGCATGCGAACTTCGGTTTTTGCGCCGAACAATCCGAGTGGAAATTCCGTATTGCGGCGTTGGGTGCGCATCCATTTCTCGACCCGCGCCTTTGCAAATTTCAGCGAGCTGATCGACCCCATCACGTCTGTAAACGCGGATGCGTCTTTCGACCGCCACCCAAAATCTGACGCAATCGCTTCAACGATGTCGTTTTGATGATCGACCATCAATCCGATGCAACGATCCAACCACTCTTTGCGGCGCGCCGCGGAAGGTTGACCGTCGCGGACGTGCGCCGCTTTCTGACGCGCCAAAATAGCATTCATTTCTTCAAGAGTGGTCGTTGAGACGGCGTCTAGGGGCATTTGCTCCTCCTAAGGGGACAGTCTTTTCGTATATTTAGGTTAGCTCATCGAGCTTAGACGGCAACGTTTGGAGTTTATTCATCTCCTTCTCGTCTTCTAGCGTCCGTAGGGGAAAGAAACGAATCGGCCAGGCTTAAGGACGCAAACGAATGATAGAAGACATCCGGGGACCAAACGGATTAGCGCTGGGCCACCGAACGATCGACACGATCGGCGATCACTCCTTGGCCGTGTCGCCGCAAAACTATGAAGTTTGGCTCACATATCTCGCCGGGTGGTCGCCCGATCTGAAGAGCGCGCTCGATGCGGCGCTGAACGCCGGCGAAATCCTGACCGACGAACGCATTGAAGAATTCTACGAAGAGTATTTTTCAACGTCCAAGATTTCCAGCCAGGTCATGGAGACCGGGAACCGAATCGCGCAAGAAATCGCCGATGCGCTGGGCGCGCTAAAATCGGCGGGCGCGACAACGGAAATGTATGGCGCTGCGCTCGACCGGGCGACCCATTCTTTGGAGTCGGAGAGCATTGACCCAAATGGTCTACAGCGCATCGTGTCCGCCTTATCGGCGGCGACCAAAGAGATGTCGAAGCAAAACCAAGTGTTGTCTGGGCAATTGAAACTGTCGAGCCGCGAGATGGAGCGCTTGCGGTCTTCGCTTCAAAAAGCGCGCGCAGAGGCCTTGACCGACGGCCTAACCGGCATCGCCAATCGCAAATTGTTCGACGAAACGCTGCGGCTGCGAAAATCAGAAGCCGACAAAGAAAAATATGATTTGTGTCTAGTGATTTGCGACATTGACCACTTCAAATCCTTCAACGACACATGGGGACACCAAACAGGCGACCAGGTTATTCGCTTTGTCGCCGGCGCACTGTCTAAATTTGCGCTGCCGGACCACCTTGTGGCGCGTTATGGCGGCGAGGAATTCGCCATCATCATGCCACGCACCATGCTGTCGCAAGCGATGGAAGTTTCCGAACAGATTCGTAAAGCAATTGAGGCCAAAAAGCTGATGCGTCGATCGACGAACCAGCCTTTAGGCGCGATCACAGTCTCATTTGGCGTGGCGCAGTACAAGCTGGGCGAAACCGGCCAGCAATTAATCGGCCGGGCTGACAAATGTCTCTACCAATCGAAGAATGACGGCCGGAACCAGGTGACCTCGGAACAGGCGCTTCGCGACGTGGCGGACGAAGACGCGGCTTAACGCTGGGAGACTATTCACGAAGCGTGAATGGACGTTAGTGTCTCTCCAAATCTGAGGAGACACCCATGGGTTTCGACAAAATCCGCTACGACGTCGACGAACAAGTCGCAATCATCACATTCGCCGATCCAGCCACGATGAATGCTGCGGGGTTGGATACAGTCAAAGAATTGACCAAAGCGTTCGAAATGGCGGCTAAGGACGCCCGCTGCGTTGTCTTGACCGGCGAAGGACGTGGTTTCTGTTCCGGCGCGAATTTGTCTTCGGGCGAGCTAAGCGGCAACGCCGGCGACGGAAACTACGATGCGGGAAAAGCGCTCGACAGCCATTACCATCCCCTGATCATGTCGATGAAGGAACACCCGACGCCGGTGATCACCGCCGTGAACGGCGCGGCAGCCGGCATTGGGTGTTCAATTGCGCTGATGGGCGACCTGATTTTAGCTTCTCAGGATGCTTACTTTCTACAGGCGTTTCGGCGCATCGGTTTGGTGCCGGACGGCGGCTCAACCTATCTCTTACCCCGCATGATCGGCAGGGCGCGCACAATGGAAATGACGTTGCTTGGCGATAAGATACACGCAGCAAGGGCGTTAGAGTGGGGCTTAATCAATCGCGTTTGCGAGGCTGATGCGTTGATGGCGGAGGCTAAAGCGCTCGCTAAAGAACTGGCCGAGGGCCCTACCATCGCTCTTTCACTCATCCGCGAGCTGATCTGGAACAGCGCCGATACCGGCTTTGAAAGACAAATCCATGCGGAGCGAATGGCGCAACGTACCGCCGGCCGCACCGCGGATTTCAAAGAAGGCGTCACCGCATTCTTGAAAAAGCGGAAGGCCGACTTTAAGGGCGCTTAGGCGACTTACGCTTGGGCTTTTTCGCTTTCAGCGCCACATCATACGCCATTCGCGCCAGGCGGCATGCGTCCTCGGGCGTATCCGCCGCCAATTCGGGCAAGCGCCAATAGCTCATCTGCATCGCCTTACCCGTCTTGGGATTGACGTATTCGAAGGGCTCAGACCCCTCGTCTCGCAGGCGTTCGGAAAAGGCGTCATCCGCTTTGAGATAGAGCGTTTCATCTGCGATCAGCGCGAACATCACGTCATCGGCGTAGACGCCTGCGCCGCCAAACATGGCGCGGATCTTTACAGGGCCGAAATCGCTCAGCAATTCTTCGATGAAGTCTTTGTATTCCGCAGAAACAGCCATGACTGTATGTTTGCGGTTAGCAGTATGGCGTCAAGCCGTCAGGTCGCGACCGCCGGTTCGATGGTTACGCTTTCACCGCACCCGCACGCATCGGTCTGGTTCGGGTTTTGGAATACAAATTTGGAATGAAGCGCTGTTGATTCGTAGTCGATTACAGACCCCAGTAAGAACAACACTGCTTTTGCGTCGATAACGATTTCGACGTCTTTGTCCGCCACGCGTTCATCGAGCGCCTCAGGCGCATCGACATACTCCATGACGTATTCCATGCCCGCACACCCGCCATTGGTGACGCCGACGCGCAAAAACCCCGCGCCTTTCGTCTCCATAATCTCTTTGACGCGCGCCGCAGCGGCGTCGGTGAGCGTTACTAGTTTAGGTCGTTCGCGTCTGGCCATGGCTTTTAAATGCTGTCTTTGATCGTGGATTACAACATATTCAATTGAAGGCGCGCTTCGTCCGACATGCGCGAAGGATCCCAGGGCGGATCAAACACTAAAAACACTTTGACGCTTTCAATCCCATTAACTTTGCGGACGGCGTCCTCCACCCAGCCGGGCATTTCGCCGGCGACGGGACAGCCGGGCGCGGTGAGCGTCATTTCCACATCGGCATGACGCGCATCATTGATGTCGACCTTATAGATCAAACCCAACTCGAAGATATCGACCGGTATTTCGGGGTCATACACCTCTTTTAGACGCACGATCACGTCGTCCGTTATCCGATTAAGCTCGTCTTGGGGGATGGACGATCCTTCCGCGTCCGCCGGTGGTCCGGCGTCGATGACGTCTCTGGAGATATCGTCTGCCATTTCGTCTCCTAGCTCAACATAGCGCGGGCTTTGCCCAGCGCATCGACGAATGCGTCCACTTCGTCAAGCGTGTTGTACGCCGCAAAACTCGCGCGGGCCGTTGCGCTGACGCCCAGATGATCCATCAAGGGTTGGGCGCAATGATGACCGGCGCGGATGGCGACGCCGTAGCGATCCAAAATCTGCGCCAGATCATGCGGGTGCGTCCCATCGATCGAGAAGGTCAGCACCGGCCCTTTATTTGGGGCTTGACCATGCAGCGTTAAACCATTCACGCCGCGCACAGCCTCCGCCGCGCGATCGTAAAGCGCGCGCTTGTGCGCCTTCAGTCCGACAGCGTCGAGACTTTCGACCCAGCGGATTGCAGCACCCAGACCGATGGCTTCCAATATCGGCGGCGTGCCGGCTTCGAACTTATGCGGCGGCGCGTTATAGGTGATTTTGTCCCGCTCGACGGTTTCGATCATCTCGCCGCCGCCCTGATAGACGGACAAGGCATCCAGCGCGTCCGATTTGCCGTAGAGCGCGCCGATACCGGTCGGGCCATAAAGCTTGTGTCCGGAGAAAACATAGTAATCGACGTCGAGTTCTTGGACATCGACATCCAGATGAACCGCGCCTTGGCATCCGTCTAAAAGCACTTCCGCGCCTTTCTGATGCGCCGCGTGAATAATCTCGGCGACATCCGGCGCCGTGCCGAGAACGTTGGACATGTGAGTCATCGCGACGAGGCGCGTTTTGTCGTTCAGCGCAGCGTTGAAGCTCTCCATGTCCAACGAACCATCTTCGCGCAGCTCGACCCATTTCAGCACCGCGCCACGACGCTCGCGGAGGAAATGCCAAGGCACGATGTTGGAATGATGCTCCATCACGCTGAGCACGATTTCATCGCCGGGTTGGATGCGCTCGGCGATCCCAGACGCGACGAGGTTGATCGCTTCCGTCGCGCCCTTGGTGAAGACGATTTGGTCGGTACTTGGCGCGTTCAAAAATCGACGAACATCCTCGCGCGCTTTTTCAAAGGCGGACGTTGTCTCATTCGCCAGCGTGTGCAGGCCGCGATGCACATTGGCGTAGCTGCCGCGCATTGCGCCGCCCATCGCGTCGATCACTGCATTCGGTTTTTGCGCCGACGCTGCGCTGTCGAGATAAACGAGCGGCTTACCGTTCACTTCGCGAGATAAAATCGGAAAGTCTGCGCGGACCGCGTCTATGTCGAACGATTTTGCTTCTACAGGGACGCCATCAGCCATCGGCTCGCCTCCTGCTCGAAAATCTCTTTGACCTCATCGTTATCAATGCGTTCAAACGCTTCTGCTACGAAACTCGCGGTCAATATCGCTTTTGCGTCAGCCTCTGGGATGCCGCGCTGGCGCATATAGAACAAGGCGTCCGCGTCCAAGGCGCCGGTCGTGTTGCCGTGCGCGCACTGCACATCATCGGCGTAAATCTCTAATTCCGGTTTGGCGTTTACCTCGCCGCCATCTTCCAGCAAAAGCGCGTGATGCGCCATCTGCGCGTCCGTCTTTTGAGCATCGCGAGCCACAAGAAATTTGCCCTGGAATACCCCTTTGCCGCCGGATTTCACAGCGCCTTTGATCAGTTGCTGCGTCTCGCAATGACCAACCATATGGCGCACATGCGTGGTTGTGTCCGCGTGGAAACCGTCGTCGAGAAGATAGGCGCCGTCGAGCACCGCAACCCCGCCGGATTTCTGGAAGCTCAAATGCGTTTCAAGCCGCGATAGTTTCGAACCGAACGCTAATGCAGACTGCGTGAAATTGGAGCCAGCGCCGACATGCGCTTTCGCTGTAACGAGCCCCACGCTTTCTGATACGCCAGCTTGATAAATCGTACGATCCAAACGCGCGCCGTCCTCGACCTCAAATTCAAGCGCCGTATTTGCGAACCCGCCGCCAGACAGATGGCTTTCCACAATGTGCGCCGCGCCGCCCTGTCGCACAATAACCGCTACGTGGTGGAACCTATCGCCTGAGCCTTCGAACACCAAACGTAGAGGCGCCGCCAACTCACCGCCGATTTCGATGACAACCGCGCTCGGGTCATCCGCCAACGCCGCCGCAAGCGCGGCCATGGGTAGCTCTTCCGCGCCGCCAAACGCCGGCGTTTCCAACTGCGAGATCCAGCGAACGCCGGCCGGTCGCGATTTTGGCGGCGTGAAGCCGTTATCGTCGAAGCGAAACACCGCCGCATCTACGTTTTGAAACGGATCTTTCGGCGCCGCCTCACCACGTCCCAAGCCTTTCAACGCGACACGCAAATCCGACCAGCGCCAACCTTCAACGCGGCGATGCGGCAGCCCATGATCCGCATAAGCCTCAAACGCGCGTGCACGACGCGCATCGTTGCGCAGCGCGTTGTAGCGTTCCGCGATTTGAACTTCTTCGGGCGTAGAGGTCGCGAGCGCGTTCACTTAGGCCGCCTCCGCCAAGACGCCGTCATAGCCTTCTTTCTCAAGCCGCAACGCTAGATCGGGTCCGCCAGTTTTGATGATTTTTCCGGCCGCCAGCACGTGCACTTTGTCCGGCTGAATATGATCCAATAGGCGCTGATAATGGGTGATGACCAGCATGCCGCGTTCGGGCGCCCTAAGAGCGTTCACACCTTCCGCAACGACTTTGAGGGCGTCGATATCCAGCCCAGAGTCGGTTTCATCTAGAATCAAAAAGCGCGGCTCCAGCATCATCATCTGAAAGATTTCCAAGCGCTTTTTCTCGCCGCCGGAGAATCCGACATTCAGCGGACGCTTCAACATGTCCGCGTCGATTTTGAGCTGTTTAGCCACGGCTCTGGCCTTTTTTAGGAAATCAGGCGCGGAAATCTCGTCCTCGCCGCGCGCTTTGCGCTGCGCGTTCATCGCCGTACGCACAAACGTCATTACCGGAACGCCTGGGATCTCCAGCGGGTATTGGAAGGACAGGAACAAACCTTTCGCGGCGCGCGCTTCAGGCTCCAGTTCGAACAACTCCTCACCATCGAACATCGCTGTTCCACCGGTCGGCTCATACCCATCGCGCCCGGTCAGCAAGTAAGACAGCGTTGATTTGCCGGCGCCGTTCGGCCCCATAATCGCGTGCACCTCACCTGCAGGCACGTCCAGGGACAATCCCGTCAAGATTTGTGTGGCGTTTTCATCATCATCCACAACGTCGGCGGTTAGGTCTTTCAGCGATAACAAGGCGATACTCCGTAGGCAAAAGCTTATGCCTCAAATTGGGTTGGATGCGGCTCGGGGCAATACCCGCGCGCCGCACTGGGTTATTTTAGCGTGGCGTCGACGTTCAAAGCGATGGATACGCGCTCTTTGTCGCCGGTATAGGGCCTAACGCCATGTCGCAACCATGCCGGAAACATCAATAGATCCCCACGCTTGGGGCGTATTTCAGGCTGCCAGGATTGGGGTTGGCCGTCCTGTCCGACAAAGCGGAAAGCTGTGTTGTGCATCACGGCGACCGGGAAACGCGGATCTTCAAAATAGAACGCGCCGCCGACCTCCGGATCTTCTTCGGCGCCGCCCATATCGAGATAAAACACCGCGGACCACAGATTGCCGGGATGTACATGCATATGGTTGGAGGCGCCGGGACCGGATACATTCGCCCACATCTGAGTGGTCCAATTGAAATCATCATGCGATTTCTCGCCGAAGGACGACAATCGCCGGGCGATCGTTATGGCCTTATCCGTCAGCGCTCGCGCAGCGTCGCCGCCCCATTGGGTCATGAAGGTGTCGGAATGCCAGCCGCCGATATTCGAGCGTTGGACGCCTTCAGAGTCGTCCGCTAAGCGCTGGCGCACAGCAGCGTCCAACTCATTCAGCAAGCTGTCCGCGTTCTTAAAGCTTGCTTGAACGATCGGCGTTTCGAACAAAACGCCGCGCTTTGCTTCCACGCGAATGTCCGACAGCGTTTCCAACGTCATATCGTTCTACCCAGCCGGCTTGAGTTGCGCGATGCACGCAATCTCAATTTCTGCGCCCAATGGCAGGCCCGCGACCGCAATCGTTGTCCGCGCAGGCGCGGTCTCTGGAAAGAAGGGCTGATAGGCGGCGTTCACAGCGCCGTATTCCTCAATGTCGGCAAGATAAAGCGTGCAGTTTAGAAGATCGCCTAGATCCGCATTTGCGCGCGCCAGCGTCGCCTCAATACTGGTCATCGCCGCCTTGGTTTGGGCGGCCACGCCGTCGGCGAGCGCGCCTGTTTCGCTGTCGAAGCCCAGCGTACCCGCCAAATAGAGCGTGTCGCCATGGCGCACCATGGAGGAATACAAAACAGGCGCGTCTTCAGCCGCGCTTGGCGGACGGAAATGCTCTATTTCACCAGCATTCGCATACGCGGCGACGATATTCGCCCCGCCCAAAACAGCTGCAAAAACACGCGCCTTCATCACCCGACGCTTCCTTCGAGGCTGACTTCAAGGAGCTTTTGGGCCTCGACGGCGAATTCCATCGGTAGTTTTTGAATCACATCGCGGACAAAACCGTTGACGAGCAATGCAACAGCCTCCTCCTCGTCCAGGCCGCGTTGCCGACAATAAAAGAGCTGGTCGTCGGACAATTTTGTTGTGGTGGCCTCGTGTTCTAATTGCGCATCCGCGCGCCGGTTCTCGACATAGGGCACGGTGTGCGCGCCGCAGGTTTGTCCGATCAGCAGACTGTCGCATTGCGTAAAATTGCGCGCCGATTTCGCTTTCGGGTTTACGGACACGAGGCCGCGATAGGTGTTGTTCGATTTGCCCGCTGAGATCCCTTTCGAGATGATCCGCGAGCGCGTATTCTTGCCCAAATGGATCATCTTTGTGCCAGTGTCGGCTTGCTGACGACCATTCGTAACGGCGATTGAGTAAAACTCGCCGACGCTGTCATCGCCACGCAAAATGCAAGACGGATACTTCCAAGTCACCGCCGAGCCTGTCTCAACTTGCGTCCAGGAGATTTTCGAGCGCGCGCCCCGGCAATCCCCGCGCTTGGTCACGAAATTATAGATCCCGCCCTTACCGTCCTCATCGCCGGGCCACCAGTTTTGGACAGTGGAGTATTTGATCTCCGCATCCTCCAAGGCGACCAATTCCACCACAGCGGCGTGCAGCTGGTTTTCGTCGCGCATCGGCGCGGTGCAGCCTTCCAGATATGAGACATAGGAGCCTTCATCCGCGATGATTAACGTCCGCTCAAATTGGCCCGTGCCTTCCGCGTTCATCCGGAAATAGGTCGACAATTCCATGGGGCAGCGCACGCCCTTGGGCACATAGACAAATGTGCCGTCCGAAAAGACCGCGCAATTGAGCGTCGCGAAGAAATTGTCTGACTGCGGCACGACAGTGCCGAGGTATTTTTTCACCAGCTCCGGATGCTCACGCACAGCTTCGGAGATCGACATGAAGATTACGCCGGCTTTTTTGAGTTCCTCCTGGAAGGTCGTGACGACCGAAACGCTGTCGAACACGGCGTCGACCGCTATGCGCGGCGTTTCGCGAGCGGCGGCGGCGCTTTCGGCCGCGCCCTCGACACCGAGCAACACTTCAGCTTCGCGCAGCGGGATGCCTAGTTTTTCATAGGTTTCGAGGATTTCCGGCGGAACGTCGTCGAGGCTTTCATACTTCGCGCCCAATTTGGGTTCGGCGTAGTAATATGCATCCTGATAGTCGATGGGCGGATAGTTCACCATCGCCCAATCCGGCTCCTCCATTTTGAGCCAACGCTCATAGGCCTTCAGACGCCACTCCAACATCCATTCCGGCTCTTCCTTTTTCGCCGAAATGTATCGAACGATATCTTCATTTAGCCCTTTCGGCGCAAGCTCTTGTTCGACATCTGTGACAAAGCCGGCATCGTATTTGTCGCTCTCCAAAGCGCGCGCCGCTTCCACCGTAGCGAAATCAATATTGTCCTTAATCGCCGACATGAGCAGGCTCCTTATTCACGACGAGCTCTGGCCGCGCGCGTTGAACCGCAGCGATCCAGGCCGTCGCCAAAACGTCAAAATCATCTTGCGTCGAGGCCCAACCAAAGCTCGCGCGTATCGCGGACTTCGCCTCAGCTTCTGTTCGACCCATCGCCGTCAGAACCCGGCTCGCAGCGACTTTGCCGGACGAACAGGCCGCGCCGGCGCTGATCGATACGCCGGCCAAATCCATCGCCATCACCTGGGTTTCGGCGGGAAAGTCTGCAAGCCCGAAACATGAGGTGTTGGGCAAGCGGGCGACGTCTGCGCCGTGAACCGCCGAAGACGGGACCGCCGCGGCCAATCTGGCTTCCATCTCATCCCGACTAGCAGCGAGGCCTCGTAACTCATCGATCGCGTCGATCGCAATAACCGCCGCTGCGCCGAAACCGGCAATCCCTGCAACATTTTCCGTGCCCGATCGGCGGCCCAATTCCTGTCCGCCGCCAATCTGCCTTGCAGCGAAGGGGACGCCAGGCTTTAGGAAAAACGCGCCGGCGCCTTGTGGACCGCCAATTTTATGTGCGGACACGGTAAGATAATCGACCTCAAGATCGATCACCGAAACCGGGATTTTGCCAAACGCCTGAACGGCGTCGCAATGCAGCAAACCACCAGCGGCGTGCACTTTATCCGCGATCTCAGCAACAGGCTGAACAACACCGGTTTCATTGTTGGCGAGCATGACCGACACCAACGGACGGCTGCCATCCGCAAGTTCGCCCAAAGCCGCTTCCAAAGCGTCTAGAACCAAAACGCCGTGTTCGTCGACGGGCAGGATGCGCGCAGGTGACTGAGCGGCGACCGCCTCATGTTCAATCGCGGACACCCACAACTCGAGCGCAGGATCCGCGTCGCGCGCGCCCCACAATGTCGCGGCGTTCGCTTCCGTCCCGCCGCTCGTAAACACGATATCGTCTCGACAGGCCCCGACGCTCGCTGCGATTTGATCACGCGCGTCTTCGATAATGGCTCGCGCACGACGACCTTGACCATGCACAGAGGACGGGTTGGCGCCGATATCCAACGCATCAAGGATAGCGTCGCGCGCTTCGGGTCGAAGCGGCGCTGTCGCGTTGTAGTCGCAGTAATGTCGGTGCGCGGCCATTCGGCTACGCCGCCTGCTCGCTGTCAGGCGCGACAAGCTCGCGCATGCGGCCATCCAAAACATCAGCGATCGAGACACCGCTCAGAAAATCGACGATGTGGAGCCTCAGAGCGCGCCATAAATCATGCGTCGCGCAGCGTTCTAGCCGACCCGTACAGGGCTTTCCGCCCATTTCACCGCAACGCGTGGTTTGGATCGGCTCATCGACCGCAAGAATAATGTCGCTGACACGCGTTTCGCTCGCCCCTTGGCTCAACAAATAGCCGCCGCCGGGCCCGCGGACGCTGCGCACAAGACCGGAACGCCGGAGCTTTGCGAACAATTGTTCTAAATAAGACAAGGAGATATCCTGCCTGGCGGAGATATCAGCCAGGGATACCGGACCGTTATCTCCATTAGAGGCGAGGTCTACGAGCGCCATCACCGCATATCGGCCTTTGGATCCGAGTTTCATCCAAAATCCCTCTCATTCCATCTCCTGCTTTAGCTAGATATCCGAGCGCAGCAGTCAAGTATTCAATACACGTTCGCGTCTTTGTGCGAGAAAAACTTGAAAATTGCCGCCAAATAGCGTTGGTGCCCGCCTCTCCCATCTCTCATGCAGAAGGCTCCGCCCCGAATGCCCGAAGTGATTATCCCAGGCCCTGGCGGCCGGATTGAAGCGCGCTATCAAGAGGCTGCGGTAGAAGGCGCGCCCATCGCACTTATCCTTCACCCGCACCCGAAAGCGGGCGGCACCATGCAAGACCCCGTGACGATCACCCTGTACGAGATGTTCGTGAAACGCGGGTTTTCCACTCTGCGCTTCAATTTCCGCGGCGTCGGGCGAAGCCAAGGCGAATTTGACGCCGGCGTATCGGAATTGTCGGATGCGGCTTACGTGCTCGACTACATGGAAGGGCTGACCGAAAACCCGAAATATTGCTGGGTGGCCGGCTCCTCGTTCGGCGCTTGGATCTGCCTGCAATTGTTGATGCGGCGCCCAGAAATCGACGGCTTTATCGCCGTGGCGCCGCCGGCGAACCATTACGACCTCGCCTTCCTGGCGCCCTGCCCAGCGTCCGGCATTATCATTTCCGGCGATAAGGATGTCGTGGCTCCGCCTTCGGACATTGAACGCTCGCTGACCAAAGTGCGCGTTCAAAAGGGCGAAGTTATCGAGCGAGAAACCGTGCCCGGCGCGAATCATTTCTTCCAAAACAAGCTGGAAGAGCTGGAGACCGTCGCCGCCACCTATCTTGATCGACGCCTAGAAGAAGCCAAAACCAAGGTCAAAGCCGTCATCAAAGGACGCTAGCGTGCTCCGAACGCCCGGCCGATGCAGGGGGGCGCTCGTTCCGCATCCGCTAAAGCCCTGCGAGGCGATTGAGCAAATCAACGTCTCCGCTGATCGGTTCGGCGATCATCTCCGGATGACATTCTGCCTGCTCGGCGATCTCTCACAAATTGCGTTCCCTCGGCATTTCGGGGGCAAGCGGCGACATTTTCTTTGGCGCAACACCTGCCTCGAGGCTTTCTTGCGCGCCCCGCGGTCGCAAGCCTATCTGGAGCTAAACGCGTCATCCTCCAGAGATTGGGCGGCGTACGCCTTTGGCGGATACCGAAAGCATCGTAGAGATGCAGCGATATTGCAGCCAGAGATTCGCGTTCAACGCACCCACCGCCTCATGAGCATGACTGTCACGATAAACCTCCCGCAATCGCTGCGCAGCGCAAAGCAAATTGAAATCGGCGCGTCGGCTGTGATCGAAAGCGTTGATGGGCGAAAATCCTATTGGGCGGTTCGTCACCCACGCCCGACACCCGATTTTCATCACCCAGCAAGTTTCGCACTCGCCCTCTAACCGCGAAGATACGCTATGAAGTTCGGTATTGATCGATTGATAGAGGACGCCAGCCTGCGTCGGCCTTTGGCTGGCAAGCGGATAGCATTGGTCGGCCATCCCGCTTCCGTCACAGCCGACCTGACCCACTCGCTCGATGCGCTGGCGCAATGCGACGATATCGAACTATCAGCGGCGTTCGGCCCTCAGCACGGCATGCGCGGCGACAAGCAAGACAATATGATCGAAAGCGCCGATTATCAGGACCCAATACACGGCGTACCGATCTTTTCACTCTATGGAGACGTTCGCCGCCCGACCGGCAAGATGATGACGGCGTCCGATGTCATCTTGTTCGATGTGCAGGATGTCGGTTGCCGGATCTACACCTACGCCACAACTTTGCTGTACATGCTCGAAGCCGCCGCCGCGCGTCAAAAGACGGTTTGGGTGCTCGATCGTCCAAACCCGGCCGGACGACCAATTGAGGGTACGCGACTGCAAGAAGGATGGACGAGTTTTGTCGGCGCCGGACCTATGCCTATGCGCCACGGGCTGACCCTCGGCGAATTGGGCCATTGGTTCATCCGCGAATTCAATCTCGATGTGGACTACGCCGTGATTGCGATGGACAGCTATGCACCAAACGCCGCGCCAGGGCATGGGTGGCCCGTCGGCGAGCGCGCGTGGATCAATCCCAGCCCCAATGCGCCCAACCTATCTATGCCGCGCGTCTATCCCGGCAGCGTTTTGCTTGAGGGCGCAACGCTTTCGGAAGGGCGCGGTACGACGCGTCCGCTCGAAGTATTCGGCGCG
>JBCCMB010000019.1:0-31145 GCA_039026555.1 Pseudomonadota bacterium
CGGCGCGATCCGGGTTTCACCCTGTATTATTTCGGCATCAATATCGGTGCGTTCTGGGCGTCTATTTTGTGCGGCTTGTTGGCGGCGAATTATGGTTGGTGGGCCGGGTTCGGCTTAGCCGGACTTGGCATGTTGCTTGGCTATCTTGTCTTTGTCCGCGGCCGGTTTTTGTTTTTAACGCCCGGTCCGTCGCAATTGCCGGACGATGTGGGCCGTCCGCCGGAGCCGGAAAAGCTGCGCGCGCCTGTCGCCGGACCGCTCAGCCGGGAACATCTCATCTACATTGGCGGCGTTCTGGGCGTCGGCTTTGTCTGGCTGATGATGCAGCGAAATGAACTGGTGGGCGCATTGCTGTCGCTCAGCTCGATCTTGGTGTTGGGCTATTTGGCCTGGCTCATGGTTGTGAAATTCACGCGGGAGGAGCATGGTCGGCTTATCCTAGCGCTTATATTGATCGCCTTTTCCGTCGTGTTCTGGACCCTCTTCGAACAGGCGGGTTCATCGCTCAATCTATTCGCGCAAGACCATACGCAGCTGAAGGTGGAGGGCGTTTACGAGATTGAGGCCGCGCAGACGCAAAGCTTCAATTCGGGCTTCATCTTGCTGTTCGCGCCGATCTTCGCGGCGTTGTGGGCCTATCTCGGAAGGATCAATCTCGATCCGAACCCGGCGCTGAAATTCGGTCTGGCGCTGATCCAAGTCGGCGGGGCGTTTTATTTCCTCATCCTCGGCGCGCAATTCTTGGACGAGGATTATCGTATGCCGCTGATTTTCCTCGCTCTGGCCTACATGGTGCACACGACCGGCGAGTTGTTTTTAAGTCCCGTCGGATTGTCGATGGTGACGCGCTTATCGCCCGCGACGGTGGTGTCGACCGTGATGGCGGTGTGGTTCCTATCCTCTTCCTGGGCGCAATATTTGGGCGGCTTTATCGCCAGCCTGACAGCCGTCGAAGCCGTTGGCGGCCAAGTGCTGGACAAGGAAGAAAGCTTACGCGCCTATCTCGGCGTTTATTCGGCCCTGGGCTTTTGGACGGTGATCCTCGGCGTCGGCCTAAGCCTAGCAAGCTTTTGGCTCAAACGCCTCGGGCATGGATTGGCGGGCGACAAGCCGACATCGGAGGCGCGGATCTAACCCGCGCCGCCGACCGTGATGGCGTCGATTTTGAGGGTGGGTTGGCCAACGCCGACAGGTACGGACTGACCGGATTTGCCGCACGTGCCGACGCCGTCATCCAGCGCGAAATCATCGCCGATCATGGAGACTTGGTTGAGCACGGTGGGACCATGGCCGATCAAGGTGGCGTTTTTCACCGGCGCGCCGATTTTGCCGTCCTCAACCATATAGGCTTCGGTGCATTGGAACACGAATTGGCCGTTCGTGATGTCGACCTGACCGCCGCCGAAATCCACCGCCCAAATCCCTTTTTTGATCGATTTGACGATCTCTTCGGGATCATCCTTCCCGCCGAGCATGAAGGTGTTGGTCATGCGCGGCATAGGCGTGTGCGCATAGCTTTCGCGACGCCCATTGCCGGTTGCGGGCACGTCCATTAGGCGCGCATTGAGGCGATCTTGCATATAGCCTTTGAGAATGCCGTCTTCGATTAAGACGGTCCGCTGCGTCTCGACCCCTTCATCGTCGAAGGACAGTGAGCCGCGTCTATCTTCGAGCGTTCCGTCATCGATCACCGTCACGCCCTTGGCGGCGACCTGTTCGCCGATCTTGCCGGAATAGATGGATGAGCCTTTGCGGTTGAAATCGCCCTCCAGCCCGTGTCCGACGGCTTCGTGCAGCAAAACGGCGGGCCAGCCTGGCCCTAGAACCACTTCCATTTCGCCAGCTGGGGCGGGGACGCTCTCTAAATTTACTTCGGCTTTGCGCAAAGCGCGATCGGCAAGCGCCTTCCAGCGGTTGGGCGCGATCCAATCCTCATAAGCCGCCCGGCCGCCTGTTCCGGCCGAGCCGCTTTCGCGGCGGCCGTCTTTTTCCATCGTGACGGACACGTTGAGGCGCACCAGCGGGCGCGCTTCGGAAACAGCGGCGCCTCCCGCGCGGATAATTTCAACCTCGGTCCGCGATCCGGCGAGAGACGCGGAAACCTGAACCACACGCGGGTCCTTGGCGCGGCAATACGCGTCGATTTCAGCTAACAAGCTGGTTTTGTCGGTGAAGCCCGGTGCGGCGGTCGGGTCGACATCAGCGTAGAGGCGGCGATTAACCGGGGCGGGCGCGATCGCCAATTCGCCTTCATGATTGCGCTTTGCGGCGGACGCCGCTTCGGCGGCGCGTTTGAACGCTGCGGCGCTAAAATCGCTTGAATGCGAATAGCCGGTCGCTTCGCCGCTGACGACGCGAAGGCCGAAGCCCTGATCGGTGTCGAAGGCGGCCGATTTCAGCCGACCGTCATCAAACACAAAGCTCTCCGACCGGGCGGTTTCCACGTAAAGCTCGCCATCGTCCGCGCTTTGCAAGGCGTTGTTCAGCGCATGCACAGCGGCGTTGCGGTCAAAGAAATCAGTCATTGTCGGAGCCTTTTCGTCGATTAGACCCCTACAATGTAAGACGCCGTCGTCTTGTCCGCTAGGCGGCGTTCAGCCGCTATGGGGCGGATACCACCGTAAAACGGGACAATTGCATTTCCGCTTGCTCAAAATCCGGCTTGATCTCGAGCGCTTTTTTGAGATCGAGATAGGCGGAGACCGCGTCGCCGAGTTTTTCATGCGCCAGCGCGCGATTGTAGAAGGCGGCGTGCAGCTCGTCCGCTTCGCCGTTAATGCTGACATTTAATGCATCAAGGGCGTCTGACGGGCGGTCGAGCAGCAAGAGCGCCGCGCCGCGGTTAATCTGCGCCTCAATCAGTTCAGGATACAAGCGCAAACTGCGATCATAACTTCCGAGCGCAGCTTCATAGCGACCGCTCCGCATCAGTAAAATTCCGCGGTTCACATAGGTCGCCGCTCGATCTTTGGCTTTGAGCGATTCGTCCGAAAGCGCTCTTTCGCACGTTTTCAGCGCACGATTCGCCGGCGGCCTGCCGCGCTCAGTCGCCTCATAGCAATCTTTCGCCAAGCCGTTTCCAATAACGGTGACGCCCGCTTGTGCGTTTCCTGCGAGGCCCGCGGCGATAACAAACACCGTGATTGCGCCTGCTATGCGCTGAAATGTCGTTAGCCTCATCTTTGCAACCCTCCGCGGGCCGTGCTAGCGACCCGTCAATTATTCGGCGTTTCTTGCCTGCGACAATATTATGCGCCTGCTGGACGCGCCCGTTAGTGATTGCTGGGTTATATCACATTATGACTTAGCTTTCATGCTGCATAAGATGAGGGAGACGCGGCTCTATGCGTTTTCAGGGCGTAAAGACGATCATGACAATAACGGCGGCGCTTGGCGCTGCCAGTGCGGCGTATGCAGGGCAACCGATCGACGGCGCTATCGGGTTTCAGCCATCGGCGACGGCGGAAGCTGAACAGATAAATTTTTTCCATAATATTCTGCTGTGGATTATTACGCCGATCGCCTTGTTCGTTGCGGGCCTGCTGTTATGGGTGATCATCCGATACAATTCGAAATCGAACCCAACGCCGGCGAAGTTCAGCCACAACACGGCGCTCGAGATCGCTTGGACGACTGTTCCGGTGCTGATCCTAATCGCGATCGCCTTCCCGTCTTTTCCATTGCTCTACCAATTGGACGTTGAGCCGACGACCACGACGACGGCGTCCGGCGAAGTGCGCGAACTGACGGAAGAGGATTGGATCACCATTAAGACTTACGGCCGCCAATGGTATTGGTCCTACATTTATGAAGACGGGACAGATGAGCCGCTGGAATTTGATTCCAACATGATCCCCGACGATCTGATCGATACGAGCTTGGGCCAGGTCCGAACCTTGTCGACCGATTATCCTATGGTTGTGCCGGCCGGGAAGTATGTCCGCCTAAACATCGCAGCGTCCGACGTCATTCACTCCTGGGCGATGCCGGCCTTTAAACTGAAAACGGACGCCATCCCCGGACGCCTAAACCAGCTTTGGTTCAAGGCGGATAAGCCTGGCGTCTATTACGGGCAGTGCTCCGAGCTGTGCGGCATTCGCCACGCATTTATGCCGATTGAGCTGCGGGTGGTGCCGGAATCTGATTATTACGCGTGGCTAGAGCGATCAAAAATCAGCATTGACGACGGCGTCGCGTATCTCGCGCAAATTCAACCCCTCGGCGAAACTCGCCTGGCTTCGGCCCAAGAATTCTAAGGAGCGCAGGTCTTATGTCGACGGAACCGACGATCAAACGCGAAGCAGTGGCCGATCATCACAGCGACGACCACGGCGGGCCCAAATGGTACAATCCGGCGCGCTGGCTGTTTTCAACCAACCACAAAGACATCGGCACGATGTATTTGGTGTTCGCGCTGTTCGCTGGCGTTATAGGCACTCTTTTTTCCGGCATGATGCGCGTGGAATTGATGGAGCCGGGGCTGCAGTATTTCGGCTCGCCGGACGGCGGCGAAGGCATTTGGGGCAATGAGCACGCTTACAATGTGATCACCACCATGCACGGCCTAATCATGATCTTCTTCATGGTGATGCCGGCGCTTATCGGCGGGTTTGGCAATTGGTTCGTGCCTTTGATGATCGGCGCGCCGGATATGGCGATGCCGCGTATGAACAATATCTCGTTCTGGCTCATGCCGGCGTCTTTCGCCTTGCTGATCATGTCGATGTATGCGCCGGCGCAAGCGACGGGATCGGACACGGGTTTCGGCGGCGGCTGGGTGCTATATCCGCCTTTGTCCGGGCTGACCGGTCACTCCGGCTCCGCCATGGATTTGGTGATCCTGTCGCTGCATATCGCCGGCATGTCGTCCATTCTCGGCGCGATTAATTTCATCGTGACGATTTTGAACATGCGCGCGCCAGGCATGACGATCCATAAAATGCCGCTCTTCGCCTGGTCCGTGTTGATCACCGCCTTCTTGCTATTGTTGGCTCTTCCGGTGCTGGCGGGTGCGTTGACCATGTTGCTGACCGACCGGAATTTCGGATCGAAATTCTTCGTGCCGGAAGGCGGCGGCGACCCTGTCATGTTCCAGCACTTGTTCTGGTTCTTCGGCCACCCGGAAGTTTACATCATGATCCTGCCCGGGTTCGGCATCATTTCGCACATCGTATCGACCTTCTCGAAAAAGCCCGTCTTCGGGTATCTGGCCATGGCCTATGCGATGGCGGCCATCGGCTTTATCGGCTTCATCGTGTGGGCGCACCACATGTACACGGTCGGCATGAATGTGAATTTGAAAGCCTATTTCGTCGCGGCGACCATGGTCATCGCTGTGCCGACGGGGATTAAGATATTCTCTTGGATCGCGACCATGTGGGGGGGATCGATAGACTTCAAAGTCCCGATGTTATGGGCGATTGGGTTTATCTTTCTCTTCACCGTCGGCGGCGTAACCGGGGTCGTTCTGGCGAACGCTGGCGTCGACCATGTGCTGCACGACACCTATTACGTTGTGGCGCACTTCCACTATGTGTTGTCGCTGGGCGCCGTATTCACGCTCTTCGCCGGTTGGTATTACTGGTATGAGAAGATGTTCGGCGTGAAGTATAACGGCTTCCTCGCCGGCCTGCATTTCTGGTTCATGTTTATCGGGTCGAATTTGATCTTCTTCCCGCAGCATTTCTTGGGACTTCAAGGCATGCCGCGCCGCTATGTGGATTATGCGGACGGCTTTGCGACTTGGCATTATTGGTCGACCATGGGCTATTTCGTAATGTTGATCGGCATGGCCTTCTTCGTGGTGACGATGATTGAGAGCATTCTTCGTCAGCGCAAGGCGGAGGCCAATCCCTGGGGCGAATCTGCGACGACGTTGGAGTGGACGCTGTCGTCGCCGCCGCCTTTCCACCAATACAATGAGTTGCCGCGCGTGAAGTAACGCATGAGCCTGCGACAGATTGAGCCCCCTGGCTGGCGCCGGGGGGCTTTTCGTTTACATAAGACCCCATGACAGACGTTATTCCCGCATCTGAAGACGTCGCTGCATCCGAAGCGGCGAGCATTAAGGATTACATCGATCTGATGAAGCCGCGGGTGATGATGCTCGTGGTGTTTACGGCGTTTGCGGGCCTTATCGCGGCGCCCGTCGATATGAATATGGTCATGGCGGTCTCTGCAGTGCTGGCCGTAGCGTTGGGCTCGGGCGCGGCGGGTGCGCTGAATATGTGGTATGATCACGACATTGATGCGGTGATGTCGCGCACGGCGACGCGGGGCGTTCCATCCGGCCTAATTCCGCGTGACGAAGCCTTGGGCCTCGGCCTGATTATGAGCTTTCTGTCGGTCGCCTTGATGGCGATTTCGTCGAACTTGTTGGCCGCTGGCTTGCTGGCGTTTTCCATCTTCTTCTACGCGGTGATTTACACCATGTGGTTGAAGCGTTGGACGGCGCAGAACATTGTTATCGGCGGCGCCGCCGGGGCGTTTCCGCCCGTGATCGGGTGGGCTGCGGCGACCGGCGACGCGCCGGCGAACGCTTGGCTGCTATTCACCATCATCTTTTTTTGGACGCCGCCGCATTTCTGGGCGCTGTCCCTTTGGGCGAGCGGCGATTACGCCAAGGCGCAAGTCCCAATGCTCCCCGTCACAAACGGCGCCGTAGAGACACGTCGTCAAATTTTGCTCTACAGCCTGCTACTGGCGCCGCTGGGCGTGGTTCCCGCCGTCACGGGGCTGGGCGGTTGGATTTATCTGATCGCGTCTATTGGGCTGGGCGTCTGGTTTTTGGCGTTGGCGCTCAGATTGAGCGGTAGTCGCGCAGGTGATGTGGGCGGCGACGAGGATATTCCGCACGCCAAACGTTTGTTCGGCGCGTCGATTGTTTATTTGTTCGGCCTGTTCGCTGTGTTGGCGATTGAACACGGATTTGGGCTTTTGTTCCCAGTGTCGATAGGAGCCGGCTGATGAATGAATTATATGGCGAGGGCCGTCCGACCGGCGAAACCGTCAAGCTCAGCCCGGCGGAAGAACAAGCGCGCAAGCGCCGCGGACAATGGTTGGCGCTGGCCTTGGTGGCTTTCGTCTTTTTGGTGTTCTCAATCACCGTCGCGCGCCTAGGCGGATCGCTAGAGAACGCCACGGAATCGCGCGAATGGCCCAGCGGATCGGAGCAATCCGCGCCGGGCGTTCTGGATGCGCCGCCTAGCGAGGAGCCCGCCGAATGACCCGTTCCGCCCGTTTGACATTGATGGCGACGGTGGGCGTGTCCTTGGCCATGCTCGCGCTCGCTTTCGCCGCCAAGCCGCTTTACGACACGTTTTGCCGCGTGACGGGATTTGGCGGCACCACGCGCGTCGCGACCGCCAAGCCGAGCGCCGTTTTGGACCGGCAGGTTTCGATACGTTTCGACGCGAATGTGTCGCCGGAAACGCCGCTTAAATTCAGGCCCGTCGAACACTCTCATCCCATTCGATTAGGGGAGACGGGGCTCGCCTTTTACGAAGTCACCAACACGTCCGACGAACCCGTCGAAGCGATAGCGACCTACAATGTCGCGCCCCACAAGACGGGGCCTTATTTCAACAAATTAGAGTGTTTTTGCTTTGAAGACCGCGTCTTCGCGCCTGGCGAAACGATGAAACTGCCCGTGGTTTTTTTCGTCGACCCTGCTTTGAACAAAGAAGCCTATTTGGACGACGTGCGGACGATCACGCTATCCTATACCTTCTATAGATCCGAAAAAACCGCAAAAACTGTCCGGGAAAAGGACGGCGCGGCTTGAGGCCGCACTCGCCTCGGACTAAACGGGGCGGTAAGACATGGCGGCTAACGACTCGTTCGTGACCCGCGAGCTGCTTAAGGAATGATCCCATGGCCCATGGCGCTGTAAAACACGATTATCACCTTGTGAATCCCAGCCCATGGCCCGTCCTCGCCTCGATCGCCCTGTTTGCAATGGCGGTCGGCGGCGTCGGCTATATGAAGGGCCTGTTCGGCATTCCGGAGGGCAGTTTGTGGAGCCTAGCGCCCGGCTTCGTGATGCTGCTCTACGTGCTTGTCGGCTGGTGGGGCGACGTGATCAAAGAAGGCCGCGAGGGCGATCATACGCCGGTGGTGTCGATCACGCTGCGCTATGGCATGGTGTTGTTCATCGCGTCCGAAGTGATGTTCTTCGTCGCTTGGTTCTGGGCGTTCTTCGAGATGACCATTTTCCATGAGGCGCGCGCCGGCGGTACGTTCGACCAGGAATTGTACGAACCGCTTGCAGCCTGGGCGCAATGGCCGCCCATGCAGGTGGATGGCCAACGCGTCGAGACGTTTGATCCCTTCCATTTGCCGCTGATCAATACGCTGGTCTTGCTCTTGTCCGGCACGACGGTCACCTGGGCGCACCATGCATTGCAGCAAGATGATCGGAAGGGGGCGATCTGGGGCTTGGTTTGCACGGTCGCCTTAGGAATTTTCTTCACAGGCCTCCAAGCGCTGGAGTACAGCCACGCGCATTTCACCTATGACGGCTCGCTTTATGGATCCGGCTTTTTCATGGCGACGGGCTTTCATGGCGCGCATGTTGTGATCGGCACGATTTTCTTGGCGGTCTGCCTCCTCCGTCTGATCGCTGGCGGCATGTCGGCGAACAAGCATTTGGGCTTTGAATTCGCGGCTTGGTATTGGCACTTCGTCGACGTGGTTTGGCTTTTCTTGTTCGCATTCGTTTATGTGGCGCCGCGCCTCGTTTTAGGGGCCTGACCCTCGATGACGCACGTGTCGCCCTTCCAGGCTGGCATTAGATGTCGGTGCCCGGAATGCGGCGAAGGCCAAGTGTTCAAGGGCTTTTTGGAGTTCAAGCCTGCATGCGAAGCGTGCGGTGCGGATTTCTCCGTGGCCGACGCAGGCGATGGACCCGCCTTCTTTGTGATGTTTGCGGCGATGATTTTCATCGTACCGGCGGCGATGTTGTTTGAACTCGGCGTCAGCCCGCCGGTTTGGGTGCATGCGCTTATCTGGCCACCCGTTGTAATGGGCTTTTGCATCGCGCTCTTGCGGCCCTTCAAAGCGACGCTGTTCGCCTTGCAATGGAAGAATAATGCGCACGAGGCGCAGCTGGACAAATAGTCCGATGATGTTTCGCCCGTTTCCCGTGATGACGCTGTTCGCGATCCCCTCGCTGATCCTGCTCTTATGGCTAGGCCAGTGGCAATTGCAGCGCGCAGAGTGGAAGGTCGGGCTGATCGACGCGTTCCGTAACGAAGCTGTGCGCCCGCCTGTTGATGTCTCCGACGCATTTAGGGATTTGAGGGTTTGTTCTAACCCGCCCTGCGATGTGGCGTCCAACTATCCATCCGGACCGTTTCTGCCGGTTGAGCCGCTCAATGAACGATCGATCCGGTTATTCGGAAACGACCTGCAAGCGCGGCCGGGATGGCGTATCTTTCAGGCGGCGCAGATAGGGGAGGAGACTTCAACCTCTCAGCAGCCCTCCATTCTTGTGGAGACCAAGTTCGAGCCCTTGAGCGGAGCGGCGTCGTCGAACGTTTCTATGTTGAAGACCGCGCCCATCCCTCCACGCGGGACTTACGCCGCCGATAACAATCTAGAGGCCAATGAGTGGTACTGGTTTGATCCTACGGCGCTGAAGCATGAATTCGGTGAAGCGTTGGACGAGACGGTGATGCTCGTTGCCTTCGATCCTAATCAACTGCCCGCAAACCTTACCCGTACGCCGCCGGCGCAGCATATTGGCTATGCGGTGACATGGTATGGGATGGCTATCGCGCTGATTGTGCTATACGGCGCGTTCCATGCGCGGGCGGGGCGTCTGCGTTTCCGGAAGTGAGCCCGAAAAGACATGCGTTATATCTCCACGCGCGGCGGCGCGGACCCTGTTGATTTCGTCACGGCGAGTCTGGCCGGATTGGCGCCGGATGGCGGGCTCTACACGCCTGAGGCCTATCCGCAAATCGCGCGGCCCTCGGCGAACGGAAGCTATGCTGAAACTGCGACGCGCATTTTGAAAGCGTTCGCAGGCGATGCGTTGGATGAGAGTGTCGTGTCGCGCTTGGCGCAGGACGCCTATGCGGCTTTTTCTCATCAATCGGTCGCGCCTTTGGTGCAGATGGGCCCTAATCAATGGATGATGGAGCTGCATCACGGCCCGACGCTCGCGTTTAAAGACGTGGCCATGCGCTTCATCGCCCAGCTTTATGATTACGCGCTGGCGCAGCGCGGCGAGCGTATGACGATTATGTGCGCGACGTCCGGCGACACCGGCGGCGCGGCGGCGGCGGCGTTTGCCGGGCTCTCCAATGTGGACGTCGTCATCCTACATCCACACAACCGTATTTCGCCGACCCAGCGTTTGTTCATGGCGGCGACGGGGGCGGGCAACATCCATAATCTGGCGCTCGAGGGCGATTTCGACGGCTGCCAAGCCATCGTCAAAGCGCTGTTCGCGGATGAACAGTTTAAGCGTCGGGTGAATTTGTCGGGCGTCAACTCCATCAATTGGACGCGCATCGCCGCGCAATCGGTGTATTTCGCGACGGCTCAAGCGCAATTGGGAGCGGAGACGCCGATCCGCTTTGTCGTCCCGTCCGGCAATTTCGGCGACGCTTTGGCGGGATATGTCGCAGCGCGATGCGGCCTGCTGGCGGGCTTCGAATGCCAGGTCGCCGTGAATGCCAATGACGCGATGGTGCATCTTTTCCAGGGCGCGCCGATGAAGAAGGGAACGACGACGCCCACAGCGAGCCCGGCCATGGACATCCAAATTCCGTCCAATTTTGAACGGCTTTTATTTGAAGCCGCCAGCCGCGACGGGGCCGCTGTGCGCGGGGCTTATGACGCTTTGGCGGGGAAGGGCGAAGCGCCCCTGCCGGAGGCGGCGGTGGGGCCGCTGGGCTGTATGGGCTTTTCCGCGGCAAGCGTATCGGACGCGGAAACGTTTGAAGAAATGCGCCGCACGCGCGCCGAAACCGGTTGGTTGGTCTGCCCGCACACGGCGGTGGGTCTAGCGGCCGCGCGACGCGCGCCGGAGACGGACGCGGCGACGATAGTCTTATCCACCGCGCATGCGGCGAAATTTCCCGAAACTGTTTTGGAGGCGACCGGCGCTGATGCGTCCCTGCCGGAACGGTCTCAGGAGTTTGTCTCGCGCGGTGAAGCTTATGAAACCGGGCCGATGGACTTAGCGCATGTGCGCGCGCGCACTGAGGCGCTAAGCCGGGTTGTCGCGTGACCCGCAGTCTTAAGACGTTGCCGAATGGCGCACGCATTGTGATGGATCCCATGCCGTCGGTGGCGACCGCTGCGGTGGGCGTTTGGATCGGCGCAGGCGCGCGGCACGAGCCGGCGAAGCTGAATGGGCTCGCGCATTTCTTGGAGCATATGGCGTTTAAAGGCGCCGGCGGGCGCGATGCACGTCAGATCGCCGAACGCGTCGAAGCGCGCGGCGCCGTGATGAACGCGGCGACAGATTATGAACGCACCGGCTATTTCGTTCGTTGTTTGAAAGCGGACGCCGCCGACATGCTGAGCGTGGCGTTGGACCTGGCGCTAGACGCCGATTTGCCGGAAGGAGAAATGGAGCGCGAGCGCAATGTCGTTCTGCAGGAAATCGGAGAAGCGGCCGACCAGCCCGACGATCTCGTGTTCGAATTGGCGCAGACCAAAGCTTATCCTGATCATGCTTTGGGGCGTCCGATCCTGGGCGAGCGCGCCACGTTAAACGCAGTGACGCGCGATGATCTGGCGGGGTTTGTGCGGTCCAACTATCAAGCGCCCCGTGTCGTCGTGTCTGTCGCTGGCGCGTTCGACGCTAATGAGATTGAGGATCTCGCGAGCGTGCGATTGTCGGTGTTGGGATCTGATGCCGGCGAAAAAGAAACACCGCCGGCATTCGGAGCCGGCGTCGCCACACGCGCGCGGGATTTGGAGCAAACGCATTTGGTGCTGTCGCGGCCCGCGCCGTCTGCGCTGTCGGAGGGTCGCTTTGCAGCCCGAGCGTTCGCAGAGATCTTTGGCGGCGGTATGGCTTCGCGCTTATTCCAGGAGGTTCGCGAGACGCGCGGGCTCGCCTATGCGGTGGACGCTTACTATGAGACCTATTCCGACGCCGGGCGATTAAACGTTTACGCAGGATGCGCGCCGGAAGACGCCGAGGATGTGGTCGGCCTAACATCGGATATTTGGGCCGATCTGGCGGCGAACGGTCCGAGCGATCAAGAATTGGAGCGTGCAAAAGCGACGCTCGCCGCGCAGTTTGCAATGGCGGCGGAGGCGCCCGCCGCGCGCGCAGGTTCCGCCGCTTATGAAGCGTTGACGCATGGCCGGTTGGTGAGTTTGGAGGAGACGCTGTCGCGCATCGATGACATAAGCGTATCGGATGTGACGCAAGCCGCCGCGAACGCCCTATCCGGCGGCGCCGTCGCCGCAAGCGTAGGTCCGAAGCTCGGTCTCGATGCAGCGGGGCGTTTCGCGACCTGAAAATCATCCGCAGCCTAGCGGCGGAAACGCCTCGTCATCGGCGGCTAGGAGCGATAGAATTCAAACTTAGTCTATTGGAGGCGCTCTGCGCTCATGGTTGTCCAAGAAGCTGTTGCTGCTGCGCGCGCCGCGGTTTGGAGCTGGCGCCGCGAAGGCGCGCAATTGTACATCGCCGCCGAACCGGAAGGCGCTTTTGCGGTCTTGGACGGCGTTTGGACGCTGGAGTCTTTTCTTGATCAATTGGAAGGCCTAGGCCGGGGACCTTTAGAACGCGCCTTCGCCCAAGATGAGTTTCGCCGAACAATTGACGCTGAGATCACGCTGCGCGACGGCCTCAGCGCGCGGTTTATCGGCGCGTTTTTTGACGAGGGGGCCGCGCGCGGATTGATTGTGTCGGGGGACGCGCATCCTCCTCATGATTTAGCTCGGGATGAGGATGTCTTCGCCGTCTATCAGCCGATCAGGCGGCTTTCTGACGGTGACGTCGCCGGTTTTGAAGCGCTTGCGCGTTGGCGCACGCCGGACGGGCGTATGGTGGGTCCCGACGACCTAGCTGGACTGGGGCGCGCGGCGGATTGGAACCGGGTCGCGCCGGCGATGCTGAATGAGGCCGGTCGGGTTTTGCGCGAATTGCGCCAGGACGGGCGGGATATATTCATGCAGGTGAATTTGTCGGCCGCGGAGATCGGTCGGCCGGCCATCGTGCAGTCGGCTGCTGATGTGCTGCAAACCTTGGATTTACCGGCCGGCGTCTTGCGGGTTGAGCTGACGGAGCACGCCGCCTTGCGGGATTATGAGCGCGCGCTGGGCGCGCTGGCCGCGCTTGAGGCGGCTGGGGCCGGGCTTGTACTTGATGATTTTGGGGCGGGCCATTCTTCGCTGGCCTGGCTCGCGCAGATCCCGGCGCGCGGCGTCAAGATCGATCCCAAGCTCGTTCGACTGGCCGGCCAGCCGCGTGGCGACATGATCTTGCGGGCGATGACGAAATTGGCGCGGGATTTAGGCCTGGAAGTCACCGCCGAAGGTGTCGAGGACGCGGCCCAAGCCGAGTTTCTCGCGGAGATCGGCTGTGATTACGTTCAGGGCTATGCTTACGGTCGGCCGGTGCAAGCGGACGCTCTGAGCGATTTATTGGCTGGCCCAAACAATGCGGGCCATCCAGGAGATGTCCGAGCGTGACATATTGCGCGGCGGATATTTGGGATTAAGCGAGATTAGCTCGACCCGATTATCGGTTAAGCGTCCAACCTCCTTGGCCAACACCTCGCCGCTATGCATTTTGGCGACGACGCGATCGCCGCGGCGAATGCTGTCGCCCGGCGCGACAACGATACGGTCGCCGGCGCGATAAAGCGGCTCCATACTGTCGCCGGCGATTTCCAACGCGTAAGCGGCGCCTTCGTTGAGGCCCGGAAAGCTGACCTCATCCCATCCATGTCCGGCGGGGAAACCGGCGTCGTCGAAATAGCCGCCTTCACCCGCTTGTGCGAAGCCGATTAGCGGCACGCTTTGGCCGCGACGTCCTTCGATCAATGCGGCGAAATCGTCAAAACTGGCGCCGACCGAACTCAACGCCTTCGACAAGCTCTCGGTGGATGGCCAGCGCAATTTCGACCCATCCGCATTAGACCGCTTTGATTTGTTGAAGGCGGTTGGGTCAAGTCCGGCGCGTTTTGCGAGGCCGGACGGGCTGAGGCCGTTGCGTGCGGCGAGGGCGTCGATCCCCGCCCATATGTCTTGATGTTGCATGACCCCCCGCCTCTTCGCTGAAAGACTGCGGTTTTCCACCACCTTTGGAAAACTCGTAATCTTTGGAATAGGAATATCAACCCATCTGTAGGTGTTAATTCCATTAATACTATTTAAAGTAGAAATTAACCAAAATTCAATATCAAAATTCAGCCTTAAGACGGTCGTCATGTGCGTCATAGCGGACTGCCTGCTTGCGCTCTCTAAGAGCTGCGGGCATGCAAAGGATTATGCACGGACGCCTAATCTACAAGATTCTTAAAGACGCCGAATGGCGAGAGGCGCAAGACGGCGGTCCTGTCGAGGCGCCGTTGGATCGCGCCGACGGGTATGTCCATTTCTCGACCGCCGAGACGCTGCAATCAACCTTATCGCTCCACTTCAAAGGCGTGGAGAATGCGGTGCTTTTGTCGTTCTACGCGGATGATTTCGGAGATGATTTAAAGTGGGAGCCGGCGCGCGGCGGAACTTTGTTTCCGCACGTCTATCGGCGCGTCTCGGCGGATGAAGCTCAGCAAACCTGGCGATTGGACATGGGGTCAGACGGCGGCCCCCAGGCGCCGCGTGAGGTCGTTGAGGTTTGAGCGCGCTGCAACGCATCGGCCTGCCCTTGGTCAAGGCTTTCCCTCCCGAGACTGCGCATACGCTCACCATAGCGGCGCTGAAAAGCGGCGTGTTGACTCCGGTCAAGCCGATCGATCCGCCGATCCTGCATACGGCTTTACCAAAGTCGAAATTGGATTTGAGCAACCCTGTTGGACTTGCAGCCGGCTTTGACAAGAACGCGGAAGTGTTCGCGCCGATGTTGGCGTTTGGATTCGGCTTTGTGGAATGCGGCACCGTCACGCCAAGGCCGCAATCCGGCAATCCACGACCTCGCCTATTCCGATTGTCGGCCGATAAAGCCGTGATCAACCGCATGGGGTTCAACAATTCCGGCCTGGGCGCTTTTGTCCGTCGGTTAGCGGCCGCGCCGGCGGAGATCGGATGTGTCGGCGCCAATGTCGGCGCGAACAAGGACAGCCAGGATCGCGTCGCCGATTATGTGGCCGGCGTTAAAGCCGTTTGGCCTTACTGCCGATATTTGACGATCAACATCTCCTCGCCCAACACGCCCGGCCTGCGCGGTCTGCAAGAGCGTGGCGCGCTCGAGGATTTGCTCGGCCGTGTGGACGAGGCGGCGGCCGAAATGGCGGAGGTGTCCGGGCCGAAGCCGATCTTCTTAAAGATCGCGCCGGACATGGACGAGACGGCGTTGCGCGACGTCGCCGAAGTGGCGCTGGCGACATCATCGCTGACGGGATTGATTGTCTCAAACACCACGATCGCGCGGCCGGACAGTCTAATCAGCTATCATCGCGATGAAGCGGGCGGTTTGTCGGGCGCGCCCTTGCTTGAGCCCTCGACGGCCGTCCTGAAACAGATTGCGATCGAGCTCAAAGGACGATTGGATCTGATCGGCGCAGGCGGGATCAGCGATGCGGTCGGCGCCTACTCCAAAATCCGCGCCGGCGCTCAGGCGGTGCAGCTTTACTCCGCGCTTGTCTACAAAGGTCCCGCTTTGGTCGGCGCTATCAAAAGCGGATTGGCGGATATGCTGAAAGCGGATGGGTTTCAATCGGTGTCAGACGCCGTCGGCGCCGACCTCAGTTAGATCTCGCTCAATCCTCGGATAGAAAAAGGCCAGCGGCGCGGCGCGCAGTCCATAGCTAGCCGTCATAGCGAGCCAAACGCCGAGATTGCCGTGGCCGCGCAGGCTGAGATCCAAAGCGATATAGAGGCCGGTTGCGAGGATGGCTGAGTTGCGAAGCTCGCGACTGCGCGTGGCGCCGATAAACACGCCGTCCAACATCCAGGCCGGCGCGCCCAGCAGGGGCACGAGGGCGGCGAGGGGCAGATAGGCTTTCGCGATCTGAGCGGCGTCGGGCGCGCGAATGAGATAATCGATCACCGGGCCGCCGGCGAGGAACATCAGCGCGGACAGGCCCGCGCCCGCGGTGATTGCGAACTCAGACGTCAGGCGGATGGCCCGCCTTAAATCGGCGATCGATCCTGCGCCGACGGCCGCGCCAACACGCGCTTCCGCGGTAAAGGCGAACGCGTCCAGCGCGAAGGCCGAAATCGCGAGCAGCTGCAGCAACACATGGTTCGCCGCCAATTGCGTCTCGCCCAGGCGCGCCCCCGAATTGGTGAACCAAGCGAATAACAATAAGAGGGCGAGGGTTCGCACCATGATGTCGCTGTTCACCACCGCCATACGCCTCAGGCGTTCAGGCGCGGCGATCGCCGACCAGCTAAGCGCGCCGGACGCCCATCCGCCTTGCCGCGCCACAACGCGCAGGCAAATCACCGCCGCCAGTCCCGCCGCCAGCCATTCGGCAAGCGCGGTGCCTGCGCCGACACCGGCGGCGCCCATATCGAAACGCCAGACGAACAAGACGTCGAAGCCTGCGTTCGCCGCATTCGTGAAAAGCTGAAGGATCAGCGTTTCGCGCGACCGTCCTAGACCCAATAGCCAGCCGGTTGCGCCGTAGACCATCAAGGCGGCCGGCGCGCCCCAAAACCGCGCTTGCGTGTAGGTGGCCGCCGTCGTTTCAACCGCGGTTTCAGCGCTCAGCAGAGCGAAGGCGCCGATGTCGAGTAGAGGGCTGACCACCAGAATCATCATGCCCAAAGCGAACCCGACCAACGCCGAGCGCGCCAAAAGGCTTTGAACCTCTGAGATGTCCTTTGCGCCATAAGCCTGGGCGGTAAGGCCGGTCGCGCCCATCCGCAAAAAGCCGAACGCCCAAAAGATGAAACCTATGATTGTCGCGCCCAGGGCAACGGCGGCGAGCGCATTGGTGTCGCCTGTGCGTCCGATAACCGCTGTATCGACCACGCCGACCATCGGCGTCGAGGCCAACGCCGCCATGATCGGCCAGGACTGCGCCCAGACTTGGCGGCGCGTGAGGCGATCTGCGGGCTCTGGAGCGGTGGATTTAGAGGCGGCGGTCATCGCTAACGCCTATAGACCTTTCCGGTCGGCCGCGCGCGCTCTATCTCCGCGTCATGCCGCCCTTTGTTCATCATCCCGCTTATGACGCGTCCACCGTGCCGGGCGACCATCGCTTTCCTATGCGCAAATACGGGCATGTCGCGCGCCTCTTGATGGAGGAAGGCTATGTTGCGCCCGGCGGATTTTACGAGCCTATTCCAGCGCCGGAGGCTTGGTTGGAGGCGGCGCATCATCCCGATTATGTGCGGGATATCTTGTCGTGCAGCGTAGATCGGAACGCGGCGAAACTGATCGGGTTTGAAATCACGCCGGCCATCAGCATGCGGTCGCGAACCTCGTGTTCCGGTACGCTGCTCGCGGGACGTTTGGCGCTGGAATACGGCGCCGCGGCGAACACGGCGGGCGGATCGCACCATGCCTCATATCAGGCAGGCGGCGGGTATTGCGTGTTCAACGATGTCGCGGTCGCGGCGCGTATGCTTCTGGCGGAACGAGCCGTCTCGCAGATTCTGGTCGTGGATTTAGACGTTCATCAAGGCGATGGAACAGCGCGCATCTTCGCCGATGAACCGCGCGTCTTCACGCTCTCCGTGCATTGCGAAGAGAATTGGCCGCGGCGAAAGCCGCCCAGCGATTTGGATGTCGGTCTGCCAAAAGGGGCCGGAGACACGGCTTATCTAGACGCGGTGTCTAGCGCGCTGGATGAGGCTTTTGCGTCTGTTCAGCCCGATTTGGTCTTCTACAACGCCGGCGTCGACCCACATCTCGAAGACCGTTTGGGTCTGCTCAATCTGAGCGATGAGGGTTTGAAGGCGCGCGACGCCTGTGTGGTGGATCGGTGCAAATCCGAACGTGTTCCGATCGCCGGCGTGCTTGGCGGCGGTTATGGAAAAGACGCGGAGGCGGTGGCGCGTCGGCATTTGTTTTTGTTTGACGCGATGGCCCAAGCCTTTGGATGAGAGAGATCGGCTTAAGACGCGACAAGGCCGGACGAAGGGATGTTCGTCCGGCCTCTGAAACGCGCTTGGGGGCTCGAGGGGGGAAGGTTAAGCGCGTCCGTCTGCGTTGGCGTGAGCTTTCACGAGCGTCTTTGAGCCGACTTTCGAAACGGCGCGGTCCATCGTGTCGCGATAGCAGCTTGTGGCTTGCGATTGTTCGCGTGCGGTGCGCGCAGTGTCCAAACCGCATGCGTCTTTGACCGCATTTTTCATTTGGCGATGCACTTCCACAGCGCCTTCATAGGTCTGCAGGGCTTCCGCGTCGTATTTGAATTCAATGGCGAAGTCTTCGGCGCTGGCGATGGGGGCGACCATCAACGTCGAAGCGGCGGCTAAAGCGGTGGCGAATGGTACAAATTTCATTGCGGCGTTCCTTCGATCGGGAGGCTTGTGCTCCCTTTGATGTTAATGAAATCAACTGCCGCGTTGATATGTTGTGTTCTTGTTATACGATATATAATCATCGAAAAACGATAATAATGCAAGTGACGAATTCGTAATGTGAGGGTTAATTGGGGCGATAAACGGTAAAGCGCCGATAGAATAAGGGCAGCGCCAGTGTAAGGCCGATTACGCGCGTAATGTGGCACGCGGCGACAAAGGCGGGGTCAAGCCCCAAGCCGGCGGCGAGCAAGACCATGGCCTCAATCCCGCCTGGCGCGAAGGCCAGCAATAGGGTGGGCAAAGAGAGGCTGGAAAAGGGCGAAATCGCCCAGGCCGAGCCGAAGGCGAACACCATCGCCGCCGCCAGCGCGAGAAGAGATGCAGGGGCGCTTGCGCGCCAGGACGCCGCGCTGCCACGGCTCAGTCGCGCACCCGTCGAGGCTCCGATAATGACGGATCCGGTCAAGAACAAGAGCGGAGGCGGGACGCCTTCAACCCATCCGCCAAGCGTTGCGATGATGGATACGGTGATCGGTCCGAGCAGAGCACCGGCGGGAATTCTCAACCGTTCCAGTGTCCAGCCAGCGGATGAAGCGAGCGCGAGCACGGGCAGAGTTGCTGTCCAGCTCCAAATTTCCGCGGCGGGCGCGGTGTCGGTTGGCGGGATGAAAAGCGGAAAGAGCACAATCAACACGCTGAGGCGTATGGATTGCGCGATTGCAACGCGCGATGCGTCCGCGCGCGGATCCGCCAGCAGCGCCAACACCGTCGCCAGCGCGCCCGGCATGGCCCCGAGCAAGGCGGTTTCCCGATTCCACTTTGCGACGATCCGATAAACCGCATAGGCGCCGATAAATGCGCCAAGGGTAGAGACCACGAGCCCGGCCGCCGCCACGGGAGCGTGTGTCAAACGATCAACCGCTTCTGGCGTGAAGCCTGCGCCGATCTGCAATCCCAAAAACGTCAATCCGATCGAGCGGCCCGTCGAGTTTATGTCCGCAGCGAACGCGAAGCCGCCGACCGCCGCTCCGACCACCGCCCCGATCAAAAACGGCATTGGCGCGCCAATAGCCCACATAATCCCTGCGCCAACGCAGGCGGCGACAAGGGTCAGCGCCGTTCGTTTCCAGGCGTCATAGTCGATGGGCGTCCGGCGGGTCGGCGTTGGGGAGGCGTTGGTCATAAAATTCCAGCAGCTTGCCGCCAAATGACGGCCCGCTATGTCTAGACGTGAAGCGGCCCTCCGGCAAAAAACGCCGGAATTCAACGGATTTGGAGTAAAGCGTATGCGAGCGGCGATTGTCGGCGGCGGACTGGCGGGGTTGGCGGCGGCGCTGCGACTGCAAACGGCGGGTGCAGACGTGCACGTGTTCGACAAGGGCCGCGGGCCGGGCGGACGCATGTCGACGCGGCGCGCGCATACGTCGTTGGGGGAGTTGCGTTTCGATCATGGCGCGCAATTCTTCACCGCGCGCGATCCCGGCTTTCAGGCGGTCGTGGCCGAATTGCAGAAAGACGGTCATGTCGCGGAATGGACGGGCGTGTTTCACCTCGACGGCGGCCCTGATCCTAGACCCGATACGCGCTATGTCGGCGCGCCCGGTATGAACGGGATCATACGAGGATTGGCCGCCCGCGTGTCGTCGATCGAATGGGGTCGCCGCGTTGAAGCCGTAGAAGGCGCTCCTGGGAAATGGAGGCTTAAATTCGACGCGGGAGACGATGTCTCCGAATTCGACGCCGTGGTGATTGCGACGCCCGCCGAGCAAGCGGGACCGCTGTTGCAACCCATCGCCCCGGGCATGGCTGCAGAGGCGGAGGCGGCGCGCTCTGCGCCATGTTGGTCGATCATGCTCGCCTTTGATAGTCTCGTCGAGACTAAGTTCGATGGGGCCCGTTGGTCCAAGCCGGCGGGGAATTCTCCGATTTCATGGGCGGCGCGCAATGCGTCCAAGCCGGGCCGTGGGGATGTGGAGACTTGGATTGTCCATGGTTCGCCCGATTGGTCCCGCGTGCATTTGGAGTGGGAGCCGGACGCCGCAGCGGAGGCGTTGGTCAAAGCTTTTTGCGAAATGACCGGGGCGACCGCCCCTATTCACGCGGCGGCGCATCGTTGGCGCTATTCGCAAATCGAAACATCGGCGCAATCCGCTTTCGGTTGGGATGCTGCGCTTGGCGTCGGGTGTTGCGGCGATTGGCGGCTAGGCCCGCGCGTTGAGTGCGCGTGGATGTCCGGCGACGCGCTGGGCGAAGCTATGGCGGCGAGGATCTAGCGCGCCTCCAGATCGAGCACCATGAAGACAAGGTCTAACCGGCGTCCGAATTTTTCACCGACGCCCTTTAAGACGCCTTGTTGTTCGAAGCCCAGACGCTTGTGAAACGCGATCGAGGCGGCATTGCCGCCGTCGACGCCGCCGACCATGGCCGCGATGTTTGCGGCGCGGGCCCGTCCGATCAGCTCGTTCATCAGCGCGCGTCCGACCCCGCGTCCTTGAAACGCGTCCGCGACATAGACGGAATGCTCGACCGTGCGCGCATACCCGGATTTGGGTCGAAACGCGCCATAGCTGGCGTACCCGGCGACGTCCTCTCCAGCGGTCGCCGCCAAAACCGGAAATCCGGAAGATCGTCTATAGTCCAGCCAATCGCGACGGTCTTTCAGCGTTGCTTCGGTTTCCGTCCAAATGGCGAGGCTCGACCGAATAGCGGCGTTGTAGATCTCCAGTAGTCCCGGCAAGCTCATTTCCGTGGCGTCAGTAATGCGGATGGGCGCGCGTGTCATTGCATCTCCTAAGGCGCGCGGGGTCGCGCTAAAGGCGTCCTCGTGCATATGTTGCCGCCAAGCGATAACAATAAATCTTTGGGAGGAGATAGGATCATGGCGGATCAAGCGCCCAGTTTTCCCGCGATGAGCATTGCGCAGGCGAACGCCTTATTGAGCGCGCCCGACGCTCCGTTTGAGATGGAAGAGATTGAAATTCGCGGCGTGAAATTCCGCTCTTACAAGCACGCGCCGCCCACCTTGCGAGATGTGCTCGCCCTGTCAGCGGCTCATGGCGACAAGGACATGATCGTCTATGAAGGCGAACGCGTCACATTCACCGCTCACTTGCGCGCCGTCGCGCATTTCGCCGAAATTTTGCGCGATCAGTTTGGCGTCGAAAAGGGAGATCGCGTGGCCGTGATTATGCGGAATTATCCGCAATGGCCGGTCGCTTTCTTCGCCGCGTTGAGCATTGGGGCCATCGCCACGCCGATGAATTCATGGTGGACGGGCGATGAGCTGGAATACGGCCTGAAGGATAGCGGCGCGAAGGTTGCGATTGCTGATTCAGAGCGCGTAGAGCGCTTGCGCGGCCATCTCGAAAATCTGCCTGACTTGGAGCATGTCATCATTGCGCGCTGCGCCGAAGAGCAGGCTGATCCGCGCATGTCTTCGATGGAAGCGTTGATCGGCGACGCCAATTCATGGGCGCAATTAGATGCGAAGCCGCTTCCGGATACGCCGCTCGCGGCGGACGATGACGCGACCATCATGTACACGTCCGGAACCACAGGGCGGCCCAAGGGCGCGCTGGCGTCGCACCGCGCGATTATGGCGAACGTATTCAACGCCATGGCGTGCCAAGCGCGCTCTTTCCTGCGCCGGGGCGAGCAGCCGCCCATGCCCTCGCCGGATGATCCACAGCGTGTGGTGTTGCTCTCCGTGCCGTTTTTCCACGCCACGGGCGCCTTCGCCATATTGGCGCCTAGCGTGCTGGCCGGCGGGCGTATTTTGACGACTTACAAATGGGATGCGACGGCGGCGTTAAAGCTAATCGAAGATGAGAAGGTCAATGTGATTGGCGGCGTGCCGGCGATCGCTTGGCAGATTATAGAACACCCCGAGCGCGATAAATACGATCTCTCATCAATCGAGGTGGTGTCCTATGGGGGCGCGCCGTCCGCCCCGGAATTGGTGTCGACGATTAAGCGCCGCTTTAAGGACGCCGCGCCGGGCAATGGATGGGGCATGACGGAGACCTGTGCGTCCGCTACGCTGAATTTCGGCGATGATTATATCCTTAGGCCCGAAAGCGCCGGCGCTTCGGGCCCGGCGATGGATCTCAAAACGGTCGACGCCGACGGCAATACGCTGCCGCGCGGCGAGATTGGGGAGATCTGGGCGAAGGGCACGAATGTCGTCACCGGCTATTGGCGCAATCCGGAAGCGACGGCGGCGACGTTTGAGGATGGCTGGGTGAAGACAGGCGATCTTGGCCGTCTTGACGAGGAAGGCTTCCTCTTCATCCTAGACCGCGCCAAGGACATGCTGATCCGCGGCGGGGAGAATGTGTACTGCTCCGAGGTGGAGAACGCGCTTTACGAACATCCTGCGATTATGGATGCAGCGGTGGTCGGCATTCCCCATAAAGTTCTGGGCGAGGAGGTTGGCGCGGTCGTTCAGGTTAAGCCCGGCGAGAGCGTGGAGGAAGATGCGCTCAAAGCCTTCGCCTCGCAAAAATTGGCGGCGTTCAAAGTGCCGGTTCAAATCCAATTCCAATCCGACCCCTTGCCGCGCAACGCCAATGGCAAGATCTTAAAGAGCGAATTGCGGGAGCGTTTTTCTCCCACGGGTTAGATTAAGCGCGAGGCAGCGAGCATGAGCGAGGACGACGGCTATCCGTCCGGCGAAGATGGGCGCGTGTTAGCTTTGGAGGCGCGCGCGGCGAGTTCCAGCGGCGGTCTTCAATCACCGTCGGTCGCGCGGAACAAGGATGTTCTCCGTGACGCGTTTTATGCGCTCGTCCCAGACGCCCGCCGCGTATTGGAAATCGCATCGGGCACGGGCGAGCACGCCGTGCATATAGCAGCGGCGCGTCCCGACATTCGTTGGACGACCAGCGATCCAGATCCCGCATCGCGCGAAAGCATCGCCGCCTGGATCGCAGCGCGTGGCGAGGGACGTGTCGAAGGTCCGCTGAGCATCGATGCGACCGCCGCTGACTGGGGCGTATTAGGCCCTTTTGATGCGCTGGTGGCGATCAATATGATCCACATCGCGCCGATCGCAGCATGCGAAGGCGTGTTTGCAGGTGCCGCCCAGCTTCTGAGGCCGGCGGGGCGTATCTTTTTCTATGGTCCCTTTTCGCGGAACGGCGTTCACTCAGCGCCGTCGAATGAAGAGTTTGACGCGTCGCTGAACCGGCGCGACGCGGCGTGGGGCGTACGGGATTTGGAGTTGGATCTTGGCCCGATCGCGGCGGCGCAGGGTTTCCAACTCACGGATGTGCGCGATATGCCGGCGAACAATCTCAGCGTAATTTTTGCGCGCACCTAGGCGCACGCTTACCTAAGCGTAGACTGGCGGTTTTTTTGTCGATCCAAGGTCGGGCTGCGGCTGAATTCCATCGTGAGGCGCTACGACCGTGGTCTAAACCTCTTTCAGCTTGGCGCGGTTATGCTTTGGAGATAATGGCTTGAGCGCGTCCGGGGATTACTCGTTGATAATTTCCGCGCAGGCGACGCGCGCCCCGGCGTTGCCGATGGGCTGCGAGATATGATCGTCACGATCGGCGTGGATCACCAACGCGGAGCCGTCTGCGTCCAGAAGATCCGCCAATGAGGTTATTTGCGTAAACATCTCTGCGGATCCGCCGCCGTCTGCATTGATGTGGATATTCGGCAGATCGCCGTCTTCCGGTCCAATCGGATTCATCAGGCCGTGGCCGCCCTCGATCAGGCCGACATGCCCTCCGGACAGTTTGTAGACGCCGATATCTGAGCAATCGCCGACCATGTGAAAATGAACGCCGTGCCAGCCGGGATCGATAGAGCCGGCACCAAGATTGATTTCAACCATCATGCCATGGGGACCTTGCACTAAAGATACGTCGCCGATGGATGCGCCGGTCGCTCCGGCGATCACAGCTGTAAAGGCGGCCGGTTCGAAAGTCTGCGCTGGTTGCGCATGATGAGCGCAGGCGGCGATCAAAGGGGCGATTGCGGCGGCGAGAGAAACACGCATGGGCTTGGCTCCGAGGGATTGATGTTGGCGGACCTAAGGATGCGCGGTAACGCATCATTCGCCAAGATCGTCGACGCGCTTTGCGCAAGATTCGTGGCCTGGATTTGAGAAAGCGCGCGAATGACGAATGTGTCTAAACCTGAATTTGAGTCCGACGGACTAGACCGCCCTCAGCGCTTGGATCAGGCGCTCACCGCTCGCGGTTTGTGCGCCACACGCGCCCAGGCCCGCGCGGCCATTGAGGCGGGCGGCGTCTCGGTGAATGGGCGCATTGCGACCAAGCCCGCTATGCGTATCCACGCCGACGCGGCGTTGGAGGTGACACTCGCCCATCCATGGGCGTCGCGCGGCGGCGTTAAATTGGACCATGCGCTGAGTGCTTTCGGCTTGGAGGTGGAGGGACGCGTTTGCTTGGACGTCGGCGCGTCGACCGGCGGCTTCACCGATGTTCTGCTGACCCGCAAAGCGAGGCATGTCTTTGCGGTTGATGTCGGACGCGGCCAATTGATCTCTCGTCTAAGGGAGGATGCGCGCGTAACCTCGATAGAGTCGACAGATGCGCGGCGCTTAACGCGCGACCTCATTACCGACGCGCCCAATTTGATCGTCTGCGACGCCAGCTTTATCGGGCTTGAAAAGCTGATCGGGCCCGCGCTCGACTTAGCCACGGAAGCCGCCGACCTTGTGGCGTTGTTTAAACCCCAATTCCAAGTCGGTCCTGATCATGTCGGTAAGGGCGGATTGGTGACGGATGATGATGTCGTCAACGCGGCGGCGGCGCGTTTTGAAGATTGGCTCTCCGATAAAGGATGGCGCATAGCCGGCTGGACGCCGAGCCCAACCCTAGGCGGCGACGGCAATAAAGAGCGTCTATGCCATGCGCGCCGATAGCTGACGATGTTTAGGAGTTGGTGGTAGAACCAGCCGCAGCCGCTCCCGCCGAAACGGTGACGACTGCGACCGGCCTACAGGCCCTGGGTTGGGGGGACGGGCCTGTCCTTTGCGCGGCCCGCCAAGTAGGCGAACCGCTTATTCGTCGAGCGACCAATCGCCATAATAAGCCTTGCGGCATGCCCGCACAGGCTCGTGCAACTCGCTCCCGTCCGGCAATCTTGTGATGCGCTTTACAGTCTCGCATTCCACCGCCGCCGGCTCATATCTGTCCGACCCATAACCCTCGTAATTATTCCCGTAAAGGTGGTAATCGTCAGTTTTTGCGTCGTTTTCCGCGTATTGGTCATCGTATACGTCAACTGACGTAGGGGAGTAGGGCGCGGTCTGGCCATAAACGCCTGACGGGTCGTCATAATCGGGGTGTTGGTTAATGCGCGAATACTCTGTCGACCGATAATCATAGCCATGGCGATCTGGTCCATAATACGTCGGATCGCAATCTGCCGAGTTGCGTGCGATCTCAGCGCCGGCTGCTGCGCCTAGAAGCGCGCCGAGCACGGATCCTTCGTCTCTAACGCCGTCTGCAGCGACGCCATTGCCGATAAAGCCCCCGATAACGCCACCCATCAACGCGCCGGCGAGACGGTTTTCGTCGGACACGCCGCGGCAAGCCTCGTGGAAATCCTGGTAAATCTGAGCGCTGGCGGTTTGCGGCGCGAGCAGAGCCGCCGCCGCCAGGCTTGAGACGATCGCACTTTTCATCCTGCCGCTCCGAATTGTTCTCTATATTGCTTCAAATGGTCGGCCGCTTGAGCTGAATAGAAGATGAAGCCCGCATTCATACGGCGCATGAATGCGGCGCGTCGCCGCCCTCGCCAGGATGCGGGAATAATGCATATTTGAGAGATGACGAGACGGAGTTGACGCCTTGAACGATGTTGGGTCGATCGCAGCTGAGAAATCCAAACGCCCCGTCGTGCGTGCTTTCGGCCGCGCGAAGTACGGCGCCGCGCAGGCGGCGCGCGTCGCCTGGTACGCCGCCCATTATGGGCTGGCGCGTCGACGGTCGGCGCCTTTCAACCGCCCCGGCGAGCCGCCTTTCCAGCCCAAAAGCCCGCCGCCCAGCGTGGGCGCGTTGCGTAAGGCTTTTTTGGATTTGTTCCGACGGGATCGCGCTAATGTAGAAGCTGGCCTTTATCCCGCGCCTGAGGATTTGCGGCTGCGCGATCTTAGTCGCGCGCTGAAATCATCATCTCTGATGACGCAGGATTTGGAGGAGGTCGACGCCCGCCGTCTGGCGCGAAATGGGGTCGAAGCGCGCGAGATCGACGGCGCCGAGCGCTTTCCGGTCTATTATCGGCAAAATTTCCACTATCAGACCGGAGGCTGGCTCACGGATGAGAGCGCCCGGATTTATGACAGCCAGGTAGAGTTGTTATTTACGGGCGCAGGCGATGCGATGCGACGCTCGGCTTTGGCGGAGATCAGCCGCGAATTGAGAGCCCGGAAGACATCGCGCACCGCGACATATGTCGATGTCGGATGCGGGACGGGCCGCTTTCTTGCGCAAACGCTGGCCGCCTATCCTCGTCTCGACGCCTACGGATTGGAGTTATCCCCCGCTTATTGCGCCCGGGCGCGACGCGCGGTGCGCGCTTGGCCTAAAGCTCAAATCCTCGAAGGCGCGGCCGAAGCCCTGCCGATGGAAGACGAGAGCGCAGACATTCTGTGCAGCGTTTATCTGTTTCACGAACTGCCGCCGAAAATTCGTCGCGCCGCTGCGGCCGAGTTTGTGCGTGTTCTAAAGCCTGGCGGCTTGTTCGTGTTCACGGACAGCTTGCAATTGGGAGATGCGCCGGATCTTGACCGCATGCTGGAATACTTCCCGGAAGGGTTTCACGAGCCCTATTACAAATCCTATCTGACTGAGGATTTTGGTCATGTGTTGGGCGAGGCCGGATTTGTCCCGGAGCGTCGCCAATTGGCGTTCCTCACCAAAACCACGACTTGGCGGAAGCCTGCGGGCGTCTAGTTGGATGAGACATCGTCGAAAAAGCGCGCGCCTAAGAAATGGCGAAACGCGCCAACCACGTCGTCGCTTTTGTCCGCCAAATGGTGAAGGTGCACAAAAATGCGGAGTTTGCCGCGTCGGCTCCAAGGCTTGATCTCCCAGGGATGACGGCGCATGGCCGGCATAGGGATCGCGGCCACATCAATCGGCTCGTTCAGCTTGATCTCGATATAGCGCGGACGCGCTTTAGGCGCGCTGATCTCTTTAAAGCGGGCGCTGTCGATCGACGCCCACACAATCCGACCCGCGCCGTCCAGATCCAATCCATCGGGGGAGAGGCGCATTACCGCGCGCTGCGTATCCGTCAGCGGCCAATGACGGATGGCGGCCAGGGTGATGAAGGCGGAAAACGCGGTGAGGGGCAATTGATTGAGGAACAATCCGGCTAGTCCGAGCATGGCGGATACGCATAGGGGAAACCACACGCTGGTCTCGGCGCGACCTTGCGCATAGCTGGTCGTGAAGACAGGCCCATCGGTCGCAGCCGTGATCATCCTCTCACCCCATTTGCCCGCGATGGCGCAGCTTCTGGTCGGCCAGCACGCACGCAGTCATAGCTTCCACGACCGGCGCGGCGCGAATGCCCACGCAGGGATCGTGGCGGCCTTTTGTGCTGACATCCGTATCCTCGCCGGTCGCCGTGACCGATTGGCGCGGCGTGAGGATGGAGGAGGTCGGCTTAATCGCAACGCGGGCGACAATGGGCTGTCCGGAAGAGACGCCGCCGAGAATTCCGCCATTATTGTTGGACAGGAATTCCGGCGCGTCGTCGCCCATGCGCATTTGGTCGGCGTTGTCTTCGCCGGACAGCGCAGCTGCTTCGAAGCCTGCGCCGATTTCGACAGCTTTTGCAGCGTTGATGGACATGAGCGCGCCGGCCAAATCCGCATCGAGCTTACCATAGATGGGTGCGCCCCAGCCGGCCGGAACGCCGGTCGCTTCAACTTCTACGATTGCGCCGGCGGAGGAGCCGGCTTTACGGACCTCGTCGAGATAGTCTGCCCACAACGCCGCAGTCTTTGCGCTGGGGCACCAGAAGGGATTGTTGGTGCGTTCGTCCCAATCCCAATCCTCGCGATCGATTTTGTGCACGCCGATCTGCACCAGGGAGGCCCGAATGACGATGTCTTCGCCGAGGACTTGGCGCGCGACGGCGCCGGCCGCTACGCGCGCGGCCGTTTCGCGGGCGGATGAGCGTCCGCCGCCGCGATAATCGCGCACGCCGTATTTGGCGTCATAGGTGAAATCGGCATGGCCGGGACGATAGCGGTCGCGGATCTCCGAGTAATCCTTGGAGCGCTGATCCACGTTCTCAATCATCAGCGAGATTGGCGTACCGGTCGTGACCTGTCCGCCGAATTTTTCCTGCGTACGATCATCTTCAAACACGCCCGAGAGGATTTTGACCTGGTCCGGCTCGCGGCGCTGAGTCACAAAGCGCGAGGTTCCTGGGCGGCGTTGATCTAGATAGGTTTGGATATCCGCTTGGGTGAGCGGCACGCCCGCAGGGCAGCCGTCGACAACGCAGCCGAGCGCGGGGCCGTGACTTTCGCCCCAAGTGGTGACGCGAAATAAGTGTCCAAAAGTGTTATGCGACATGCGGCGCACCATATAGCGAGATACGGGGCTTCAAAGCCCTTTTTTGACTGTGCAAGTAAGGGGCCCGTTCTATGGCCGACGACACGCCGCTGATCCCGCCTACGCCCAGCGCAGAGGCTTACGAAAAATCGCCGCCGCCAGACGACAAAGCCTTCTTCGCGACGGATGATCCCTTCGCGCTGTTCGCCGATTGGCTGAGGGCGGCGAAGGATAAAGAGCCGAATGACGCCAATGCGATGGCGCTGGCCACGGCGGATGAGACCGGCATGCCGGATGTTCGCATGGTGCTTTTGAAGGATGTCGACGCAAGCGGCTTCACTTTTTATACAAACACGCAAAGCCGCAAAGGCCTGCAATTGGCGGCGAACTCTCAGGCGGCGTTATGTTTCCATTGGAAGAGCTTACGCCGCCAGGTGCGCGTCGCCGGCGACGTCACTCGCGTCTCAGATGAAGAAGCGGACGCGTATTTCGCCTCACGCGCGAAAGACAGCCAGATCGGCGCCTGGGCGTCGGATCAATCGCGGCCCATGGAGGGCCGGTTCGAACTGGAAGGCCGCATCGCCAAATACGCGGCGAAATACGGAATTGGAAAAACGCCGAGACCGGCGCATTGGACCGGCTATCGCATTGCGCCAAGCCGGATCGAGTTTTGGCGCGATCGCCCGTTTCGCCTGCATGACCGATTGGTGTTCGAACGCGAAAGCGCCGATACGCCTTGGAGCAATTCCAGACTCTATCCCTAGGCCGACGCCAAAGCGGACTTCGCCAAAATCATATCTGACGCCTTTTCTGCGATCATGATGGTCGGCGCGTTGGTATTGCCGGAGATCAGGCGGGGCATGACCGACGCGTCGACGACCCGCAGGTTTTCGACGCCGTTTACGCGCAATTGTGGATCGACCACCGCCATGGGGTCGCGGCCCATTTTGGCGGTGCCGACCGGGTGGTAGATGGTCGAGCCCGTTTCCCGCGCATATTGCAGCCAATCCTCGTCCGTTTGAATCTCCGCGCCGGGCGTTAATTCGTGCGCCACATAATCTGAAAGCGCGGGCTGGAACGCCATTTTGCGCGCCCATTTGAGGCCTTCGACAATCGTCTGCTGGTCCAGCGTGTTGGAAAGATAATTCGGAACGATGGCGGGGTACTGAGACGGGTCGGCCGATTTGATGTGCACGCCGCCGCGGCTTTCCGGGCGCAGCTGGCATGGCGCGATGGTGAGGCCGGGGTGTTTTTCCAGCTCCATCTCGCCGGTCTCGACCGCGAGCTCCTGATCCATGGTCGCGGGCAGGATGTGGTATTGAACGTCGGGTCCGGAGAGTTCGGGCCGCGTCTTGATAAAGGCGGCGATGTGCGCGGCGGATAAGGTCAGCAAGCCTTTGCGCTGAAACACGTATTTGAACAATTCGCCGACAAAGCGTCCGCCGCGGCTAAGCTCGTTGACGCTAATCACGCCGGGCTTTAGCCGATATCGCGTGCCGACGACATAATGATCCTGCAGATTCTCGCCGACGCCGTTCGCTTCAACGCGCACACCAACGCCGGCGGCCTTCAAAACCTCCGGTCGGCCTATCCCGGAGAGCTCTAAGAGTTGGGGCGTGTTGATCGCGCCGCCGGCCAAGATCACTTCGCGCGCCGCGTGGGCGGTTTTGGTTTCGCCGTTTTGGACATAGGCGACGCCCATGGCGCGCTTGCCCTGAAATAGGACGCGGGAGGCGAGCGCGTGCGTTTCAATCGACAGATTGGCGCGCTTTTTCGCCGGATTGAGATAGGCGACGGCCGCCGAGCAGCGTTTGCCGTTTTTTACGGTGAGCTGGTAATAGCCCACGCCTTCTTGGTCTTCGCCGTTGAGATCATCCTTGCTTGGAACGCCGGCTTCAACGGCCGCGCCGATGCACGCGTCGGACACCGGGTGGCGTTCCGTTACGTCGGACACATTGAGCGGGCCGCCGGCGCCATGGC